>DAIMYJ010000075.1:4372-15721 GCA_036734545.1 Chitinophagales bacterium
GAATTACCGGATCCGATCTCTAAGATCACCTGGGATAACTACCTCAACGTATCACCCAACTGGGCAAAGGAGAATGACCTGATGCACGGTGACATGGTGACGCTGAGCGTGAATGGCAAAGAAGTGAAACTTCCGGTGGCCATTCAGCCCGGTCAGGCATACGGTTCAGTTTCCGTAGCCCTCGGTTACGGCCGCACAGCCATCGGTAAAGGTGGTGCAGGTGTGGGTGTGAATGTGTATCCGATGCTCGATGCCAAAGGCGAATGTGTAAGCTATATGGCTGCCGGCGCTGCTGTGAGCAAGCTGGGCGAGAATGTGAAACTGGCACAAACCCAGACTCACTTCAGCATCAACGACGGTATCGCTCCGCGTCGGATCGTGAAAGAAACTACACTCGAAGAGTATAAGCATAATCCGAAAGCCGGTAACGAAGACCGTGAAGAGGCCCTGGCCTGGAACGGTATCACCTTCTATCCGGATTACTTCGGTAAGAAGAACGGTTTCAACTGGGGTATGAGCATCGACCTCAACTCCTGTATCGGCTGCGGCGCCTGCGTGGTGGCTTGTAATGCCGAGAACAATATCCCGGTAGTAGGTAAGAACGAAGTGATCCGTGCGCACGAAATGCACTGGATGCGTATCGACCGCTACTATGCCGGTGATCCGGAAAATCCGGAGGTGTTGTATCAGCCGATGCTGTGTCAGCATTGCGAGAATGCACCTTGCGAGAACGTTTGTCCGGTGGGTGCTACCAACCACAGCTCTGAAGGTTTCAACCAGATGGCTTACAACCGCTGTATCGGTACCCGCTACTGTGCCAACAACTGTCCGTATAAAGTACGTCGTTTCAACTGGTTCGACTACGGTGCTTCCGATACTTTCGGCACCATGAACGATCCTCAGGGAACGGAAGAACGCGGATTGTTCGAAGATCTTACCCGCCTCGTGCTGAACCCGGATGTTACCGTGCGTTCACGCGGTGTGATCGAAAAATGCTCCTTCTGCGTGCAGCGTATCCAGGATGCCAAACTCACGGCCAAGAAAGCAGGTCGTGAACTGGCCGACGGCGAGATCCGCACGGCTTGTCAGAGCGGATGTCCTGCCGATGCCATCGTATTCGGAAACAACTACGATGAGCACAGCATGCTCACCAAGGAAGCTATGGATGACCGCACCTTTGGTATTCTCGAAGAATTCCACTGGCTGCCATCCGTAACCTATAAGACGAAAGTAAGGAACAAGGAAAAAGCCGATGTGAAAGCAGATCAGGCTTTGGATATCATGGACCTTTATAATTATAAATAATCAACCACCTAAGCAGTTATGTTCGTATCACCTTTAAGGGAACCGCTTATACAGGGTCATAAGACCTACAAGCAGATATCCGATGATATCTGTGCACCGGTAGAGGCTAAGCCGAGCAAAGCATGGTTCATTGCCACCACGCTTTCCGGACTGCTGGCCATCAACGGATTTGTGATGATCGGACTCACCATCACGTATGGTATCGGTCTGTGGGGATTAAACAAAACAGTTGGTTGGGCCTGGGATATCACCAACTTCGTTTGGTGGATCGGTATCGGTCACGCCGGAACGCTGATCTCCGCGATCCTGCTGCTCTTCAGACAGAAGTGGAGGACAGGGGTGAACCGCTCGGCAGAGGCTATGACCATCTTTGCGGTGATCTGTGCCGGTCTGTTCCCGATCATCCACATGGGTCGTGTATGGCTGGCCTTCTTCATCTTCCCTTATCCGAACACACGTGGTCCGGTATGGGTGAACTTTAACTCACCGCTGTTGTGGGACGTATTCGCGATCTCTACCTACTTCACCGTTTCACTGGTGTTCTGGTATACCGGTCTGATCCCTGACCTGGCCCTGATCCGCGACCGCGCCAAATCAGCCTTCACCAAGAAGATGTACAATATCTTCTGCTTCGGTTGGAAAGGTACTGCCAAGAACTGGCAGCGTTTCGAGTCTATCTCACTCGTGCTTGCCGGTCTCTCTACCCCGCTGGTATTGTCAGTACACACGATCGTATCCTTCGACTTCGCCACCTCGGTGATCCCCGGATGGCACACCACCATCTTCCCGCCCTACTTCGTTGCCGGTGCTATCTTCTCCGGATTTGCGATGGTGCTTACGCTGATGCTCGTGGTGCGCAAAGTATTTAACCTGGAAGAATATATTACCCTCAGCCATATCGAATCGATGAATAAGATCATCATCCTCACCGGTTCGATCGTGGGTGTGGCCTATATCACGGAGTTGTTCACCGCCTGGTATTCACAGAACCAGTATGAACAATATGCCTTCATCAACCGCTCAATGGGTCCCTACTGGTGGAGCTACTGGGGTATGATGACCTGTAACGTGGTTTCACCGCAGCTCTTCTGGATCCGCAAACTCCGTCGCAGCGTGGTGTTCACCTTCTTCATGTCCATCTTCATCAACGTGGGTATGTGGTTCGAGCGTTTCGTGATCATCGTTACCTCCATCCACCGCGACTTCATCGTGTCGAGCTGGACCATGTATTATCCGACATACGTTGAGATGTTCATCTATATAGGCACTATCGGCTTCTTCATGACATTGTTCCTCATCTTCGCCAAGGTTGCTCCGGTGATCGCTGTGGCAGAGGTGAAATCCATCCTGAAGACCGCCGGCGACCAATATACCGGTCCGAATGCCGTAGTAAAACATGACGATCACAACCACCATTAATTGAACAACCAATAACTAAACATAGGTTACACATGTCCACGAAAAAGATCATGTACGGCTTGTATGAAGATGAGGAGATCCTTATCAAAGCCGTAAAAAAAGTTCGGGCAGAAGGCCTTAAGATACACGATTGTTATACGCCGTTCCCGGTACACGGACTCGATGATGCCATGGGATTGCGCATGACAAAACTGCACAGTGCAGGTTTCATCTTTGGTGCAACCGGTACGCTTACGGCGCTGACATTCATCCTGTGGATCACCACTAATAACTATCCGATCAACTACGGCGGTAAACCGTATTTGTCACTGCCATCGTGGATCCCGATCACCTTCGAGCTTACCGTATTGTTTGCTTCAGTGGGTATGTTCCTGACCTACCTCTATCTGAACCGTCTGGCACCCGGTATGAAAGCTGAGATCGTGGATGAGCGCACAACCTGCCACATGTTCGCCATGACCTTCGAGATCGATGAGCATACTACCGATGCTAAAAAAGCAGAGATCCGCAAGGTGTTGTCAGAAAGCGGAGCTGTGGAAATTCATGAAAAAGAACTTTAATAGAGAAAATCACTACCAATGGTGAAAAATACCTTTCTGTTTGTGTTGGCTGCCGCAGCGATGATCCCTGCGACACTCACCTCCTGTAAGAAAGCCGGCGGAAATTACCCGGGCGACTCCTACACGTGGGATATGAACTATTCCCGCGCCTATGAGCCTTATGCCCTCCACCCGGAAATGCCAAACAATATGTCGGCTTTATCGCCGGTAGGCAATACCGTTCCTTATGTAGGCAACGCTATTTCCGGTGAAAAGGCTGATAGCCTGTCACGTGCACTCAATTTGCCATACACCATTCCCAATACTCCGGAAGGTTATATACTTGCTGCCACTGCCAATAAGAATCCTTTCAGTATTCAGGATGCCAAAGTGGTTGCTGAGGGCAAGCATTACTATGATATCTATTGCGGTATCTGCCACGGACCTGCAGGTGATGGCAAAGGATATATCGTAACGGAAGGAAAATATACTGCCGCTCCGCCATCGTATTTTGATCCCATGTATATGGCCATGACCGAAGGAACCATGTTCCATTCAGTAACCTATGGCCGTAACGCCATGCAGCCGTATGCCTATGCACTGTCAAAGGAGGAGCGCTGGAAAGTGATCACCTATGTGAAAAAATTGCAGGCTGATTACGCCGCAGCGCAGGGAGCACCTGCCGTTGCAGCCGATGCAGCAACTGCTCAATAATCTTTATAAACCACTATCGCAATATTCATCGGAAATCAGATAAGCATGAACGGCTCAAATAATTTTGAATTTACGTCCAAATTGAGGAACCTGTTCCTGGGTATGCTCGTGATCGGCGTAGTGCTCGTGGTGATCGGTATGGTTACCGGAACCTCTATGGACAGGTTCTGGTCCAACTACCTGCACAATACCATATTCTTCCTGGGTATTTCCGTTCTGGCCGTATTCTTTCTGGCTGCACACCAGATCGCCATGGCCGGATGGCATATTACCGTAAAACGGATCCCCGAAGCCATCAGCCAGTTCTCTCTGTATGGAGCGATCCTGATGCTCGTGGTGATCGTGGGAATTTGGGCAGGATATCATCATTTGTACGAACACTGGACCGACGACTTCGTTACACATAAAGAAGTGACCCTGGATGAGTTGAAGGAATATGAAGCTGAACATGGTGCCGGCCACGGTGGTCATGGTAAAGATTACAACCGCACCTGGCAGGACTTCCAGTATCACCAAACACCGGAAGCTGCGCATCACGATGATGCACATGCTGCCGAACACACTACCGCACATGTTGAACCCGTTGCCAACGAAAACGGTATGGTGGAGAATCCGCACTACGACAGACTGATCGATGGTAAGAGCGCTTACCTGAATAAGCCTTTCTGGACCATTCGCTCACTGGCATATCTGATCCTCTGGGTATGGGTAGCGATCGTGCTGCGCCGTTACAGCCTCCGCGAAGACCTCGACGGCACACAGGCCTGGTATCAAAAGACCCGCACATGGGCTGCCGTGTTCCTGATCATCTGGGCCGTTACCAGTTCAACCATGACCTGGGACTGGGTGATGTCGCTCGACCCGCACTGGTATAGCACACTTTTCGGATGGTATAACTTTATCTCTCTGTTCATAGCATCTATTTGTACTACGATATTGATCCTGATCTATCTCAAGCGCCAGGGCCATATGCCTCAGCTCAATGAGAACCACCTCCATGACCTTGGTAAATATGCCTTCGGTTTCAGTGTGTTCTGGACCTACCTCTGGTTCAGCCAGTTCATGCTGTATTGGTACGGCAATATTCCGGAAGAAACACGTTGGTGGCTGGATCGCGCCCGCACCGATTACCGCGGATTGTTCTATGCAAACCTGCTGTTGAACTTCCTGTTCCCTTTCCTGACCCTCATGCGTCGCGATGCCAAGAGGAATATGACCGTTCTGACCATCGTGGCTGCAGGTTTGATCCTCACCCACTGGCTTGACTTCTACATGATGATCACGCCGGCTACACTGGGCGATGATTGGGGCTTCGGATTGCTCGAGATCGGCATGTTCGTGGCGTTCGCCGGCGGATTCCTCTTTGTAGTGTTCCGCGAGCTTACCAAAGCAGCGCTTATTCCTGAAAAACACCCGATGTATAGGGAAAGTCTTGACCATCATATCTAAACATAAATTGACACAATGGCTACCGGTTGGTTGATATTTATTGCAATTGTAATGATCGTTGTGGTCTTGTTCCAGGTAACAAGAACACTCGACCTAGTTGGGCAGTTACGTGGTGGTGAACACACCACAGTGGAAACGACCCGCTTCCATGCCATGTTGGGCATGATATTCATGGTATTGGGTTTGATCGGGTTCTTTTACTGCTTCCCGCTCTACAACGATCGCATGGTGGATCACCACTCATCCGATAACGCACAGACCATTCACAAAATGTTCGTTATCACGCTATGGGTGACTGGTATCGTGTTCGTGATCACCAATGTTCTGCTGTTCTGGTTCGCATGGCGCTACCGCAGTCGTCCGGGTAATGAGGCGATCCACTTTGCGCACAGCAATAAACTGGAATTCATCTGGACCATCGTTCCTACGGTAGTACTGACCGGACTCGTGGTGTTTGGATTGCAGGCCTGGACCGATATCATGGGCGAGCCGAATGAAGATGCTACGGTGATCGAAGTTACCGGTCAGCAGTTCTTCTGGAGCAGCCGCTACCCCGGTGCTGATGGTCAACTCGGCCCCCGCGACAACGACCTGATCTGTGCCGATAACCCGCTGGGTATCGTTACCCGCGAATGGATCGAACACAGAAAGATCACCCTCGCCGGCAGTCAAAAACTGAATTTCAAAGGTGAGATCGAGAAATTGCAGGAACGTGAGAAGGAGATCCAAACGATCATTGCACGCTATAATGATATCATCAGCGGTTCTCCGAATAAATACCGCGTAACTGAAGTAAAGGATAGCCTCGCACTCGTAGAAAAGGAACTCGCCAAGATACCCGGCAAGATCGAGATCCGCGAGAAAGCGCTGGAGCGTATCAATAAGAAATATACTGAGGAATATATCGCCGCACATGCCGATGAGTTCACCTGGGGCTATGATGACCCGATGCCCAGTGAGATCCACGTACCGGTTAACAATCAGGTATTTGTGAAGATCGTTGCACTCGATGTGTTGCACAATTTCTACATCCCGCATATGGATGTGAAGATGGACGCCGTACCCGGTATGCCCACTTCCTTCAAGTTCACACCCTTCATCACCACTGCAGATAAGCGCAAGGAAATGGCGAATAATCCCGCATGGCAGGTGATCGAGGAAGGTGATGATAAGCCGCGGTATGAAAAATTCAATTATGAGATCGCCTGCGCCGAGTTGTGCGGAACCGGTCACAGTGCCATGAAGTACACTTTAGTGGTGGATAGCCCTGAAGAATACGAGGCATGGATCGCCGCGCAGCCCAGCAAGTGGAGTCAGGTAGCTGCTTCGCTGAAACTGGAGAACGGATTCACCAAATTCGCCCCTGTTCCGGCCGCCGCACCTGCCGCTGATGCCGCACCTGCAGCACCGGCCGACACCATCCTGATCTCTAAAAATTAATTCTACAGTTTAAAACAGTAATAGGTATGTCAGCAGAAAATTCAACAATGACACATCACGTTGAAACCCACGCCCACGGACATGACCACCACGGCCATGATCATCATCATGAGCCTGGATTCATCAGGAAATATATCTTCAGCGAGGATCATAAGACCATCGCTAAGCAGTTCCTGATCACCGGTATCTTCTGGGCTATTGTAGGCGGTTTGCTTTCGGTGTTATTCCGTATCCAACTTGGATACCCCGATGCTGACCTTACCTGGATGAAACCGTTCCTCGGTAAATGGATCACTGAGGAAGGACAGATCGCTCCTGAGTTTTACAACGCGCTCATCACCATGCACGGAACCATTCTTGTGTTCTTTGTATTGACGGCCGGACTCAGCGGAACGTTCTCCAACTTCCTGATCCCGCTGATGGTGGGTGCCCGTGATATGGCATCCGGATTCATCAATATGTTATCCTATTGGTTCTTCT
The DNA here is from genome assembly GCA_036734545.1 of Chitinophagales bacterium. Classification (GTDB taxonomy): domain Bacteria; phylum Bacteroidota; class Bacteroidia; order Chitinophagales; family BACL12; genus UBA7236. Next base: position 11,719 of record DAIMYJ010000075.1, read on the forward strand.
TCCTGTCCAGTGTTGTGATGTTCGTATCCTTCTTCCTGGCAACAGGTCCGGCTTCCGGCGGTTGGACGGCCTATCCGCCACTGAACGCGCTGCATGATGCAGCATCCGGAAGCGTACTCGGTGTGGATTACTGGCTGGTGTCGATGGCATTGTTCATCGTATCCGCGCTGCTCGGTGGCTTGAACTATATCACTACCGTGATCAACCTCCGCACCAAGGGCATGAAGATGTTCCGACTGCCTTTGCCGATATGGGCATTCTTCCTGACAGCCGTGATCGGTGTATTGTCATTCCCCGTACTGCTGTCTGCAGCTATCCTGCTTTTATTTGACCGTAACCTCGGTACCAGTTTCTATCTCGATGCGATCAACCTCGCCGGTGAGCCGCTGGCCAATGCCGGTGGTAGCCCGATCCTGTATCAGCACTTGTTCTGGTTCCTGGGGCACCCGGAGGTATATATCATCATCCTGCCTGCGATGGGTATGGTTTCTGAGATCCTGTCGGTGCATTCACGCAAGCCGATCTTCGGCTACACGGCAATGATCTATTCACTGCTGGCGATCACGGTGCTGTCCTTCATCGTTTGGGCCCACCACATGTTCATGACCGGTATGAACCCATTCATCGGTTCTATTTTCGTGATCTTTACCCTGATCATCGCGGTGCCTTCGGCCATTAAAGTGTTCAACTGGCTGACGACACTTTGGAAAGGGGATATCCGACTCAATCCGCAGATGCTGTTTGCGATCGGATTTGTTTCACTCTTCATCTCCGGAGGTCTTACCGGTATTTTCCTCGGTAACTCTTCTATCGATATTCGTTTGCACGATACCTATTTCGTTGTGGCACACTTCCACCTGGTAATGGGTGTTGCGGCATTCTTTGGAATGTTCGCCGGTGTTTATCACTGGTTCCCGAAAATGTTCGGCCGCTACATGAATCAGACCTTGGGTTATATTCACTTCTGGGGAACACTGGTAGCCGCTTACCTCATTTTCTTCCCGATGCACTTTGAGATCGCGCTGCCGCGTCGTTATTATACCCACAGTGGTTTTGAGACCTTCAGCGGCTTTGAAGAACTGAATATGTTCATTTCAACTATGGCGATCATTTCTTTCGCCCTGCAGTTATTGTTTGTGTTCAACTTCTTCTACAGCATCTTCTTCGGCAGAAAAATGCGTGAGGCTAACCCGTATGGTGCTACCACACTGGAATGGACCACACCCCTGCGTCCGGGTCACGGAAACTGGGAAGGCGACATTCCGGAAGTACACCGCTGGCCTTATGACTATAGCAAACATGGTCGTGATTTCATACCGCAAACGGAGCCGCTCAGCCAATATGAGATCGAGCACGGTGAGCATGGTGATGAGCACGACAGTGATATCATTCAAAAAGAGACGCATCATTCCTGATAGTATTCATGCGCAGTAATTCCTCCATATCCGGTGCCGGTTTCGGCAAAGTGCTGGCGGCTAAGCTGAAGGACTATCACATGCTGGTGAAGTTCCGTTTGAGCTTTATCGTTGTGTTCAGTGCCGGTATCAGCTATTTGTTCAGCGGAGGCGCGCAGGAATCATTTCTTTTGTTTGTGCTGGGTGGTTTTTTGATCACCGCAGCATCCAATGCGATCAATCAGATCATTGAATCGGAAACCGATCAGCTGATGACACGCACCGCCGACAGGCCTCTGGCGGCCGGTCGTATGCAACACACGGAAGCGATATTCGCTGCCGGCCTGATGGCATTTGCAGGCATCGCCCTGCTCTGGTGGCAGTTCAACAGCCTCAGCGCCTTATTGGGTGCTCTTTCACTGATCAGTTACGCCTTCATGTATACGCCGATGAAGCGCGTTTCATCGGTAGCCGTGTTCGTTGGCGCCTTCCCAGGTGCCATGCCAACCCTGATCGGTGGAGCAGCGGCAACCGGTAACATCACAGATATCGCGCTATTATTATTCTGCATTCAGTTCGTATGGCAATTCCCCCATTTCTGGAGTATCGCCTGGGTAGCTTGTGAAGATTATGCGAAGGCAGGATTTCATTTGTTGCCATCAGTGCAGGGAAAGACCCGCGCATCGGCCATCCATGTGGTGATCTACGCAGCATTGCTGGTTCCGGTGAGCCTGTTGATGTTCGTGCTGGGTTATACCGGATGGATATCCGCGATCATTGTTCTGATCTGTGGCTTGATCTTTTTATACCAGGCGGTTCAATTATATCGCACCTGCGATACCCGGGCTGCCCGCAGTTTAATGTTTGGTTCATTTTTATATCTCCCGGTGGTGATGATCGCACTGCTGGTTGACAAATTATAAGTAGAAAGTATACATGGCATTATCCATACATAAAAGATTCATCGTCCATCCATATAAATTCAATATGTGGATTGGCATCGTTTCTATGGTGATGGTGTTTGCTGCATTTACCAGCGCCTATGTGGTGAAAAAGGCGGATACCAAAACCTGGCAGGAGATCATTCTCCCGCAGATCTTCACGACCAGTACGATCGTGATCGTTGCCAGCAGTATCTGCATGCATGCCGCATATCTGGCATTTGCAAAACAGCGACTGCAACTGTATCGCGGATTCATGGTGCTCACATTTCTGCTGGGCGCAGCTTTTCTGGTCATGCAGGTGCAGGGCTGGAATACACTGGTGGATGCAGGGGTGTCGTTGAAGGGCAATGTGGCAGGTAGTTTCGTTTATGTGATCTCCGGCAGCCACTTTTTACATGTGGTAGGCGGTGTGATCGCATTGCTGGTCTTTGCGGTGAAGTCATTTACCCGCTTCAACACAGCAGATGTATCCCGTATGCCACAATATCGTATCAATGTAGAGGTGATGGCCACCTTCTGGCATTTTATCGATTTCTTGTGGGTGTATTTGTATTTTTTCTTTTTATTAAACAGATAAAAACCTGATTATCTTGGAAGCAGTAGCAACAACCAATGCAAAGGAATTATGGTCCGGTGGTGACTCCCCGTTCAGGGTGAGTTACGGTAAGATCATGATGTGGTACTTCCTCATCAGCGATACGTTTACCTTCGCCGGCCTGTTGATCTCTTATGGCGCTATCCGCTCGAGCCAGCCTAAACATGACCCGGCAAACCCAATGTCATGGCCGGATCCGAATGAAGTGTTCAATGCAGGTCCGGGATTCCATCACGCACCGCTCGTGTTCGTAACCTTCATGACGTTCACGCTGATCCTCAGTTCTGTGACCATGGTTCGCGCCGTCCAGGAAGGTCATTATATGAATCGTGCCGGCGTGTTGAAGTGGATGGCCCTCACCATTTTGGGTGGTCTTACCTTCGTGCTCAGTCAGGCATGGGAATGGACGCACCTGATCCATGAAGGTATGCTCCCGAACAGCAACCCTTTCGGTGCCTCTTCCTTCGGAGCACTCTTCTTCCTGATCACCGGTTTCCACGGTTTCCACGTGAGTGTTGGGGTGCTGCTGAATTCATGGGCTTTCATTCAAACCTATCGCGGAGTATTTGATCGTCGCGGTCACTACGAGATGATCGAAAAACTCGGTTTATACTGGCACTTTGTGGATCTGGTTTGGGTTTACGTGTTCCTCGCATTCTATTTATTCTAAAACAAGCAAAGCTTTTACATATATGTCAAATCTTAGCAGGGAAGAATCAAGAACACGCGTATGGCGCGTGTGCGGTATCCTCGCCATTGTTACCATCGTCGAGATCGCTGCTGCACTCGTGCATTACAACTATATGCATGAAAGCCCCAAGACATTCTTGAATATTCTCTTCGTGGTACTCAGTGCCGCCAAGGCGTATTATATCATGAGTGAGTTCATGCACCTGAAGTATGAGCTGAAGCCGATGGTGATCAGTATTTTGGCTCCCTTCCTGTTCCTGGTATGGGGTGTCATTGCTTTCCTCTGGGAAGGAAAATACTGGTTGAGTGCCAAGGAGTTCTGGGAGATCCTGAAATAATATGACCAGCCGTACCGGTCGTATTTGGACGGTGGTGATGCT
>DAIMYJ010000076.1:0-15568 GCA_036734545.1 Chitinophagales bacterium
GTGAGTAGTGAGTAGTGAGTAGTGAGTAGTGAGTAGTGAGTAGTGAGTAGTGAGAGAGGTTTAACTGTGCAAGTTACTACGGTGCGGTTTTCTATGCTATACTTCGAATCTTCGGACCTTCAAATCTTCAAGCCTTCGAATCTTCGGACCTTCGGACCTTCAAATCTTCGAATCTTTTACCCACCCAACAGCTGATCGCCGCCTGTTCACCGGATCGGTCCTGGTGCGCCATGCGGCCGTTATGGAACCGATTGGTTGGTTGTATTTTGTGGGAGAAATGGCACTTGTACTCCTGCTCCTCGGCCATGAACTGCGGGTGGCACGGTCGCGTTGAATCCGCGCTGTGAGCAGGCACATCTCTCAGGCTGCAATGTGGTCGCTAGCCTGCCGGCGGAGCCGGGGAATGTTACCCATGGATAAACGCCGTATCTTCATCCTTATAACCTCCCGCTATGCCTATTCGTCACCTCCTCAGTTGCAGCCTCTTTTGTCTGATGTCAATGATCGCATTTTCTCAGAACGATTGTCAGCAGTTTCGCACAGGCACCTTTCAGACAGAAGATAATGGAGAATTCATATCAGTTGTCAACAGGAATGATTCCCTTCAGATCGAAAGGATGGGACCCATTGAGGTCACACTGCGCGTAACGTGGACTGACGACTGCACCTATCGTCTCAGTTTCAAGGATGGTAATACTGCCTTCTGGGAAGCCGTGGGATCGAATGCGGTAAACCCGGATATGATCGTGCATATCACGAAGGTCAAAAAGAACGGATACCACGTGGAAGCCACCGCTCTGGATGGACAGAACAAGGTCAGGGAGTATTTTTTGCGCCTGGTGGAGTAAGCAGCCGGATAGTTTTCCTTTCCAAAAATATGTATCTTCATAGTTCAACAGTAAGCGGGGGTGGTCATATTCCCATATCACCACACCTGCCACATTTGAACCCTGCATGCCCGCACTCACACGCCCCCGGTTCCGACCTGCGAGATCATTCTGGCTGATGACGTTATTGATCTTACTGTGCCTGCCGGCGAGCGGACAAGATCCTGCTATGGAAAAGTTAGGGGACAGCCTGCTGAACAGGATATCGGCGACTCGTGACAAGGCTGAAAAACTGGATCTGTATGTGCAACTGATGCAGGTGTATTATATCGATGCTCCTTCTAAGGCCATGCCTTATATAGACGATGCATTGGCTTTAGCCAAAGAGGTGAAGTCAACGGAGCGATCAGCAGATCTCTATTACTCCCTGGGTATATTATACTGGCGTTCGGCTGATTTCAAAACGGCCCTGCATTATGATCAACAGGCTCTGGAGTACTTCAAGGACCTTGGTGACAAAAAAAGAATTGCGGGGATGTATGCAAGAATTGCCCAGGATTATGTGGATCAAAGTCTTTTTGCCGATGCTTTAGCCAGCTGCAATCTTAGCCTGCAGATGTATGCAGAAATGGATGATGCGGAGGGTCAGGCAGGTACTTACTTACTGCTGGCATTTGTGTATGAACAGTTGGGAAACAGTCCGGAAGGTGCGAATGCAAATTATCAGGCACTCAAATTTTTTGAGGCTGCGGGTAACGAATACGGGGTGTCCATAGCTGCATCCAATCTGGCTGACCTCTATGTGCGGATGGGCAAGTATGAGGATGCACTGAACTCTTTTAGGAGCGCAGGTGAGATCCTGGAAAAAAAAGGCGATTTCGAGAATGGGGCGCTGAACTATATTTCTATTGGTCAGGTGTATGTAGAAACCCGGGACTATGACAAGGCCATTCAGAATTTTCGTCAGGCAGTTGAGGTTGGTGGAAGGTCATTTGGCGTTTTACCGATCGCCTATGGTTACGCAAATATTGCAAAGGTCTACCGGGTCTTAGGCATGCCGGATTCTGTCATAAATAATTATTTGAAAGCCGAGGAATACTATCGCGAGGTATCCAATAATAGGCAGTTGGCCATGTTCTATAATGAGGTGTCCTCTTTTTATATTGCAGTGGGTAATAAGCAAATGGCGCAGCTGTATATTGATAAGTCGGCTGCATGTACGAAGGATCTGGAAGACGCTGAGGTGTTGGAAGGATATTACCGTGGGTTGCAATCGCTGGACAGTTTGCGCGGGGACTGGAAGGATGCGTATTTCAATTACCGACAGTATATCATTGCCCGCGATAGCGTGAGCAGTGCCGCCAATCTGAAAGGCACGATGCAGGCCGTCATGCAGCTGGAATACGATAAGAAGGAAGCGATCGCTAAGGCTGAACAGGAAAAGAAAGATATTCAGCAGCGCAACATCCGGAATTTCATTCTGGCAGGACTGGCCGGTTCACTGATCTTTTTATTGGTGGTATACCGGCAGCGCAATAAGATCGCCGTGGCCAGAAAGCGCAGTGATCAGTTGTTGCTGAACATTTTGCCACAGGAGGTAGCAGATGAATTAAAAGAGAAAGGCGAAGCGGATGCCAGACTGTTTGATACGGTCACGGTCATGTTCACCGATTTCAAAGGGTTTACCCAGATCGCAGAGAAACTCACTCCAAAGGAGTTGGTCAGTGAGATCCATTACTGTTTCAAAGCATTTGATGACATCATCGAGCGGCACAATATAGAGAAGATCAAGACCATCGGTGACGCGTATATGTGTGCGGGCGGACTGCCGGTGGCGAATACCACACATGCGTACGATGTGGTAAGCGCCGCACTGGAGATACAGGCGTTCATGCAACACCATATGGAGGTTCGCCGGCAGGAAGGAAAACCGATATTTGAGATCCGCATCGGTGTGCATACAGGACCTGTAGTAGCCGGTATTGTGGGCGTGAAGAAATTCGCTTATGATATCTGGGGCGACACGGTGAATATCGCCTCCCGTATTGAATCTTCCGGTGAGGTAGGCAAGGTGAACATTAGCGGTGAGACCTACGCACACGTAAAGGATGTATTCAACTGCATATACAGAGGCAAAGTAGCTGCGAAGAACAAAGGGGAGATAGACATGTACTTTGTCGATCATGCCCGTGCTGGTTCCTGACCACTTTCGCATCCCGTTATCCGACGCATCTCAAGTATTTTGACGATCGGCGTCTGGCTCCGAATATGTTAGAATCGATATATAGCATAACTACATACCCGTGGTGGTGTACATTTGCCTGTCCGGGATACCTCTGCTAAACCACCATCGGATTTAAATATTCAACTATACACAACCTGATCAAGATGCACGCATCTCGGCAATTCGGCGAAAGATGGAGAAGATACGGCGGTATTCCGGATAGGGTGGGCTGACAGGTTACAGGCTTCACCCCGATGCAGGCGCGTATATTGAACCACAGGTAAAGGAAAAAGCCGGCCGTATTTTCCTTATGGAATGCCCGGCCGGCTTTTGTTATTTAGGAATGATCACTCAAGTGCACTCAGTTTCACTGAAACACCCGCACATAGTCAACAGCCATTTTCTGCGGAAATACTGTAGAGGCATTTGGACTGCCCGGCCAGTTGCCGCCTACGGCGATGTTGAAGATGAAGAAGAATTCGTTGTGGAACTCACTGAGCTCAGCGGGCGTGATGTCGGCGACATGGTACTGAATATCGTCGCGCAGCCATTTGATGGTGTTATCGTCCCAGATAATGGAGAACACATGAAACTCTTCGGCATATTTCCCGGAGGCCAGTGAATTGCTTCCGCTGTAGGAGGCATGCGTCCCTGCATTGCTCCAGTGTATGGTGCCGTGAACGGTTCGGTCGTTATATCCTTCACCGCCGATCAATTCCATGATATCTATCTCACCACAGGAAGGCCAGCCCACGGTCGGGAAATTCTCGCCGAGCATCCAGAGAGCCGGCCATATGCCTTGTCCATAGGGCAAAGCCGCACGAATGTCGATACGCCCCTTTTGAAAGGCTTGCTTCCCCTGTGTTTTGATCCTGCTGGAAGTGTAGTTTCTCCCGCCGAAGTTTTCCTCTTTTGCAGTAATGATCAGCATACCGTCGGTCACCTCGGTGTTTTCAGCGCGGTAATATTGCAGTTCATTATTTCCCCAGCCGGAAACGCCTGTGCCGATATCATACACCCAGTCGGCAGAGAGGGATGTTCCCTCAAATTCATCATGCCAAACCAATGTATAGCCGGGGTAGTCCAACGGTGTGGAATAGCCGGTAGTGGGTATACCACCGTCCCATTCGGCTTCCAGGAAAATCTCGACCATATCATTGGTTTCTATGTAATCATAGTACAGGCTGTGCGCTCTTGTTGTAACGGTATATGTTCCACCGGATGCATACGTATAACTGGCCAAGCCATCAGTCGATTCGATCGTGGTCGTTTCACCATCTTCCTCAAACAGAAAGGTGTAGAAGTTCGCATCATTGGCTGTTGCCTGCACCTCGACAGTACCTTCATTCACAGTGATGGTTGTTACGAGATCGGTAGGTAAGGCAACAGTCGGTTCCGTCGGTGCCTGTTCACAGGAGATACCGATCGCGAACACCAGTATCGGTGACATTACGTTGCGCAGAAAGTTATACGTTGTGGACATAGGTTATTGTTGTTTGATATCATCCAGATAGAAAGTTCCGGCACTGGCCACGCCCCAGCCGGGGAACAACACCAGTCGGTCATAGGTTCCTGATGCGGCACCGGCGAAGTCGACAAATACCTCCACCCATGTATTGGCAACGGTAACATCCGTGTCGATCTCGATAAAGTTGGTCGGGTCGCCGGAGTCTTCGATCTTGAATCGCATCGGACCGGTAACCGGCGCCCATACTTTCACGGCGATCTGGGTGTTTACGCTGAAATCCAGACCATCTGTGAGGTCAACAAACAATCCGGCCCAGGTTTCAACACCGTGAATAGTTTCTAATACATTGCCACTGGTATTGATACCGGAAGGATCAGGGTTGGCAATGACGCCGTAGCTGCTGCCGCCGAAGGCAGTAAATACAGGCGGTGTACCTTCGAAATCCAAAGGCAGGCTGTAAGTGCTCGGTTCTTCTACCTCGCCACTGTGCACAAAACCTTCAGGGATCAATTTCAGGTACCAATGCAAGCCTCCTGAGTGATGTTTGTATTGCAGCCAGAGGGCGGTATCATTGAGCATGATAATGCGGTATTCCTGCACACCGGTATACATACCGATAAAGGCATCACCGGAAATAGTGATGGTGGTATCATCATCCATGGTGATGGTCCAGGATTCATCCAGCTGATCACTGTAGGGTGCGGTGTAGTCGGTGAGGTTCTCATAAGATCCCGGGAAGTCACCGGCAAGTTCATTGTGTACATAAACATCGCCGTTGGTGATCATGTCGAATTCAAAAGCGTTCAACGTGAAAACGTAGCGGTCGTTGTATAAGCCAACGCCGGCCTTATCCATCGGGTTGGCAGCCCACCATTCAGGTACAGCTCCCAGAGCACTTTCCGGATCAGGGCCAACACCCAAATGACCTGCTACAGTAGAATCGATCACCCATGTTCTGCTGCCCGGACCGCCGGTTCCACCGGTTAAGGCGTTATAGATCGGATCGTCAAGCAGTGACAGGTCATCATTGGCGATCACGATGTCCTGTGAACTGGAATTGCTTCCGCCCTGATTGAACACCGTGAGGGTTACCGTGTAGGTGCCGGCATACGGATAGGTAGCCGATACATTGGTACCGGTACCGGTTGTACCGTTGCCGAAATCCCATGTGGCGGTCAGGTCAGGATTAGAGGCCATGAATTCGATGATATTGGCATTTGCTGCTGACGGCGTATACGTAAATTGCGCGTCCTCCGCGGTAGGCGGATCGATCAGCGTTGGTTCTTCCTTTTTGCAAGACGACAAGCCGATGATAGCGGCCAGCGCAAGGATCAGATAGCGTGAATGTTGCATTGTATTTATAGTTGGTTTAATGATTAATAGCCCGGATTTTGTTCCCAGTTGCCACCGGACAGATCTATTTCGATCTGAGGCAGAGGAAATAATTCGTTTTTATTCACCTCGAAGCCTTCAATGAAGGTGGCTGCCTGATTGGTGCGCACCAGATCAAAGAAACGATGCCCTTCGCAGGACAATTCAAGTCTACGTTCATTCCAGATGTCTTCCACACCTGAAAGGACGATAGCCGGCATACCTGCCCTTTCACGCACCTGATTCACGTATTCCTGAGCAGTTGACGTATTGCCTGTTTGATATAAGGCTTCTGCTGCCATGAGTAAGACATCCGCATAGCGGATCACTTTATAGTTCACCGGACTGGTGAGGTCATTATCCGGTAAACCGATCTCGCTCTGGCGCTTGATATATTTATTGTTGTAATAACCCGTGTGACCACCTGCGCCAATAGCATAGGTGATGCTCTCAGGATCCGGTTGTGCTGCTATGAATGCCTCGATGTCGAGTACGGTGGCATCGCGTCGCGGGTCTGACGGGTCAAAAGCGTCATAGAGGCTTTGTGTAGGCAGATTATAGCTGTTTCCATCGCCGTATACCGGGCCATTATATTGGCGGATCCCCTGAAAACCGGGACCTGCATTTCCTTCGAGGCAAATGAGGCATCCGTAGCTGCCACCTTCCAAACCGGTGTATTCAACATCGAATATGGTTTCGATGTGTCCTTCGTTAGCCACGGTAAACATATCATTGAAGTTCTCGATCAAACCATAGGTGCCGGCGTCGATCACCTGTTGAAGGGTAGCGGCCGCTTCACCCCATTTGCCCTGATAGAGGTAGGCCTTGCCAAGCAGTGAAAGAGCGGCACCCTGTGATGCTTCACCCTTGGTAGCCGGGATAACATCCAGCAGTGGTGCAGCCGCCAAGAGGTCTTCTTCGATCTGTGCATAAACCTCACTGCGCGGTGCACGTTCAATTTCCGTTACTTCATCCACGCCAATGCGTTTGTCAATGACAAGTGGAACATCGCCAAAGAATTTTACCAATTCGAAGTAGTAAAATGCACGCAGGAAACGTGCTTGTGCAATGATCTTGTCCTTGCCTTCAAATTCGATATTGTCCTTGAACTCCATGATGTAGTTGGCACGCGCCACACCGGTATAATTCCAGCGCCATACGTTCAGAAGTTCTATGTTGTCGCCGCCATGCGTCATGGCATCGATCTCATGTAATCCTTCGGTATCGGTAACGCTTTCGCCGCCGGCGATCGTGTTGTCGGATGCGATCTCTCCGATCCAGACAGAAAGGAATGAACCTTGCAGTAGATCGTATGCGCCAACCAGGGCATTCGAATAATCTTCCGGTGTCTGGAAATAGTTTTCGGCATCCTGCACATACGGCGGGTCCAGATCCAGGAATTTCTCACAGGCCGGTATGGCCAATACGGAGAACAGCGCAATGCAGATGTAAGTGATTTTTTTATTCGCTTGCATGTTCTTAAAATTTAACGTTAACACCAACCATATAAGTTCTCGCCTGGGGATACATCCCGAAGTCAACGCCGGAGGCTAACACGGCGGCGGAGCCCAGATCCGGATCGAATCCCTGGTATCTGGTTAGGGTGATCAAATTGTTCGCAGCCACATATACTCTGAAAGAACCCATTTTCATGCGTTGCATGACAGATTCCGGAAGTGTATAGCCGAGTTGCAGATTGCGCAGTCGCACGAAGGAGCCGTCCTCTACATAATAATCAGAAAATTCAGTGTTACGCGTTGCTTCCGTGGTCACCCTCGGGTGTTCATTCGTAGAACCGGGGCCTGTCCAACGGTCGATCACATAAGATAATTGATTGGCATACGGTTGCAGGCGTTCGAAGTTTCTGAGAATTTCCTGTCCCACCGCAGCGTAAACATTGGCAGAAAGATCAAATGCCTTGTAACTGATATTCAGGGCCAAACCCATAGTGAAGTCCGGAATGGGCGAGCCGATCATGGTCTTGTCGGAGTTGTCATTGAAATTGATGACGCCGTCGCCGTTCTGGTCAACAAAGATCAGATCACCGGGTTCTGCACCTTCCTGCACTACAGGGTGTGCGTCGATCTCTGCCTGCGTTTGGAATATGCCTGCCGTTTCATAGCCGAAGAAATATCCGATCGGGAATCCCTGTTCAAAGCGAGTGGCCACGCTACCACCTACACTAAAGCCAACACCCGGCAGGAAATCAATTCCTTCAGGGACACTGGTCACTTCATTGTTGATGGCAGTGAAATTGAAACGGATGTCTGTGTTCAAATGGGTAAGCCAGGTATCCTGGTATCCTAACTCCAGTTCCACACCTTTGTTTGACACATTTCCGGCGTTCACCACCGGCGGATATCCCCCGGGTCCGTATGTGCCCAGTAAACCTGAAACATCCGGCTGGAACAACAGATCAAAAGTGTTTTTAATGAAGTAATTCGTGGTGATGTCCAGCTTGTTGAAGATCGTCATGTCCAAACCTGCATTGAATTGGCGTGTGGTCTCCCACTTCAGGTCAGGGTTGGCACCACGTCCGATGGCAGTTCCGATGATGATCAGATCATCAAATACATACACGCCTTCACCATTCAGCAACGCGCGGTAAGCAAAGTTGGGTATCTGGTCGTTGCCGGATACACCATAACTCAAGCGGAGCTTCAGGAAATCAATAGCTTCGATCGTATAAAAATCTTCTTCAGATATCAGCCAGCCGGTGGAGAGTGTCGGAAAGAATCCATAACGGTTGTTGGGTCCGAATTTGCTGGAACCGTCACGGCGCACAATGGCTGAGACCATATACTTGTAATCATAGGTGTATTCCGCCCTGAGGAATGCAGATACCAGTCGTTCCATGAATTCAAATGACCCCACATTGTTTAGCAGGCCACCTTCAGCGGTATTCGCCGAAATGTCGGCATAGTCAATGGAGTTGTTCGGGATGTTGTAGGCAACACCGTTCAGGCCAGAACCGGAGCGCTGAAATATGGATATACCTGCAGTTCCTTTAATGCGGTGCAGCGATTTAAAGGTGTTGTCATAGTTCAAGAAACTTTCATAGTTCAGGTCAGTGAAGGTTGAACGATCTTCATATACAGCAGCGCCGCGTTCAAGGAAAACACTGTCGGCAATTTCAACCATCGGTGATTCCAGATCGGCATTCAGCGCTGTGTTGGCATATTTGCCCGGACCATAGTAAACGAGTGGAGAGAACACCTTGCTGTCTACAAGTGCAAAATTGTAGTTGAATCGGTTGGTGAAGGTGAATTGTTCATTGAAAGCATACTCTAATTCCTCTTTACCGACAAATTTATTGGCAACGCTGTAATTATGTGTGTTCTCAATTTGAGCGACCGGATTAATGATATCGCTTACTTCTTCCAGATAACTGTAATTACCGTCAGGCGTTACCACCGGGTCAGTAGGGAAGGCGTTGATCGTATTGTACAATACCGATCCGATACCGTTTTCCGGTAATCCGCTCCTGTCATCGTTGGAATAGAGGAATACGGAGTTGAGCGTAAGCCTGGAAGACATATCAGTGCTCACGTTGACACGGGCGTTATAGCGTGTGAATTGCGCTTTTTCGCCACCCACGATACCGTTTTGGTTGAAATATCCCCAGCCTAAGGAATAGCGTGTGTTCTGTGTTCCACCACTCAGACTCAGGTTGTGGCTTTGAATGGGGGCATTTTGGAAAATGGTGTCCTGCCAGTTGGTACCCTCGCCCAGGTTGGTATTTGGAAAGGGGGCAGGCTGACCGCCAAACACGAACATTTCATTTTTTATGACCGCATATTCAGTAGCATTGAGCAGATCCAGCTTTTTGGCTGTCTGTTGTATACCATAATAGGCCGTGTATTCCACCTCAGGTTTGGCATTCAAAGCACCATTCTTTGTTTCAACGATGATCACACCGTTTGCGGCACGTACACCATAGATACCTGCCGTTGCGTCCTTGAGCACGTTGATGGATTTGATATCGGCGGGATTCAGGGCATTCAGTCCTTCTGAATCATACACTACACCATCCACCAGGATAAGCGGATCATTGTCGCCGAAAGTAGAGAGTCCGCGTATGCGGATGCTGGAGGAGCCGCCCGGTGAACCGGAGTTCGTATTGATGGTAACGCCGGCAAGTTGTCCCTGAAGCGCCTGATCCAATCGGGCCACGTTCATTTTTTCCACATCACCGCCATCCAGCTTACCGGCAGCACCCGTAAGCTCTTTGGTGCTTGTGGTACCGTAACCTACCACTACAATGTCGTCCAATTGCATGATGTCGGTCAGCTGGACATCGATACTTGTTCTGCCCGACACCAGGATCTCTTTCTTCTGGTATCCGGTATACGAGAATATGAGTGTGAGGCTGTCATTGTTGGTTACAGATAGTACATAGTTCCCGGATTCATCTGCAACGGCCCCTTTTTGTGTGCCTTTGACCATGACAGAGGCAAATGGGAGAGGGGCATTGGTTTCGTCCGAAACCTTCCCCCGGATGGTCAGATCCTGCGCGAACAAGGCCTGCCCGATGGTCAGCAGCACGGCAATACTGAGTAATTTTCTGATCATAGAATTCCGCTTGACGTGTAGTTTTAGATAGATTTTTGACTTATTGTAAAAAATACAATAACTAAAGGTAGAAGATTTTATTTGAAACTTGCAAATGCCCGGAAGGATTTTAAACTTTTCGGCAAACAGGTGCTGCCGCTTATCCAAATGACCGCAGGGGTAAGTGGCCCGGATCCCCGGGTGTTCGATTCCGCGATCGGCTCGGGCGGGAGGATTCCACAGTGGCCTGTATTGCCAAAGACCTCGCCATTCTATACCTTCGCACTTTAATACGCGATATGCACGTAGACGTTTTATTAGGCCTGCAGTGGGGGGATGAAGGGAAAGGCAAGGTGGTGGATTATCTGGCAGAGCAATACGATGTGGTGGCCCGTTTCCAGGGTGGACCCAATGCCGGACACACGCTGATCCTCAACAATGGCGAGAAGTTCGTACTCCATACCATACCCTCCGGGATCTTTCTGGAGCATTGTCTGAACGTAGTCGGCAATGGGGTGGTGATAGACCCCATCACCTTCCGCATGGAGGTGGAGAAGCTCCGCAAGGCGGGTGTGGAGGTGACCAACCGTCTGGTGATCGCCCGCAAGGCACACCTGATCCTGCCTACGCATAAGATGCTGGACGCAGCTTCGGAGGCTTCCAAGGGCAAGGACAAGATAGGCTCCACGCTGAAGGGCATCGGGCCGGCCTACATGGATAAGACAGGCCGCAACGGCCTCCGGGTGGGTGATATCGAATCACCGGAGTTCCTGCAGAAATATCATACCCTGCGCGACAAGCATTTCCAGCTGCTACGCAATTATGGCGAACACCACAGCGAGGTGCCTAATGAGAGCGAATGGATGGACGCCATCGCCTTTTTGCGCACCCTGCCTTTTGTAGATGCCGAATATCTGGTGGATGAGTCGCTGCACAGCGGCAAGAGCATCCTGGCCGAAGGCGCACAGGGCTCCATGCTGGATGTAGACCATGGCACCTATCCCTTCGTGACCTCCAGCAATACCATCACTGCCGGTGTGTGCACCGGATTGGGCGTGGCACCGCAGCGGGTGAAGGAAGTGATCGGTATCAGTAAGGCCTATTGCACCCGCGTGGGTGGAGGGCCGTTCCCGACAGAATTGTTTGATGCCGACGGCGAAGAACTGCGCCGCATCGGCAATGAGTTTGGCGCCACTACGGGTCGTCCGCGTCGCTGCGGATGGATAGATATCCCGGCGTTGAAGTATACGATCATGCTGAATGGTGTGACCCAGCTCGCCATCACCAAGGTGGATGTGCTGAATACCTTTTCCCGCATCAAGGCCTGTGTAGGCTATAAGATCAACGGTGTGGTTACTGACCGCGTGCCCTATGATATCGTGGATGCTGTGATCGAACCCGTGTATGAAGAGTTCCCGGGTTGGATGAGTTCACTCGACGGATGCAAGACCAGGGAGGACCTGCCGATAGAGTTGCGCAATTACCTGCAATTCCTCGAATGGCAGCTCAAGACCCGCATCACCATGCTTTCCGCCGGCCCCGAGCGCGATAAACTGATCCAGCTCTGATCCTCGGCGTCTGTGCGACCTTGCGTGCCCAAACCCCACGCGGAACCTAATGCGCATCTCTGCTGAGTTCCATATCGAATCGGATTTCCGAACCAGGTTATCGGCTTATGCAGCCGGATTTGAGGAGTTTGCATTGTTGGATAGCTGCGGTAATACCGTATATGGCGCCCCTGGTTTCGACTACCTGTTGGCTGCCGGTGCGCAGGCCGTATGTGCCCCTGGCGAGGAAGCGCGCGTACTCGCGGACTGGGAGGCGTTCGTTGATGCCCATGGCGACTGGATATTCGGATTCCTGAGTTATGAGCTGAATGCCGCGACCGAGTCCATTTCTCCCCCCGAAAAAAAACTCTTCCCTGCGCCTGCACTCCGTTTCTTCATCCCTGCTATTCTTGTTCGCGTGCAGGGAAATACAGCCACCATCAGCGTGCATCCCGGTGCTTTGTGTGATACGCCTGAACAGGTATATCATTCCATTCTGTCAACACCTCCGCAGCCGAATACTGACAATTCTATCCGCTTGCAACCGCTTATCACCGAAACCGAATATGCATCGAATGTCGCGAGGATCAGGCAGCACATCATTGACGGTGATATTTATGAGTTGAATTATTGTCAGCCCTTCATCGCTCAAAATGCTGACATCGACCCCGTAAGTGTGTTCAACCGCTTATGCGAGGTTTCCAAAGCACCGTTTTCCGTGTTATACCGCTTTGGCGCACAATATCTGATCTGTGGGAGTCCGGAACGGTTCTTTCGATACGATGGCAGCCGCATGCAGTCGATGCCGATCAAAGGCACGCGCAGGCGGGATACGGATGCGGCGGCGGACAGGCAGTTGCGGGAAGAACTGGCGTCGAGCGTGAAGGACCGGGCGGAGAACATCATGATCGTGGATCTCGTGCGGAATGACCTGACGCCGTATGCCGTGCCCGGATCGATACGTGTGGATGAATTGTTTGGCGTATATGCTTTTCCGCAGGTGTATCAGCTGGTGAGCACGATCAGTGCAGAGTTGCGCGCGGATGTGCCGGTGTGCAGGGCGATACGGCAGGCGTTCCCGATGGGCAGTATGACCGGTGCGCCCAAGGTGCGGGCGATGGAGATCATAGCGGAAGTGGAACCTTATCAACGCGGGCTTTATTCCGGGGCCTTCGGATATTTTACACCGGAGGGGCACTGCGATTTCAACGTAGTGATCCGCAGTTTGTTATACGATGCAGATACACGGCTCCTCGCGGCCTATGCGGGCGGTGCGATCGTTTATGATTCGGTGGCAGAAAAGGAACTGGAGGAGTGTTATGTGAAACTGGCGGGCGTGCAGAAGGTGTTGGACACCAGGAAAACAGATCACACGGATCGAACGGATGAACAAGGATCATACTAATCAGGTTATTTCATCGTTTCTCATGATCGAATGCGATCGATAAGCTTCATATTGGGTGTATTATGTGTTGTGCCAACGATGGGGCAGGGGATATTCCGTGACCTGACGGCGGTGCAGTTTGGCGACAGTGTTTTACTGAACTGGACGCTGACGGCTGGGAATACGTGTTTTGATATGCACCTGCAACGCGCGGAAGAGGATATGGTGTTCTCGGAGATCTACAGCGTGGGCGGCGCTTGCGGGGGAACGGATGATCAATTCTATGATTTTATCGACAGCGAATTTTTACAGAGCGGAACGCAATATGCTTATAAGGTAACTGCGAGCAATGATACCTATGTAAGTGATACGGTGACCTTGACCTATATTGATGCCGGCGAGAATGATCTCTTTCTTTTTCCGAATCCCGCGGATGTAGCTGTGACCATTACCGTAGATAATCGTTATACGCCAACCTTCCTGTGTGAAGTCTATGATATGCGCGGAGCGCCCTGCTGGGTGGGACAACGCAATCAGAATGAATTCATCCTCGATACTGCGACATGGTCGCCCGGAATTTATCTTCTAAAGATCACCACGCGCGACGGACAGTATTTTTCAGCGCCGCTTATTGTGCAATGATCAGGTAGTAATTCTTCTTACCGCGCTGCACCAACAGATATTTTTCGCGGATCAGTGCATCGGTGTTCAGCACCTGCTCGGCGTTGCTGAGTTTTTCCTTGTTGATGCTCAGTGAGTTTTCCTGCATGGCGCGTTTGAATTCACCGCGTGATGCCAGGATCTGCGTTTTATCGGTAAGCAGGTCGGCCACGGGTATCCCGCTTGCAAAAGCTGAAGCTTCTACATGAAATTGCGGCACGCCTTCCAGCACATCCATGAGGAGTTCGTCGCTCAGTTTATCGAAATCGCTCTTTGTAGACTTGCCGAACAGAATATCGCTGGCAGCCACGGCATTGTGGTAATCTTCTTCGCTGTGTACGCGTATCGTGATGTCCTTGGCCAGTGTTTTTTGCAGCAGTCGCAGATGCGGTTGTGCACGATGTTCGGTGATGAGGTTCTCTATCGTTTCCCTGTCGAACAGTGTGAAAATGCGGATGTAGGTCTCAGCATCCGTATCACTCGCATTGAGCCAGAACTGATAGAATTTATACGGTGAGGTCTTCTTCGGGTCGAGCCATACATTGCCGCTTTCGGTCTTACCGAATTTGGTGCCGTCGGCTTTCTTGATCAGCGGTGTGCAGATCGCATAGGCTTCTCCGCCGCCTTTTCTGCGTATGAGTTCGTTGCCGGTGGTGATATTGCCCCACTGGTCGCTGCCGCCCATTTGCAGCATCACACTCCGGTTCTTCCAGAGGTAATAGAAATCATATCCCTGCAACAACTGATAGCTGAACTCGGTGAAGGAAATTCCGCGTTCAAGGCGTGTTTGCACGGAGTCTTTCGCCATCATATAGCTCACGGTGATATACTTACCCGCTTCGCGGAGAAAATCGAGGAAGGAGAATTCCTTCATCCAGTCGTAGTTGTTCACCAGTTCAGCCGCATTGGCACCTTCGCCGAAGTTGAGGAATTTAGCCAGCTGCTTTTTTTGTGACTCGATGTTGTGCTGCAGGGTAGCCTCATCGAGCAGGTTGCGTTCAGCGCTCTTGCCCGACGGGTCGCCCACCATACCGGTAGCCCCGCCTACGAGGGCGATGGGTTTATGTCCGCATTGCTGAAAATGCAACAGGGTCATGATCTGCACCAGATTGCCTACGCCCAGGGAGTCGCTGGTAGGGTCGAAGCCGATATAACCGGCAGCCATACCCTTGTTCAAAAACTCCTCCGTGCCCGGCATCATATCAAACAACATCCCGCGCCAGCGCAGCTCTTCAACGAAATTTTTCATAGTCCGCAAAGATATGGGGTTATTAGCCGATTAGCCAACGAAGCGCAGCGAAGTCCCGAGAAACTCGGGATTGGCCGATGGGTGAATGGGTGAGTGGGTCAGTGGGTGAATGGGGCCGTGGAAGAATGAGGTATCCTAGGGTGGGAGATATTGGTTTTATCATATTTGCGGGGAATGCTGTGGAAGTGGACATAGCTCGTGGAGATCGTCATGTGTCGGATGCAGGAAAGCCCCGAAGTAGCAAAAATGCTCCGCTCTGCTGCGCATTTTGGCACTTCGGGGCAGGC
>DAIMYJ010000077.1:0-9569 GCA_036734545.1 Chitinophagales bacterium
TGAGTGGGTGAGTGGTGTTTGGTGAGTGGTGTAGGAAGGGTGAGGGATACTTACTTGATAAGTACTACGTGTTTAACCCACATCCTACAACCTTCAACCTTCAACCTCCAACCTCCAACCCACAACCCCCGATCACACAGGAAAGTTCGGGGGTAAGTGCAATGTCTTAATGTATCTTTAGGCCATGTTTGGCAGTATCAGGCATATTCCTTGGGTTGGGAAGCTCCTTATTCTGGTGGGGGTGTATCTGATCACGGAGTTCCTGTTCATTTATGTAAGTGCGGGTATCATCCAGGTACTGTATCCGTCCGTTAACCTGTTCGACCTCGTGTCGGATCTGTCTGCAATGACATCGGCCGATCAGGTAAATGCCGAGCAAACGGCGGCTCTCAAACTTTATCAGGCCATCACCTCGCTGGGCCGCTTTCTGGTGGTTTCGCTGGTATTTGTTTATCTGTGCGGGGAGCGGCCGGGAAATTATCTGCTGCTGAACCGCGCACCTTCAGGACCCCAATTCCTCCTTTTACCCATACTATTATTGGCCAGCGGCGTCTTCATCGGCGGCGTTCAGGAATGGAATGCCAACCTCCATTTACCCGCTGCCCTCAAAGACCTCGAAGCGACCATGCGCGATCTGGAAGACAGAGCACAATTGCAAACGGACCTTTTCCTGCAGGTAGACACGCCCGCCGGATTGGCCGTGAACATTCTCGTGGTATGCATCATTGCCGCCATGGGTGAAGAATGGTTGTTCCGCGGTGTACTGCAACAAACGATCTATCGCGGCACCGGCAATGCGCATGGCGCCATTTGGATATCGGCTCTGTTGTTCAGCTTTATCCATCTGCAGTTCTTCGGATTTTTTCCCAGGCTGCTGTTAGGCGCCATGATGGGCTACCTCCTGTATTTCAGCAATAGCATCTGGGCACCCATCACCGCGCATTTCCTGAATAACCTCATCACGGTAACAGGCTATTATCTCATCCAGACCGGCGCACTGGATGCATCACTGAAGGAACCCGCACCCTGGTGGGGCAGCCTGATTGCGTTGCCTTTTGTATTTTTATTGCTATGGCAGTTCAAACGCGCCGGAACCACTCAAACATTGCCCGATGGAAAAAGATTGGATGCTGATCTACACGACACCGGACAGGATCCAGGCGAATTACCTGCAAAGTGAATTGCAGCAACACGGCATCTACGCCGTTGTTTTTGAAAAAAAGGCCAATATTTACATCGCAGAATTACGACCACCTGAATTCGAGATCTATACCCATTTCAAACAGGCCGAAGAAGCACTCGATATCATTTATAACATTACCGAATGAATAACCTCACCCTGCGCATCATCACCGCCCTGGTCGGAGTGGCCATCATCATCGGCAGTATTTTCATTGACCCGCTGATGTTCACTGCGGTATTTGCGCTGATCAGTATACTGACGCATGTTGAGTTCATCAGGACCACCGCGCATCATATGCATCGCAACCATTACATCAGTTCTGCATTCACTCTCGTTGCCGGATTGTGCATACTTTGTATATCCCATCCCTACCTCACCCATTTTGCGCATGACGATCTGTATTGGTTGTTGCTGCTCTTACCCGTATTGTTGATCATCGAACTCTATGCTCAGCGTGAAACGCCCTTTCAGCATGCCGGACTGATGTTGCTGGGCCTGCTCTATATTCCCACGGTGTTCGGATTATACATCTACATGTCGCTCAAACCGGAAGTTGGGGAATGGTTTGCCCTGGGCATATTATTTATGGTCTGGAGCAACGACACCTTCGCCTATTTTGCCGGTCGATGGCTGGGACGGCGCAAGCTGTTTGAGCGTATATCACCCAAAAAGACCTGGGAGGGTTTCATCGGCGGCATGGTCATGACGGTCGCGTGTGGGTATGTCATGAGCCTTCTCTACCCGGAGGGCCCCGGCACCGCAGTTTGGATGGGCCTGGGCCTGGTGGTGTCTGTAGCCGGCACCTATGGCGACCTCGCGGAGTCCATGCTGAAGCGCAGCATCCATATCAAGGACTCGGGCTCCCTGCTGCCCGGCCATGGCGGGTTCCTGGACCGTTTCGACGGGTTCCTGTTCGCCGTACCGGCCGCCGTCTGCTATCTGGAGCTGGCGCTTTGAACCCCTAACCCCCAAAATGCGTTATCTTTGCAGGCTATATCGTTATCAAGGTAATGCAACTGACACGATTCATACATAAGGAAGGCCGTAAGATCATCATCGGATTCCTCACTTTTCTGGTTGTGCTGAACTTCTGCACACACTATTTCATGCCGGATGCCCGGTTATTCAATGTACTCGTGCTGATCGCCTCCCTGGGTGGCATCATCTTCGTGATGTCGTTTTTCCGCAACCCGAAGCGCAGCCTGTTCGTGGAAGAGGGCGCTATTATCGCCCCTGCCGACGGCAAAGTGGTGGTAGTGGAAGAAACCTACGAGGGCGAGTACTTCCAGGACAGGCGCCTGCAGGTGTCCATCTTCATGAGCGTTAAGAACGTGCACGTGAACCGCACACCCATCAGCGGTCAGGTGAAATACTTCAAATATCACCCCGGCAAATACCTGCTGGCCTGGCATCCGAAAAGCTCTACCGAGAACGAGCGCACCACCTTTGTGATCGAAGATGAGGACGACAACGTGGAGATCCTGATGCGCCAGATCGCCGGCACCGTTGCCCGCCGCATCAAGTTCTATGTAGAAGAGGGTGAAGCAGTTACGCAGGGCGCAGAGTTCGGATTCATCAAGTTCGGCTCCCGTGTGGACCTGTTCCTGCCGCTCGACAGCCAGATCGAAGTGAAGATCGGCGATAAAGTAAAAGGCGGACAAACCGTGATCGCACGCGTGAATCGCTGATTTTTTTACTATCTTTAGAGACTATAATCCATTTATATGAAGAAAATACTCTCTTTTGCCGCACTGATGGCTTTTGGCGCCATGGTGAGCTTTGCCCAGTCTGCTGAAAGCAAGCCTGCTGATAAAACAGAAAAAGTTGAACAGGCCGCACCGGCAGTGAAAGCTGTTGAGGTGAATCAAAGCAATGCCAAATGCTCTTCAGCCACCGGCACCAAATCCTGCTGCAGCAACAGCGCCAGCCGCACCTCTGCTGTGACCACAACCACAGCTGATGCCACTGCGCCGGCCGCCGCCACTACCACCGAAACGACCACCATCGAAGCCGCACCCGCTCCCTCCTGCCATGAAGTAACTGTTGGCATGAGTGCAGCAAAACCGGAAGAGACTGAAAAAACAGAGGACCCGAAGAATTGATCGGATCCCGCTCAACGTATAGGAACGTCCGCCTCAACAGCGGGCGTTTTTTTTTACCCGAAATTCCATCCACCCACCCTATCAGAAAAAGCGGATCGTGCTGACAACTGCTTATAAAATATGCATCAACTCCTGCAACGACCGCACCTCTCTGAATCCGTATGCATTTTCCCTGCTTTCGGGATTGAGCCAAATGAAATCCATGCCTGCATTCAATGCACCGTGCCCGTCCACCTCAGGACTGTCGCCAACGTAGAGGCAGTGTGCCGGTGCAGCGGGGATAGCGTTAAGGGCGTGGTCAAATATCCGCCGGTTGGGCTTTAAACTTTGCGCTGACTCCGCAGTGGTCACGGTATCAAAATATCTGCGCAGGCCGGTATTTTCGAGTTTGAAGAATTGCACCTCATCGAAACCATTAGTGATGATATGCAGGGTATACCGGCTATATAAATGATCGAGTACTTCACGCGCGTGCGGGAGCAGATCCGTTTGCCTGCGCGTATGATGGATATAATAATCTGCAGCTTCTGCAGCAAGTGCATAATTGTTGATGCCAAAATCATTGAGCGTGATGTAAAAACGATTCTGACGTACTTCGTCACGCGTTACATTACCCAATGCATATTGCTGCCAGAGATATTCGTTGCGAAACGCATACTGTTCATGAAACGCATGAAATCCGGGCACGCCTTTTTCCTGAAAAGAAAGGTCCGTAAAAATCTTCTCCAATATGCGCTTCGAGTTGCCGGAAAAATCCCAAAGGGTGTTGTCCAGATCAAAAAGAATATGTTGGATAGGTTCTGACGGCATGAAGATCAATTGAAGGATAATGGATGAAAACGTCCATCCTGTTTTTCAGATAAAAAGGCATCCGCCGTTTCGCGTATGGATGTTGCTACCGGAATGAAATTACAGGACAGCTGCTGAGTTACTTTATCATTACTGAAGTAGGTAGACTTATTGGCGATGCGCGCGGTTTGACGAGTTACGGCGGGGTCTTTTCCGGTTAGCACGCTCTTACACCACTCCCAGCGCCAGGCCACACCGGAAAGGAACGGACCCGCTTTTTTAGATGGCATGGGCACCTGCAGTGCTCTGGCCATGCCCTGAAGCAGATCGCGATTCATCCAATTCTCACTATTGAGAATGAATCGTTCTCCGGATATATCGCTGCGCATCAACTGCACAGCCACACGCACCACATCACGCACATCTACATATCCGGTGACGCCTTCGGTGTAGTAAGGGAAACCCTGATATACGGTAGAGAATAATTTACAGGAACCGCTTTGCCAGTTGCCGGCACCCAGAATGATAGAAGGATTCACGATCACCGCATTCAGGCCTTCGGCGATACCGCGCCACACTTCACGCTCTGCTGCGAACTTGCTGTGAGCATACGAGGTGCTAAGATGCTCCATGTTCCACGGCGCCGATTCCGTCACCACTTCATTCTGCACGCCGGTTCTGCCGAGTGCGGAAATGGAACTGAAATGCACCATTTTCCCGATGCCCATTTCCAGCGCCAGGTTCACCACATTGGCAGTGCCGCCGGCATTCACCTGCATCAGCTTTTCGGCATTACGTTTAAGATAGGAGATGTATCCGGCGCAGTGATATAACGTTCGTATGCCCCGCATGGCATCTTCCAGGGCTATGATGTCGGTAACATCACCTTCTACCCATTCGATACGGTGCTGGATATCCTCTACAAGCCGCATATCGCTGCCGGCACGGCGCAACGCACGCACCTGTTCGCCCTGAGCAAGCAGGTATCTGCACAGATAACTGCCTACCAATCCATTTGCGCCGGTAACGAGTATCATGGGTGACAAAATTGCAATTTATTTTCCGGGAGTTGCTATCACGCCCCCGGAAACGGCGATCCTTGCGCCGGTGACGGAGGGTAAAAAATTAGGCCGGTTCTCATGGCGCAACACGCCCATGAGCGCCATGGCCAAAGCCTCTTTATATTGAATGATGATCTTGTCGGGCAGTTGGATGCGGATGCCCGCATGCTCCTCAATGAGTTTTATCAGATGCCGGTTAAAGGCGCCGCCGCCGGTCACCAGCAAACGATAATCGGCCAATGCTCTTCTTCCGGGCTGCTGTTCGATCACCCGCGCGATCTGATAAGCGATATGATGCGCTGCTGTAGCCAGTTTATCATTCAGCATGAGCGGCGCTCGCTGCAAGGGTTCAATGAATGCGCGATGCACAAAATGATTATCGAGACTTTTCGGATAAGAAGCAGAGAGAAAAGGTATGGCATTCAGCTGATCGAACAACGCAGCATCCTTTTCGCCGGCTGCAGCCATTTCTCCTTCCGCATCGTATGGCCATCCGGCCTGTTCAGCGAAGAAATTGAGTATCTGGTTTGCGCCGCAGATGTCAAACCCTACGCGTCCATCAGGTGTTTCGAAAGAGATATTGGCGATACCGCCTATATTCAAGCAGGCATCATATTCCGCAAAGAACAGTTGATCACACAAAGGCACCAGCGGCGCTCCCTGACCTCCCGCATCCACATCGGCCTGTCTGAAACGCGCAATGACCGGAAGGCGCAATGCATCGGCCATCACCTGCGGGTCACCGATCTGCTGCGAGATCCCTAAAGCCGGCTTATGCAGGGTGGTATGTCCGTGCGAAGCAACAAGATCTACGGACGGGTTGCCCAACTGTTGAATAAATCTACGGATATAGGCTGCACTGATCGCACCATACCACCGGTCTGTCTGATCATCCGTATGCATGGAAGTTCTGCTCACCACACGCAACACCTGCAATTCAGCATCGGTGTATGCAAAGGTGTCGGCGGCAATGATCCTAAATGTAGGTTGAGGTTCGAGTTGAATGTGGGCATAAACAATATCCAGTCCATCCAGCGAACTACCCGACATGGTAGCGATCACACGATATACGTTGCGGGAAGACATGTTCGGGATGTTTTGTTCTGCTGCAATTTACGGACGCACCCTAAACCAGTGGGTCAACGACGCAGTGAAAGCACGTATTCAGACACCTGATTGATCTGCTCGGGTGAAAGCTGCTGGCCCCAGGCCGGCATAGCCTTGCGGCCGTTGGTGACCACCTGCGCCACCTCTTCTTTGGTGAGCACGGAAATTTTCAGGTTGGCGGCGCCGCTCAATCCGAGATCACCATTGGCGCCATGACATAACTTACAATGCTGAATAAAGGTGATCTGGCCCGGCAACATTTCTTTTTCCGGCATTTTTCCGGAGGGCTCGGCAGAACTTGTTCCGCCACACCCCAGCAGTGCTGCTGCGGTCAATACCCACAAAAAAATAAGTAGCTTTTTCATCGCCTGAAAAACGATGCAAAGCTACTTATTAATTAGCGTATTTCGCGCGTTTTAACGCACCAACACAAAGTTGCCTTTTCGTATTTCCGTGCCGCCGCCGGTGGTAACTGCCTCAACCACATACACATAGGTGCCGATCTCTGCTTCGGTACCTCCTACCGTTCCATCCCAACCCACATTGAGTGCAGCTGTAGTGAACACTTCTTCACCCCACCGATTGTATACGGTAAAGTAATTGAGTACGGCAATATCATGGAGGAAAGGCTGAATAACATCGTTCACCCCGTCATTGTTTGGAGAAAATGCGGTAGGCACTTCTACGATGGGCACATCCTCCACGAATATGGTTACGGTATCTGTTTCGGTGCAACCGTCGGGACTAGTAACCGTGAGTATGAATGTGGTAGTATTTTCCAGTTCTACCGTAGGATCAGCAGCATTGTAGTCAGAGAAAGATTCATACAGGCCGGTCAGTGTGGGTGACCACTCATAGGTACCAACGCCGCTGCCGTCGAGTGTAAATGTTTCCAGATACAAAACCGTTTGATCTTCACCAGCATCAGCGAAAGGCAATTCGCCGATAGTGATCTCCTGTATCAGCGTATCCGAGCAGCCATTGGCTGAATAAGCGATCAGGGTAACGGTATAGGTGCCGGGCGCATCATAGAAATGTGTAGGCTCATCTTCACTGCTGGTGGTGCCGTCGCCAAAGTCCCAGGTGTAAGAGCTGATCGTTCCGGTAGCGATCGTTGTCTGGTTATCGAATTCAGCCGGGAAGTTCTGGCAAACATCATCAGCTTCCCAGTCTACCGCAGGGCCTGACTCAACCAGCACATCGTAGGTGACCGACGACACGCATCCGACATCTGTAGTAACTGTAAGTGTCACCGAATAGGTGCCACCATCTGAATATTCATGTTCGGGATCGGCATCGCCGGAAGTAGCGCCGTCATCAAAGGTCCATTCCCAGGTAATGATATCACCGGCTTCGGTGCTGTTTGAATTATCTGTGAACACCACAGGTGTTCCGGAGCAGCCGGCCACAAAATCATAATCTGCAGTAAGTGTATTGTATAGATTGATGATACCGATCGCCGTATCGGCGCAGGTGAAGCCGGGGTTCACGATCAGCATAACCTCGTAACTTCCGGTATCAGCATAAGTATGCGTCGGATTTTCAATAGTTGAGGTGCTGCCATCACCGAAATCCCAAAAATAATCTGTGCCTCCGGAGCTGTTATTATCGAAGATCACCGTGAAGTCGGTGCAATTCAGATATTCTTCATCCGGATCTGTATCATCGAAAGTGATGTCTCCCACTTCCATCTCAGCCAATACGGATGGTGTACAGGTAACCACATTGAACTGGAAATCGCGAATATGATCGCCCAGCCAAACACCATCGCGATACTCTTTACATACCACACCTACCACGTAACGTCCTTCATCGGTTGCGGTACCGGTAAGTGAGCCGGTAAGAGCATTAACGGTAAACGGAGGCAATGCATCTATTGGATAAAACTCATCATAACCGGTTTCCCAGTTCACTCCGGCATAAGGTGGAGGAGAGGCGATCGTGGGTGCCGGATCAAATGGACTTGCTCCCTGATAGGGCCAATAAAAACTATATGCCAGTGAGTCGCCATCGGGATCGGTAGCAGAGTGATCGAATACGATCGGGTCATCAATACAGATCACAGTAGGCGGAAAGTCATTGAACACCGGAGAGTTATTACAAATAGCATCCGCATTCGGTGGTATCTCCTGTGTATAGGTGGCTCCAATATCGTCCGGTGTCTCAATATTCACGATACCCGCATTCCGGCAGCAACGCTGATACACCAGGATGTATCCTTCTGCTCCGTCGGGGACGGTGATATTGGCTGTGTAGGTAGCCTGTTCCACGCATACATCATCCGGTGCATCGAGACAGGGGTTATCTGACTCGGCCGGGATATCTATGATATCCGGGGAGAAGAGCGGGAAATTATCTACGAAATCGCCATCCTGCGTGTAAATACTCATGTAAGCCGGATTATCAAAAGGCGTGAATGAGGTGCAGTCGCGGTAGAGGATCAGGGTAACCTGGTATTGGTTGGTGCCGATACAGGTGTACGTGATCTCCCCGCCGATGATGTGCGAGGCGTGTGCTTTAAATACAAAGAAAGAGAGGAATAATGAGAGGAGTAGGCCGTTTCGTTTCATGCCAGAGTAGGTTAAGATTGATAAAGATAGGGAAACTCCTTATCTCAGCAAAGTAACACTTCCTGTTACCTGCTGTGTCACACCGTCGCAATCGGTATACATCACGAAGACATACATACCCACCTCCTGGGCTACCCCATTTCCATCCGTGCCATCCCAACCATCGGCAAGGCTGTTGGTGAAGAAGATGCGCTGTCCCCAGCGGTTGTATATCTCCATGGAAAGCAGGCTGTCATCGCCCGGGGTAATGAGCCTGAAACGATCGTTGATACCATCACCATTAGGCGAGAACGCGTTGACCGTGGAATAGGGCACACACAAGGGTAGTATCGTGATAAAAGCGGTATCGGTGGCCGTGCAGCCATTGGCGCCCGTGCCGGTGACCACGTAGGCCGTGGACTGGTCGGGGGTGGCTACGGGGTTGGCGATGAGGGAGTCTGAAAGGCCCGCTGCCGGCGACCAGCTATAGGTTTCGGCGCCATAGGCATAGAGATTCACCTCCTGAAAGTGCACCACGGTAGTGTCGGGACCGGCTACGATATCCGGTGCCGGCATGACCTCAATGAACGCCGAAGCAGAATCAGTGGTGCAGCCATCGGTGACCACCACCTGCACCATCGTGCTTACCTCCGGCGTGAACCAGGTGCTTTGTGCATCGGGTGACGACGCATATTCAGCCGGGGTCCATGTATAATCTGTTCCGCCGCCGCTGACCAGGTGCACCGTATCCCCTTCGCAGATCAATGCATCGGCCAAT
>DAIMYJ010000077.1:9669-15557 GCA_036734545.1 Chitinophagales bacterium
CCGACGCTGTTCGTTACGGTAAAGATGAGCATGTAAGAACCCGGTTCATCGTAGGTGTAGACAGGGCTTTGTTCCACACTGCCCCAGCCATCGCCATAATTCCATTCCCAGGTAGTGAGTGTTCCATAATCTGTCGTGGACATATCCTGAAAGGATACCGGTGCGCCGGCACAGGTGTTGTCGAAATCGATGTCGGCGATCAATTGCGGGTACACATCCACAGTGATATAGGTGGTATCAGAGCAATCATAACCGGGATAGGCGATCAGCGTGACGATGTAGGTGCCTGTATCGGGATAGGTGTAGGTGGGATTTTCTTCAGAGCTGACATCCGTAGTGATATCCGGCACGCCAAAGTCCCAGATGAATTCGTCGGTACCCACGCTCCAGTTCTCGAAAGAAACTGTCATATCACTACATTCATTTACCTCTGCCGGTGCGGCCGCCACGATGGAAGGAACACAATCGGTCACATTGAATTGAAAATCGCGATAATGCACGGCTATGAGCACCCCTGCCCTGCGCTCTTCCACGGCAACGCCCACAACGTATTGGCCGAGGTCGGTAGGTGTGCCTGCCAGCCAGCCGGAAGCCGGATCTATGGCAAATGCGGGACTGGAGGCCACAGGATAGGTCTCACTGAAGGGCGGTAAAAAACTGATCTCTGTAAAAGGCGGCGGCGATGCCGGCGATGGATCAGGTGCATCAAAGGAAGCGCCTGTATAGGGTGTGAAAAAACGGTAGAGCAGTGCATCGCCATCCGGATCCGTTGCAGCATGGTCGAAAGCAAAGGGATAGCCGGCGCAAATGGCCACCGGAGGCAGGGAGTTGAAGCGCGGACTGGAATTGATGATACTGCCCGGATCGGGTATATGCGCGGCATAAGTGGCGCCTGTATACAGCGGATCGTAGATGTTGAGGATCGTTGTGTTCCTGCAGCATCGCTGGTATACCAGATCATATCCACCGACACTCGGTGGCAGGTCTATCGTGCCCTCATAAATAGCTTCCTGCACACAGAGATCGGGTGATATCTCGATACAGGGGTTGATGATACTGGGGTCGATGAGGTCAGAACCCGGGAAATACAAGACGAGGCTGTCATATAATACGCCACCCTCCCGATACACATAGATCTGCAGCGGATCGTCAAACTCTGCCGCATCCGGGTTGGCGCAATCCCTGTAGATCTTGAGGGTAACGCGAAAGGTATTGCCGGCCAGCCGGTCATAGATCATCTCCCCACCTATGATATGATAGGCGTATCCCTGTAAGCTCAGCAGCAGGCATAGGATCAGGAGTGAACGGCGCAGCATGGAAGATATAAAGGTAGCCTGAGTTTTATAATCGGTCTGTCATAAAATAGTTCAGGGTTTAGACAGGTCCGCAATAGAAAAGTTTACCTGTGCGCCACTGCCCGGCGAACGGCAGAACGTTAAACTTACTTAACGACCTGCTGTTCATGTATAGGCGAAAGCCTATCTTAGTATCCCCGTTTTGACCAATAAACCTTAGTCCTTACAACCATATGAGAAGAATTTTAGTGCCCATGTTCCTGGCACTGGGCATCGCTTCGGCGCAGGCGCAGTCGACCTTTCCGGTGAATGGTGCGCCGGATATCCGGCCCGGAGCCTATGCCTTTACGCATGCAACGATCGTTGCAGATCCGGAAACCACGATCCAGGATGCCACACTGGTGATCCGTGATGGTATCATCGTAGACATCGGACCGCAGGCTGCCATTCCGAAAGACGCTGTGGTCATCGACCTGAAAGGTAAATACATATATCCCTCATTTATTGATCCGGATGCCGACTATGGTCTGCCCAATAAAGAGAATCCGCCTGCCGACCGCGGGCCGCAAATGCTGAATAATCAGCAGCAGGCGGTCAACTGGAATCAGGCACTCACCCCGGAATTCCAGGCGTATGCGGCCTTCAGTCCCGATACCGCTGAAGCCCGCAAATGGCGCAGCGCCGGTTTCGGCACCGTACTTACCCATCGCCACGATGGCATCATGCGTGGTACGGGTGCACTGGTGATGACCGGCAATGCGCCGGCACGCGAATCCGTTCTGCAGGCGCAGGTGAGCAACCATTACGCTCTGCGTAAAGGCAGCAGCACGCAGGACTATCCCTCCTCTCAGATGGGTAGTATCGCCCTGTTGCGACAGACATTCTATGATGCCGACTGGTATGCTAAAACGAAGGGAGCAGTTGAATATAATATTTCACTGGAGGCCATACACGCACAAAAAGGATTGCTGCACATTTTTGAAACCAAAGAAAAACTGGAAGTACTTCGCGCAGACAAGATAGGCGATGAATTTGGTCTCTCTTTTATCATAAAAGGCAGTGGAAACGAATATCAGCGCTTGGCAGAAATACGCGGCACGGGTGCACAGTTGATCATTCCGTTACAATTTCCTAAAACACCGGATGTGACCGATCCTTATGATGCAGAATTACTCTCACTGGGTGATCTGAAACACTGGGAAATGGCCCCTGCCAACGCCGCATTGCTGGAGCAGGCCGGTATACCCTTTTGTTTTACTTCATCAGGTCTGGAAGACAGAAATGCTTTTCTGGAAAACATCCGCAAAGCCATCAGCTATGGACTGACAGAAAAAACAGCGCTGGCAGCGCTGACCACTACACCCGCCAAAATGCTGAAGGCCGATGCGCAAATAGGCAGTCTGGCCAAAGGGAAAAAAGCCAATTTTCTCATTACCAACGGCAACATCTTTCAATCCGGCACCAAACTGCTGGACAACTGGGTTGATGGTAAACAATACGTGATCCATCCGGATGCGACCGATCACAGAGGTGTGTATCTGTTTACAGCAGGGACAACCACTTATGGTCTGGCCATTACCGGCACACCAGATAAACCGGAATTCGGTGTGATCAAACAAACCGACACGCTGAAAGCCAATGGCAGTATCACCGAATCCGGCATATCTATACAATTTGCCGATGGTAACGACCTGTACCGGTTGAGCGGCTGGAAGAACGGAAAAGATTTTTCCGGCAAGGGGCAGCGGAATGATGTCTGGATCGACTGGTCGGCACAATATGCGAATGTATATGCCGAAAAGACCACCGACAAGCAAAAAGAAAAACCGACATTCGGCGCGGTGCAATTTCCGTTCACAGCATTCGGCTGGCAGACAGTGCCGGTGCAGCAGGATATTCTGATCACCAACGCCACGGTTTGGACCAATGAGAAAGCCGGCATTTTGCCCAACCACGATGTATTGATCTCTAATGGGAAGATCATCAAGGTAGGTAAACAGATCTCTGCAAAAAATGCGGTTGTCATTGACGGCACCGGCAAGCATGTGACCGCCGGCATCATTGATGAGCATTCACATATTGCCGTTACGGATGGTGTGAATGAAGGCACACAAAGCAGCAGCGCAGAGGTGCGCATCGGCGATGTGATCAATTGCGATGATATCAATATTTACCGTCAGCTCAGCGGCGGTGTTACTACCTCACATATCCTGCATGGCTCTGCCAATGCCATTGGCGGACAAACGCAGTTGATCAAATTGCGCTGGGGTGCGGCACCTGAAGCGATGAAATTTGAACAATGGCCCGGCTTCATCAAATTCGCACTAGGTGAGAACGTAAAGCAGAGCAACTGGGGCGACATGAACACTGTTCGCTTTCCGCAAACGCGCATGGGCGTGGAGCAGGTGTATGCCGATTATTTTACACGTGCGCAGGAATACATCGCCGCCAAGAATGATAAGACCAGGTTCGTTCGCACCGATCTGGAACTCGAAGCGATCGCCGAGATCCTGCAGGGCAAACGATTCATCACCTGTCACAGTTATGTGCAGAGTGAGATCAACATGCTCATGAAACTGGCTGACGCTTATGGTTTCAAGGTAAACACCTTCACGCATATCCTGGAAGGATATAAAGTAGCTGATAAAATGGAGGCACATGGTGCAGGCGCATCCAGTTTCAGCGACTGGTGGGCATATAAATTCGAAGTGTACGAAGCCATACCGCAGAATGCCGGCATACTGCATGACGCCGGCGTGGTCACCGCGATCAATTCGGATGATGCCGAGATGGCCCGACGCCTGAATCAGGAAGCAGCTAAAGCTGTAAAATATTCCGGTATCTCGGAGGAAGAAGCCTGGAAGATGGTGACATTGAATCCGGCGAAGCTTTTGCATATCGACGACCGTGTGGGCAGCATCCGCGAAGGGAAGGATGCCGACATAGTGGTGTGGAGCGACAATCCGCTGAGTATTTATGCGGTGGCAGAAAAAACACTGGTTGACGGACGCATTTATTACGACCGGGCACAACAGAATACATTACTGGCAGCTGATGCCGTGGAACGCGACCGCATCGTGCGCAAACTGATGGCTGAAAAAGCCAATGGTGCGATAACAGTTCCGGCAAGCACAAAACCCAACCGCTCTTACGAATGTGAAGACGTGGAAGATTTCATGAAAGGCAATTGATCATCGAACGACTCTGAATCATATGAATCATTCAAAGATATTTTTCATTCTCTGCTGCCTGTGTTGTTCACTTACAGCATTTACACAAAAGACCCCCGTATTGATCACCGGCGGCACGCTGCACATCGGCGACGGCGCAGTGATCGAACAGGGTACGGTCGTGCTGCGCAATGGCGTGATAGAATATGCAGGATCCGCCAAGGAAACCGGACTGAATGCGGGCAATGCAACTGTGATCGATGCAACGGGCCGCCATATTTATCCGGGACTCATCGGCCTGACCACCGAACTGGGACTTAAAGAGATCGAGGCTGTTCGCGCTACGCGGGATGCTTATGAAGTGGGTATATATAATCCGAATGTGCGCTCTCTGATCGCCTATAACACCGATTCACGGGTGATACCGACCGTGCGTTCCAATGGTGTGTTGCTTGCTCAACCGGTACCGAACGGCGGTGTCATCAGCGGGCAGAGCAGTGTGATGAAACTCAGCGGCTGGAATTGGGAAGATGCTGTGGTAGCCGCCGACGGTAATATGCATATGTACTGGCCATCTGCTTATCGCTATGATTGGGAAAAAGGTGTGTATACCATTCATCCCAATTTCTCAGCCGAGGTGCGATCGATATATACGTATCTGTCGGAAGCGAAAGCCTATTGTGCAGGACCGGTGCCGGCAGAAAAAAATCTTCGCTTCGAGGCCATGCGCAAGCTGTTCCAAAAAGAACAGCGCTTATACGTGCAGGCGAATCACGCGAAAGAGATCATCAGTGCCGTAGAGATGGCAAAAGACTTCGATGTACGCATCGTCATTGTGGGCGGGCGTCAGGCACATCGCGTTACCGATCTGTTGAAGGCGAATGCTATCCCGGTATTGCTGGAGTCGACCCACGAGCTGCCTGAGTACGAAGGCGATCCCATAGACCTGAAATATACCCTACCCACCCTGCTTACCGAGGCGGGCGTATTATGCGGTCTCACGGTGAATAATCAGGGTTCCAGCTACTGGAATTTACGCAATCTGCCCTTTCAGGCCGGCAATGCGGTGTCCTATGGACTCAGCAGGGAGCAGGCACTGCAGATGATCACCCTGAACAACGCACGGATCGCCGGCATCGAGGATCGTTTCGGTACGCTGACGGCAGGTAAAAGTGCAACATTGTTCATCAGCAACGGTGATGCTTTGGATATGCGGGGCAACCGGCTGACCCACATTTTCATTACCGGGGAATCGGTAGACCCGGACAACTGGCAGGACGAACAGGAGCGCAAATACGAGGAGAAATACGGTATTGCACCCGGGGAATAAGTCCGGCCGGCCGTTGTTAAAACCGCCGGTTTGCCTTACCTTTGCACTCCCTCAACCGGAGAGATGTCCGAGTGGTTGAAGGAGCACGCCTGG
>DAIMYJ010000078.1:0-8640 GCA_036734545.1 Chitinophagales bacterium
AGTTTGTAGGTTGTTTGCTTTAGGTTGTTTGTTGTTGGTTGTTGGGTGTTGGTTGCAGGTTGGAGGTTGTTGGTTGATTGTTTATGGTTCTTGATGCAGTAGGTATATTCCCTGATCAAGGATAATGAACATTATCGCCAGCCCAAATACACATTACGATCATCCTATCGATCCTGGCTCCTGGCTCCTGATTCCCGTCCCCACAAAACATTCATCTTCCCTCATCCCTCATTCTTTCGGCTGCCTCAATATCAATCTCAACGCCCGGTCATACGTGAAATAATTCCACATCCAGTTCATGAAAACCATGAACCGATTGCGGAAGCCAACCAGCGCCATGAGATGGATGAACATCCATACATACCAGGCCAGGTAACCGCCGAATGAAATGAACGGCAGGTCAACCACCGCTTTATGCCTGCCCACCGTGGCCATGTTGCCCATATTTCTGTAGGAGAACGTGCGCGGTGTTTTATTGCCGGCCTGTCGAACCAAATTGGACGCCAGATTTGCAGCCTGCTGCAGCGCCACCTGTGCCACGCCGGGATGCCCCTGGGGAAAATGCGGGTCGGCATGCATCAGCGCGATATCACCTACGGCATAAATATTTTCATAACCGATTATCCTGTTGTAACTGTCTACCAGATACCGATCGCCTTTGCCGATGGCGGACTTATCGATACCGGGTATGCCCGCACCTTTGACACCTGCTGTCCAGATCACATGGTCAGCGCGCAGACGGGTGCCGTCGGCCAGCGATAATTCGCGTCCGTCATATTGCTTTACCAGTGTATTGAGCCACACCTGCACACCGAGTTCCTCCAAATACTTTTTTGCCAGGGTTGAAGATCTTTCGGTCATGCCGCCCAACACACGCGGTGCGCCTTCGATCAGGTGCACCTGCATTTTCTCCGGATCCAGTTCGCGGTAATCACTGGGCAACACGTTCTTGCGGATCTCTGCCAGCGCGCCGGCCAGTTCCACACCCGTGGGTCCGCCACCGACGATCACAAAATGCAGGGGATGTTCATCCTGCATGCGTGCTACATTCACGGCCTGCTCCAGCTGACTGAGTATCGTACTGCGCATATGCAGGGCCTCAGGTACACTTTTCAGTGTATACGTCAGTTTCGACAGACTGTCATTGCCATAAAAATTCGTGGAAGCACCCGTGGCAATGATGAGATGATCATACGGAAATGCCCCGATGTCGGTGACCACCTCCTGCTGAGCCGTATCTATATGCGTTACCTCCGCCACGCGGAAGATCACATTCGGATAACCGCCGATCTTGCGACGCAAAGGATAAGCAATACTCTCGGCCGTAAGTCCTGCAGAAGCGATCTGATACAACAGTGGTTGGAACGTGTGATAATTATGCTTATCGATGAGTAACACCCGATAGGGTGTGTTATTGAGTTTTTTTACTAACTCCAGCCCGGCAAAACCGGCGCCGATGATGACCACCCGGGGTAACCGGGTATCGCCATATCGATATGTCATGGTGTTGAGTTTAGCCTTATTCAAATAACCCTGTGCATCAAAGATATGTTCGCTATGTCAAAGAAATAGTTGTGGAAACAGCAAACATGCCGCAGCATGCCGAAATCCACTACTTTTACAGCGCAAATCTGCACAAACCAATGGCTGCAAAAAAGAAAACATCCGGATTCGGATCATTATGTGTAAAGACCGCCTCTGCGAAGAAAAAAATACTGCCCCATAACGAACCGATATATGCCACCACGGCCTATAGCTTCGACTCGCTGGAGGAAACCAACGCGCTGTTTGCAGATCCGTCCAAAGGCTATGTGTATTCACGCTGGGGAAATCCCACAGTAGATATGGCCGCTGAAAAAGTGGCCGGCCTCGAAACACACGGAACAGGACTCACAGGCTACGGACAGTTGTTTTCCAGCGGTATGGCAGCCATTGCAGCCACGATGACCGCCTGCGCTGCTGCCGGCGACAGCATACTAACACAACCGCAGCTGTACGGCACTACCGATGAGCTCATGCAAAAACAACTGAGCGCATGGAACATCAACACCCTTCGCTGTAACCTGAACGACCTGCAGGCGGTGGAGAAGACCCTGAAAAAGAATAAAAAGGTAAAGCTCATATATATCGAGACACCGTCCAATCCCATGCTGGAAGTGGTGGATATTGCTGCGGTAGCCACCCTCGCCAAAAAATACGGATGCCGGGTGGCCGTAGACAACACCTTTGCCTCCCCGTATTGCCAACAACCGCTCAAACACGGTGCCGACCTCGTGATCCACAGTGCCACCAAATACCTGAACGGCCATGGCAACGGCCTCGGCGGTGTGGTTGTGGGTATCGATAAGCAGCTGATACAAAACAACATCTGGATGCAGATAAAACTGCTGGGCGCCAACAGCAATGCATTTGAAAGCTGGCTGCTGCTGCAGGGATTAAAAACACTGGAGATACGCATGCAGCGTCATTGCGATAATGCCGCAGTGGTGGCAGCCTTCCTGAAAGACCATCCGAAAGTAGCACACGTAAACTATTGTGGTTTCAGTGACCACCCTCAGCATAATATCATCCGTAAACAGATGACCGATCACTCGGGCATGATCAGTTTTGAACTGAAGGGTGGATTCAATGCCGGAAAAAAATTGATGCGTGCAGTTCAGTTGTGTAACATGATCACCACATTAGGCACCTTGGATACCCTCATCCAGCATCCGGCCAGCATGACACATGTGAATGTACCGGCCGAAAGGCGCAAGGCTGCTGGTGTTACTGACGGTTTGATCAGACTGAGCGTGGGTATCGAAAATGCAGAGGATATCCTGAACGACCTGGATCAGGCCTTGCAGCGAACAGGAAAATAATGCCCTACAGTTCAACCGCAAATACGGCTGCGCTGCATCAGACCAAATAATATTCAGGAAGATGTTAACGAAGATGCACCCGGCATCAGAACACGTCCCATAACAGGATGCGGGCACCGGTGTTCACGTGATAGCTCACACCGAAATCATTCCCTATCCAGGGATCGTTCACCTGAGTTACCGGAATACCAAGACGTGCTTCAAAATACCACCAGAAGCGACCACGGATGGTCCAGTCGATACCGGCACCCAGCGGGATGCGAACACTCATATTGGTATTAGTAAGTCTCGTGCCTTCCGACAGGAAGAAGGAAGTGTCTTCGGGAACGACCAGCGATACTTTGCTGCCTACCATCCATAAACTCAAACCGCTGATACCGTAGAAAGCGAAATAATCATCCGCATCGCTGCCGCCGAAGTATCGGCGATAGTCGGCGTCAATAGTGATCAGGTTGGCGGTCAGTGAACTTTCAACCGTATCGGTGTTACCGAGCGTATCAGCGAAGATCAGGTTCACGCGTGTGCCGGAGAGGAAATTGTATCCGCCGCCAAAGGTTGCCATGTTGCGGTCGTAATCGCCGAAATGCCATGCTCCGCGTGCATTGATACCGTATCCGGTAATGTCTTTGGCAAAGAAGAAGCCTCCATCGGTCATCAGCCACAACTGCGCCTGAGTCGTTTGGAAAGCCATGATTGCGATGCATGCAGCAAGCAGCGAGGTAGTGATCCTTTTCATGCCGGTCTTTAGTTTATATCCACGGCTCAAGGCCGTGCCGTGTGCACAAAATAACGGCATTTTACGGGTAAAACGAAATAACCGGGCAAACAGCGGTTGTTAAGGGCTGTCCACTGAAGGCAACAATTCCGCTGAAATGGTAAATTTGGGGCTATGGCACATCCCACAATACTGATCACCGGGGCAGACGGCGGGCTGGGAACCGCGGTAACGGCGCATTTACTGAAGCAGGGCTTTAAGCTGGTGGCAGCCACCCGCGATGAGGAAGCTGAGGCACGCCTGCGCAAACATTTCCATCAGCACATGCCGCATGACCTCGTTTCAGTGCAGGCCGATCTGGCCAGGGAAGAGGATGTGGCCCGACTGATGGAGGCGGCCGAAGGACTTTTCGGGCTCGTGCATCTGGCAGGCGGATACACGCCGGGAGAGCGGATCAGCGACTACTCGGAAGCGGACTTCGATCACCTGATCGCCCTGAATACCAAACCCACTTTCCTGCTGCTGAAACACACGCTGCCGGTATTGAAACAACACGGTAAGGGCGCCATTATCACTATCGGTGCAAAACCGGCCCTGCATCCTACTGCAGGCAATAGTGTGTATACTGCCAGCAAAAGTGCCGTCATCGCCCTTACCCTCAGCGCTGCAGAAGAAGGCCGACCGCATCAGGTCCGCGCCAATTGCATCGTGCCGGCAGCCCTGCAAACACCCGGTAACCTGAGCTGGGCCTCAAAGGAACAATTTGACACCTTCACCCCGCTGGAAGATGTGGCAGAAACGATCGGGTATCTGCTCTCGGATGCGGGCAAGGGGATCACCGGCACTGTTATACCCATGTATAATAAGATCCCTACCTGAAACGATAATTCGATCGTGCTATCCCTTAACTTGTAATATCCCTTTTTTATGCTTCGAAACATCAACCCTGAGCACCTGTTCATCTTTGATATTGAAACGGTGCCTGCGGTGAAAGACTACGATCAGCTTTCACCCGAATTTCAACAACTGTTCGAGAACAAACTGGGCAAGCTCCGCAAGGAAGAAGAAACTCCTCAGGAGTTCTATTTTTCCAGGGCCGGCATCTACGCCGAATTCGGAAAGATCATCTGCATCTCCGGTGCCTATATTCAAATGAAGGATGAGGTGCCGCACCTGAAGGTCAAGACCTTTTCCGGCCATGATGAAAAAGCCCTGCTGGAGGAGATCACCCCTACCCTGCTGAATGTCTCCAAGAACAACAAAATTTTATGCGGACATAACATCCGCGAGTTCGACGTACCCTGGTTATGCAGACGCATGCTCATCAACGGGCTGCACCTGCCGCCGGTGCTGGATATCTATGGGAAAAAACCGTGGGAGGTCAATCACCTCGACACCTTAGACCTTTGGAAGTTTGGTGATTTCAAGCATTACACCTCCCTGCACCTGCTGGCCTCCATCCTGCATGTTCCCACACCGAAGGATGATATCGACGGTAGCATGGTCGGGGATGTATACTGGAACGGCGATGACCTGGCGCGTATCGCGCATTATTGCAGTAAAGATGTGATCGCCGTTGCCCAGGTGGTGATGCGACTGAAAGGCCTGCCGCTGATCCATGAGGAACATATTACCCTGGCACCCTGATTTAATAATAAAAACCCTGCGACCGTTCGGCCGCAGGGTTGAATAATAACTACTACAAATGATCGCTTAAGAGCGCCTATTTGATCTCTACCTTTTTGGCGCTCTTTACCACAGGTTCCTTCTTCGGAATTACCAGATGAAGAACACCATCTTTGTAAATGGCATCGATCTCATTCTCTTTCACATTGTCGGGCAATGTGAACATCCTGCTGAATGATGACACGCTGAATTCCTTCCGGGTATAATTCTTCTTCACTTCTTCTTTCTTTTCTTCCTTCTCGGCCGAAATTTCCAGCATTCCATCTTTCACTTCGATCTTGAAGTCCTCTTTTTTCATTCCCGGTACCGCCACCTCGAGTTCAAAGGTGGCATCGTTCTCAACCACATTCACTGCGGGCATTCTTTCTGCTTTGAAGAAATCGTCATCGAACATCTTGTCGGCATTGAAGAAGTCACTCAGGAATTTGTTGCTGAACGGAGAACTCCAAC
Source organism: Chitinophagales bacterium (assembly GCA_036734545.1). Taxonomy (GTDB): domain Bacteria; phylum Bacteroidota; class Bacteroidia; order Chitinophagales; family BACL12; genus UBA7236. Next base: position 5,713 of record DAIMYJ010000078.1, read on the forward strand.
CTTTTTTTACGAGTGTCATAGTTCATTCGGTTTTATTTGTGATCAATTGATTTATCAATGCAAACATATCCCGAGATGCGCCCGGGAACAGTGATGTTTGTTACCGGTTGCGGAAATTGTTGTCATACGGAAACAACATTTAACAGGTCACCTTTCAAAAACACCTACAGGATACCGGCTGCCTGCCCTATTTTTGTCACCCTCCGCATGCACCGTTTCCCGGCATACCTGATCTTGCTCTGCATACTCCTGCAATCTGCTGAGATGCAGGCCCATGCGATTCATGTGCAGGATGTGGTGCTCCCTCCGCAGGGTGATAAAGGCTTCAATGACCCCAAACCCCAGGGCGAATTTGATGTGCTGGCCATTCCGCTCAAGCGTGTTCAAAACCTGTATATGGTGGAAGCCCGCGTGGATTCACTGGTAGGCTATTTCATCCTCGACACCGGCGCCCCGCACCTCGTACTCAACCGCACCTATTTCAATACAGGTAAAGCGGCTCCGGGTGCCACACAATATGGTATCAACGGCGGTGCCAATACAGTGTTGAACACTGTGGTAGACACCCTTTCGGTGGGTGAGCTTTTCTATACTTTGGTGGATGCCGACATCGTCAACCTGGGTCATCTGGAAAATGCCCGCGGCGTCAGGATTCTCGGACTGCTGGGAGCATCCCTGTTCAGCTCCATGGAGATGGAACTGGACCTGCTGCACGACATCATGTATCTCTACCGATTGGATGACCAGGGAAACAGGCTGGCGCCGGCCGACAGCACCCTCCCGGATCTGGAGATACCGCTGGAAGTAGACAACAACATTCTGTTCCTCTACGGCCGTATAGCCGGAAAAAAAATGCGCTTCTGTCTCGACACCGGCGCCGAGCGGAATGTGCTGAGCAATACCGTTTCCAACAAAGTGCTCAGCCATTTTTCACTGACCACCCGCGGTCAACTCGCCGGTTCAGGGAATAGTGCCACACCTGTGCTCAATGGTATCATTGATTCCGTGGCGATAGGCAGCAGCACATTCGGCAATATGCCATTCCTGCTTACCAACCTCAGTTATCTCGAACTCGTATATAACACAACCTTATCAGGTATCATGGGTTATGATCTCCTGATACAGGGCAGGACCGTGATCAATATGCGGAAAAAGAAATTAACCATGTATTTTTATACACCCGAAGCCGATGTGGAATAAACTCATAATCATCCTGTTGTGCCTTACCTGCTGGCTGATCTGCCTCCCTGCAGAGGCACAGATCAATGGCAGCACCATTCGCGTGGAAGGGGAGAATATTGTCATACGCATCGATAAAAAAAGTAAGGACTATGCCGTGGTGATGGCATATTTCGGATTGCAGGAAGATAGCTTGTTCAACCACGGCAGCATCGGAAAACTGTCAGGCGAAGGCTGGTTCCTGATGGACCTGAAACGCAGATCAGCCAAGATCGCACGGCCGATCACCGCTGCCGATTCGGATATTTATTGGGGCAATCAGGCCATCCTGTTCGATATGCGCGACGGAGCAGATATCACACCCGGATATCCCGGCAATGTAGCCTATGGTGTGAACAGCTTTGCCGGAGCACCTACCGTGTTTGAAAATGCGGAAGGCCACACCGTTTTTTATCTGCCGCGAAACACGACCGCACATACGGTTTTCCTCAGCGGAAATTTCAATGACTGGAGCACCGGCAGCACTGCCATGCAACGCACCGACAGCGGTTGGATATATACCCTGCATCTGACACCGGGAAAATATTATTACAAGTTCATTGTTGACGGCAATTGGCTGCACGACATGAATAATCTGCTCAAAGAACCCGACGGCCATCACGGATACAACAGCGCTTATTACCGCACCAACCATACCGTGCAGCTGAAAGGATATACCGGCCACAATTCCATGATCCTGGCAGGCAGCTTCAACAACTGGAATGAACGGGAATTATCCATGCAACGCACGCCCGAAGGCTGGATGCTCCGCATGTATCTGCGCGAAGGCACTTATACGTACAAATTCATTGCCGACGGCCAGTGGATGCTGGATCCCTACAACCCTGTTGCCCGTCCTGATGGTGAGGGCAACGTAAATTCGGTGATGGCTCTGGGCGATACGACCTTCTTTATGATCGAAGGGTATACAGAAGCCAAAGTGGTGATCCTCAGCGGTAATTTCAACAACTGGAATACCGGCGAACTGATCATGGAGAGAACACCAACGGGATGGCAAATACCCTACGTGTTACCTGCGGGCACGTATGAATATAAATTCATTGTAGACGGCACCTGGATCATCGATCCCGCCAACCCGATCACGGCAGGATGGGGGCAGGAATTGAATTCTGTGCGATCTGTCAAACCCAATCATATTTTCAAACTGGAAGGATACCCGGAAGCAAAAGAAGTATATGTCACCGGCAGCGCCATCGGCTGGCAGGAGCCGGGCTATAAACTCACCAATGTACAGGGCGTATGGAAGGTCCCTGTATACCTCGCACCCGGTAAATACACCTATAAATTTATCGTTGACGGCAACTGGATCCTCGACCCGGCCAATCCGCAAACAGAACAGAACAGATTCAATACCGGCAACTCAGTGCTCTGGATAACCGGTGATCACGTCTTCCGAGTGGATTGAGCGGAGGATGGTGAATCTGAGTCGGCAGTCGTGAATCGTGAGTCGTGAGTCAAGGTCTGTTAACTTGCATACATGCGTTTTACATTTTTTAGGTTGTGGCGGAAACCTTCGGGTTAAAGAAGTCGTTTTGCATTTCCGATAATAGAGGGACATGATTTTAAGTATCCTTCCAAATGGCACCTCAATTTTGTCCATTATTTTTACAACCCCAAAAATAACACACCCACAAACCCAATACCCAAAATAAAAAACAAATAATAAAATAAAAAACGAAAAAAAAAATG
>DAIMYJ010000078.1:8650-15107 GCA_036734545.1 Chitinophagales bacterium
AGGGTGAGTGGTGAGTGGGGAGGTGCGAGTCGCGAGTAGGGTAACTGTTTGTAAAAGGCAATATACCACAAACATAATACTTCATACCTCATTCCATCCCATTTCCCCATCTCACCGCCAATTTCTATCTTGCAAGCCGTAAGAAATGATGCCGGATCGCGAATTATTGCTTGACGTCAGAAACCTCACCACCACATTTACATCGGAAGGTAAGGTGACCACTGCGGTGGATGGCATCTCTTTTCAGATATACCGCGGTGAGACCGTTGGTATCGTGGGTGAATCCGGTTCCGGAAAGTCCGTCACCTCGCTTTCGCTGATGCGCCTTATTCCTGACCCGCCCGGTCGCATCACCGGCGGACAGATCCTGTATCATGAAGCCGGGCGATCGCCGGTAGATCTGGTATCGTTGCCGGATGCCTCCATGCGGTATTACCGCGGGAATAAAATTTCCATGGTTTTTCAGGAACCCATGACCAGCCTGAATCCGGTATTTACCTGTGGCGCACAGGTGGATGAAGCGATACGCTTACATCAACGGAAGAACAGATCAGAGGCCAAAGCGCTTACCCTGGAATTATTCGCCAAGGTGCAATTGCCCGATCCGGAGCGCGCTTATTCTGCTTATCCGCATGAGTTGAGCGGCGGACAAAAACAGCGGGTCATGATCGCCATGGCCATGAGTTGTAATCCGGATATACTCATCGCCGATGAGCCCACTACGGCATTGGATGTCACCGTGCAAAAGACCATACTGGAACTGATGGCGGATCTGAAACAGAAGATCAACAGTTCCATTGTGTTCATCACACATGACCTCGGTGTGATCGCTGAGATAGCCGATCGGGTGCTCGTGATGTACAAAGGGCGGATCGTAGAACAGGGTTCCGTACTCGACATTTTTGAACATCCGCAGCACCCCTATACAAAAGGGCTGATGGCCTGTCGACCGCCACTCGGAAAACGACTGCGCCGACTGCCGGTGATCGCCGACTTCATGGAGGAGCGCAATGGTGAGTGGGTGGAAAGAACTGATGTGACAGTAGGGAATGATATCGTATCGCCAACAGAAACTGCCGAACGGTTATCTGCCCTGCAGCAGTTGGACCCTATTTTACAGGTGCGCAATATCAAAACATGGTTCCCTGCAGAACGCAGTTTTCTGGGCAAAACGAAACGCTGGGTGAAAGCGGTGGATGATGTATCCTTCGATGTATATCCCGGCGAAACACTGGGCCTGGTGGGTGAAAGCGGTTGCGGCAAAACCACCCTCGGCAGAACCATCATCCGCCTTGTGGAACCGGTGAGCGGAGAGGTGATTTTCAACGGCCAGAACCTCATGAACTTATCGCAGCGCGAATGGAAACCGCTGCGTAAAGACATCCAGATCATCTTTCAGGATCCCTACTCCAGTCTGAATCCCCGCATGACCATCGGCCAGGCCATCAGAGAACCGATGCAGGTGCACGGGCTGTATGACTCTGATGCCATGCGCAAAGAAAAAGTGATCGAACTGCTCGAACGCACAGGCATGAAGGCCGATCACTATAACCGGTATCCGCACGAGTTCTCCGGCGGACAGCGCCAGCGCGTTTGCATTGCCCGGGCCCTCGCCCTGAACCCGCGGTTCATCATCTGCGACGAAAGTGTTTCCGCCCTCGATGTGAGTGTGCAGGCACAGGTATTGAACCTGCTCATAGAATTGCGGGAGGCCTATCATTTATCCTACATCTTCATCTCGCACGACCTCAGTGTGGTGAAGTTCATGAGCGACCGTATGGTGGTAATGAATAAAGGCGTGATCGAAGAAATGGGGCCTGCAGATACCATCTATAATGATCCGCAAAAACCCTATACCCAAAAACTCATCGATGCCATCCCCAAGGGCAGCCTGACCGACATTCGCCGCCGCTTTGTGCAACTCGACTGAAGTTTTCCGTATCTTCACATCATATGAACCGACGACCCAAAGGCATACTCCTCATTCTGGTCGCCCTTTTTGCCCTGGCATCCTGCCGCCAGGATCTCAATACCGCCTGGGATACCCGATACCTCGTGCCCCTGGTGCAGGGAGAACTCGACCTGTATGACCTGGTGCCCGATTCCGTTACTGTTATAGGAGAAGATGAGAGCGTAACCCTTGTCTATAAAACAGAGTTACTCGACTACGACCTTACCGAAGAAGCGATCGAGATACCGGATACCTCCGTTGAATATTTTGTTTCGCTGGACTCGCTCACGCTCGAGGACCAAACCCTCAGCATACCTATTTCACTGGGACAGATCGCTATCGACCTCGGATTCCCGTACGGCACACTGATCATTGCTGCCAACGGCACTGAAGTACCGCTGGATCCCATCATCGGTTTATCAACCGATCCCACACCAGTTGATGCTACTTCCTTTTTTGAATCCGCCACTTTCCTTTCCGGTTTTCTGGATATGTCCATCGCAAATGGTTTTCCGGTTGACCTCGATACTGTTGTCTTCGAACTGAAAAACTCTGTGGGCGGAGAGACCGTTGTCTATGATACTTTTTATTCCGTGCCATCAGGTGGTGTTCCGGTAACAGAAACTTATGACCTCAGCGGCATGACCGTGGAAGGTAACCTGACCGGACAGATCCTTTATTTCAGCACACCCGGCAGTGACGATCCCGTGCTCATCGACACCAGCGACATCCTGATGATCACCATGACAGCTTACGACATGGAATTGCAGGAAGCTACGGCCATATTCCCCGAACAGAACCTGATCAACAACGCCAATGATGTGCAATATGACATGGGCGGTCCCGAATTCACACTGATGGGTATCGAGCAGGGATATGTTGTGATCTACGTGGAGAATACCATCAATGATACCATCCATATCGTGTACGACATTCCAGGTGCCGTAGATGCATTCGGTAACAATGTGCATATTGAAACAGCCGTCGGGCCAGATGAAATCGTGGATCAGGCATTTGATATCTCCGGCTATACGATCAACCTGCGCGGAAGCTCAGGCGATGAGGTGAATACCTTCTATCAGGAATTCAGTGCACGCATCAATTATACCGGCATACCCAGTAACATTTCACTCGAAGACAGTCTCCGTGTAGTATACGGACTCGAAGACATCGTGCCGAATGAACTGCGCGGGTATCTGGGAGAATATGAGATCGCCATCAGCGACACCACTGCCGGCGTTGAACTCTTCGATCAGTTCGAGAATGGCACCATAGAATTCGGCGATATCAATATCGACCTGGAGATCGAAAATGGTTTAGGTGCAGGCGGACTTGTAACGATCAACTCACTCGGCGGATTGAATTCTGCAACAGGCGAGGTGATCTTTCTGGATTGCCCTTCGGTGATCGGTGTGCCTATTGCTGTGAACCGCGCCCTCGACAATCCCTATACACCGGGATATACCACCATCACGTTGAATTCGGATAACAGCAACATCAACGATCTGATCGAGATGTTCCCGGATAAATTGTTTTATGATGTGGTGATGAACGTGAATCCGAATGGCAATGACTTCAACTACCAGGATTTTGTGATCAACACCAGCCGCATCAACATCGGTTTCAATCTCAGCATGCCACTGGAATTCATGGCCAGCAACCTGACCCTGCAAAGCGAATTCCCCATGACCGTGAGCGCTGAAGGCGGCACCGAAGGCATCGGTGATATTGACCTGACGCTGTATGCGGATAATTCCTTCCCGCTCAACGCCAACCTCAAGATCGTATTTTACGATGCTGCCGGAATTGCCCTCGATTCGATGGATTTTGGCGGATACAATATTCAGGCCGGTGTGCTCTCCGATGACTGCCGTGTGCATGTGCCTACCACCACCGAATTACATGATTTGGTTGACGGCTCACTCAAAGACGCCATCCTCACCGCCGATAATGCGGTGGCCACCGTTACATTCAATACTGAATCCATCCCCTCCTGCTCGGAGATCGTGAAGATCTTCAGCGACTATACCATGAAGATCCAGTTAGTTGGCGACATTAATTACACCTTCTCAACGACCGATTTCTAGACCGTGCAACTGAAGAAGACCCTGACCTGTTTAGCGCTGGCATGCGTGTGTACGGCCGCACTGGCAACACCCGACAGCACCTCGACCGCTGATACCTATACCTATGCCGCACCCACCACGATCTTCGGCATTTATGATCCGCTGAATGTGCCGCTGGGAGAGAACCGTTTTGCCATAACCGCATACGGCGATCTGTATCTTGCGAGTAATTGTTTCAGCGCCAGTTTCCTGCAAAACTTTTTCGGATCCGGTTTCATCACTGAAGAAATGAAAGATTTCGCTGCTGATAAATTATCAGCCGAAAATACTTTTGGGGTGGATGTGTATGCGGGTGTGTGGATGCAAATGGCCATGAAAAACAACCCGGACAATATTTTCATCGCCGGCATCGATTATAATTTTGAGGAGAGCAGTCAATTCACTCCTGATCTATTCCATTTAGCTTTTTACGGCAATTATGACTACCAGAATTACGAAGCACAGTTGACCGGTTCCAATTTCAGTCTCACGAACGTGATGGAATATAAGGTGGGGATGATGAAATTGCTGAATGACAATTACAACGACTTCAAAATGGGCGCCACGGTGGGCCTCGTGCAGGGTTTATCCGGGGTTGATGTGAAAACCCGCTACGGAACACTCTTTACGGCTGTCGACGGGCGTTATATCGATCTGGATTACGACCTGGCCATCCTCAGTTCCGGAAAAGGCGCCCCCAACCTGGGTCAGTTCAAAGGCGTGGGTGTGAGCGCTGATCTTTTCTGGCAGGGATATTTCAAAGGCCCCGAGGTAACGATCAATGTCATGGCCAACGACATCGGCGCAGTGTGGTGGACGGATGATCCGCTCAAGATCACAGGTGATTCACTGGTGCGCTTTGAAGGAATTGAACTCGATAATTTTTTCTCTGCCAGCGATGACGCCATCGCCGGTGATCCCGATTCACTGCTGTCGATCCTCGGTGTGCAGGAAGAACCGGAGGATGTATTTTCACAGGCGCTGCCGTCGCGCATCAACATCAGTGCTACCAAGATGATGGGTGGCGATTTTGCGCTGACACTGGGAGGCCAGTATATGTTGAATACACCTTACAAGCCGCTGGTGTTCATGCAGGTGGCCAAAGTATTCACACAGCAAAAGATGTCAGTGGCCGTTAATGCGCATGCCGGTGGTTATGGTGTGTTCAATGCCGGCATCGATCTGGGAAAATCCTTTGGCGAGCATCTGCACCTGCGTCTGGGTTCCAATAGCGTACTGGGCATACTGGCACCCGATGCCTTTACCGGTCTGGGCGCTTACGGAGCACTCACGGTTGCATTCTGATCACACCGTCCGGCGAATAGGTGTGCAACACCTGCCTGCACGATCGTGATCGATCACTTGAATATCTTAATTTGCTGTTTTAGGTCCCTTCTTTAGGAACAGCGCCACAATAGCTGTGGTAACTATGCCCATCACTGGTGTGAACAGCACAGTGATCATTAAATAATTCTTCAGATTGAAGTTCGCTTCCGCCTCCTCCTGTGTTGAGGCGCCGCTGGAAACTGCATATTGGATGGCGTTCTCAAAATAATCAGGTGTAATGATCGTAGAGGTAATATATTGCGAGAGCGGTGACAACAAAGTGACCACGATGGTCATGATGAGTCCCGCAGTGAATCCCTGCCTGTAGGTCATGGCACCGCCCAGTTGTTTGTTGCGCTTCTCGCGCAGGGCGAGCACATACATCAATATGGCAGGTATAGCCACCAGATTGGTGACCACGGCGTGTTTATCAATGTGTGTATCGTGCAGTCCGGCCAAGCGTTCCATGGTCATCCAGGCGAGTTGCATCAGTATGAAAAATACTCCCCATTTGATCTCGAGTGCATAGTTTTTTATCATAGCGGTTGTTTTTCGACAAATGACTTGAATTGTTCCAGGTATTTCTGAGATTGTTTCCTGAATGCACCCGGCATCAACCACCCCATTATCTTCATAAAGCCTTTCATCTGAAAAGTATTTTCGGTGATATACCGGGTTTTACCATCCGGCAGTGCCTCAAACCTGTTCACGACGATATTGTGTACACCGTTCGCATCATACGTGCCGCTGAATTCCCGCGGCAGATCGCGCACCGTTATTGTTTCGATCATCTCGATGCGCCGCGATCCCATCTGAAATACCAACTTAGCTTTAGCGCCCGGCTGACCGGGTTCGCCGCTGATCAATTCAAACGATTGCAGGCCATCCATCCATTCATATAAATTCTTCGGGTCGTCGAACAAACGGACTACCACGTCCACCGGGCGGTCAATGATGATCTCAGAGAGGTAATGCATGATCGGGTTTTGTTGATTGAAGATAGGGAAAATGGGTGAGTGGTGAGTGGTGAGTGGTGAGTGGTGAGTGGTGGGGTAGAAGATCGGTGGGGTGTGTG
>DAIMYJ010000079.1:0-11138 GCA_036734545.1 Chitinophagales bacterium
AAGACCCAGCCGCTTATCTGTTAATCGCAAGTAGGTCTGCAACTGTTTGTAATGCACCGGTAAAAGCTGCTCAACAGATTTAAGCTCTATAACAACTGCATCCTCTACTATGATGTCAGCTTTGAACGCATGTTCTATCACGACCTGATCCTTATATCGTATCGGGATCAACTGTTGTCTGGTATAGGATAGTCCGCGGGAATCCAGCTCCAACGCCAGAATCTCCTCGTAAACGGATTCGAACAAACCGGGGCCAAGGTTCTTATGCACTTGAAAAACAGCATCAACGATGTCTCTGGAAAGTATGTTTATTTTCATCATGTTGTTCATGGTATCCAACATATGAAAATACAGTATGCAGAATGCAGAAACTTGAACAGAATCCACACTAACCGCTTACACTCAACTTACTGAAAACTTGAGCATGTGGAAAGACTTTGCGCCTTTGCGCCTCTGCGTGCCAAACTCACTCACCACACACAAACCGCTCAGTAGCGATCATGTCCTGATGCAGGAAGCGGTCGGCGGTGTTGAAGGAGACGATGGTGCGGTAATTGCTGAGGTATTGCTCTACCGAAGGTGAGCTTTTTTTCGGGCGACGGAATTCAAAGGCCTGAGCAGCGGTAAGTAATTCGATAGCCAGCACACGCTCCACATTGGAAGCCACACGCAAACACTTTGTAGCTGCATTGGCTCCCATGCTGACATGATCCTCCTGTTCGTTACAGCTGCTGATGGAATCCACGCTGGAAGGCGTACACAATTGCTTATTCTGCGAAACAATACTCGCCGCCGCATATTGCGGTATCATCAAACCCGAATGCAAGCCCGGGTCAGGCGTTAAAAATTCAGGCAACCCGCGAGCACCACTCAACAAGCGGTACACCCTGCGCTCAGAGATATTCCCCAGCTCACTCAGCGCCATCGCCAGAAAATCGAGGGTGAGCGCCAAAGGCTCTCCGTGAAAATTGCCGCCGCTCACGATCATGTCCTCATCCACAAACACATTCGGATTATCCGTAACGCCATTGATCTCCCTTTCTACGATCGTTTTACAATATTGAATGGCATCATAACAGGCGCCATGCACCTGCGGGATGCAGCGGAAAGAATACGGATCCTGCACCTGCTGCTTCTCTGCAAAGAACAGCTCACTTCCCTCCAGTAAATGCATAAATGCCTTCGCTATCGCGATCTGTCCATGCTGATTGCGAATGTGATGTATCGATGGATGAAAAGGCTCCGATTTACAATCATATGCTTCCAGCGAAAGGGCTGCGATATAAGTAGACTGCCTAACGATGTTATCCGACTTGAGCAATGTATGCACGGCATACGAGGCCATGAACTGTGTGCCGTTCAGCAGCGCCAGACCTTCTTTCGACTGCAATTTCAGCGGCGACAATTTAGCCTCCTTCAACACCTCTGCAGCCGGACGGATCACACCCTGCACTTTCAATTCACCTTCCCCGATCAGCGGGAGGCTCATGTGTGCAAGCGGACACAGATCACCAGAAGCACCCAGCGATCCCTGCTCATAGATCACCGGCAGCATATCGAGATTATAAAAATCAATGAGGCGCCAAACAGTTTCGACCGTCACGCCGGAAAATCCGAACGCCAGGTTCTGTATCTTCAGCAACAACAGGATGCGGCATACCTCATCGGGTATCACCGGACCCATTCCGCAGGCATGGCTTCGGATGAGATTGTATTGTAACTCCTCCAATTCACTGTCGGATATCTTCACCTTGCATAAACTGCCGAAGCCGGTATTTACGCCATATACTGCGCGATCATCCGCGGCCATTTTCTTATCGAGATAACTTCTGCATCGCTGGATCCGCTCGCGGGCTTCATCGCTGAGGGCGATGCGCTTTCTGTTGCGGGTGATGTCTTTGATCTGCTCAATGGTCAATGCATCGGCACCTATATGGAACGTTTCCATCCGTAGTGGTTTGCGGCAAAGTTAGCCTATTTTGAAAATGGTATCAGCGCAGGATGAACAGCCTGTCGGCATCGAGACGCAGCATGATGAAAACGAGAATGCTGAAGGCCAGCACCGAAGACCCGCCGTAGCTGATGAAGGGCAGCGGAATGCCGATCACCGGGATGAGGCCGATGGTCATGCCCACGTTGATCATGATCTGTAAAAAGAAGAAACTCGCCACGCAATAGGCATACACGCGGCTGAACGGCGAACGCTGCCGCTCGGCGATGAAGATGATGCGCAGGATGAACAGCAGGTATAAGGTCAGGAACAGGAAGGTGCCGATGAATCCCCACTCCTCCCCGATCGTACAAAAGATAAAGTCCGTGATCTGCTCAGGCACCTGCTCTGATTGTGTGAGAGTACCCTGCAAATATCCCTTCCCAAATACACCACCCGAACCGATGGTCATTTTACTCTGCGTCACATTATATTCTGCATCGGCATCATCCGACATACCCAACAGTGTCTCAATACGCTGCACCTGGTAATCCTCCAGTAGATCAGTGGTGATATACTCCACGCCAAACATGACGAAAGCCATCAGGGTGATATAAATGAGCAGGGGCATCCCGATGCGGAAATACTTGACTTTCTGCACCAGAAAATAAGCGGCGATCATACAGGCGAACATACCCAGCACGGCGATCAGCATATCCCAGCCGAACACCTCCCCGCCGATCAAAAACAGGATCACCCCAAGGGAGAACAAAGTAAGAAAGGCTATGCCTTTCCCTTTCTCTTTCCGCACCAGCTTAAAGGAGCTGAATACGACATACAACCACACTACAATGGTGAGGATCACGGCAACCGGGTCCATCCCGAAGATCATACAGAACACGAAACACAATCCGATCGCCACCACGATCAGCACCTCATTCACCGGAAAGCCCTCGCGGTATACCACCAGCACCAGACTGGCATAAACGAGCGCTGAGCCCACATCGCTTTGTAATACGATAATGCCCATAGGCACGCCGAAGATGAGATAGGCGATCAGTTTATTCCGAAAACTGCGCGGCTGCGTATTGATGATACTAAGGAACTTCGCCATCATCAATGCCGTAGTGGTCTTGCCGAACTCGGCAGGCTGGAACTGGAACGATCCTACCTGCAGCCACGACCGGGCACCATTGATCTCAACGGCGACCAAAAAAGTGACGACCAATATACCGATCGTGATCGCATAGAGAACGATCGCGAATTTGGTAAAGAAGCTGCTTTCAAAAGTAAGAATGCTGAAACCCACCACCAGCGAAATGCACATCCATAAGAGCTGTTTGCCGTGGGGCATCTGCAGGTCGAAGAACCGCACATCATCGCCGTAGCTCACGGCAAAAACATTAAGCAACCCGATGAGCAGCAGCGCGAGATACAGACCGAGAGCGATCTGATCCACATTCTCCATGATCGATTTCTTTTCTCTCATCGCTGCTTGGGTAGTATGGCTGCCTGCACAGGCGGATTGTCATCGTGCTTGGGCTCAGCCGGTTTCAGCGGCGGCAGCGGGTTTTCAATGAGGGATGTATTGAGCATGCGCTCCTCCAGCGGCTTTCTGCGTTCAGCAATAAAGCCGTTGATATATTTTTCGGCTACGAGACTCGCGATCGGCGCCGCATAGGTAGCACCCCATCCGCCATTCTCCACAATGATGGCAATGGCGATCTTCGGGTTCTCCTCGGGCGCAAAGCAGCTGAACCAGCTATGGCTTCTGCCATGCGGATTCTCTGCCGTACCTGTCTTTCCGCACACCTGGAAGGAATCGACCTGCGCCACCTTGGCCGTACCAAAATTCACGGCGCCGGCCATGCCATGACGCACATACTTGAATATGGAATCTGCTATACCGGTCTGATGGCGAACAGTGAGCGCCTGCATCAGCGAATCCTCACCATCGGCACTCTTCAACACATGCGGTGCAATGAACCATCCGCCATTCGCGATCACCGCCATGGAATTGGCCGACTGCAGGGGTGTTACGATCAGCCTGTCCTGGCCGATACCCAGCGTTACGGCATTTGAAGCCTTCCAGCGGCCCTTACCGTAGATCTTGTCGTAATCTGCCGGCCCCGGCACGTTACCGTTGCGTTCGTTGGGGAGGTCGATACCGGTTTTGGTGCCGATCCCCCATTTTGCCAGCTGATCTTTGAAATCCTGCATCCCCTGCGCGGGATTATCATGGTCTTCGATGTAGAAGCGGAAGGCATAACAGAAATAGGCATTGCACGAATGGCCAATGCCTAGCTCGACATTCGATGCATACGGGTGACCGTGACAGTCAACGGTGTGTCCGCTCATCACATAACCACCCGGACAACTATACCCGGTATTGGCAGTGAGCGAGCCTCTGTCCATACCCAGTGCAGCCATCACCGGCTTGAAAGTGGAACCGGGCGGATAGTACCCGCTTAATGCACGGTTATTCAGCGGATTCTGCTTATTCAACGCCAGCGTAGCAAAATTCTTGTTGCGCGCGCTGCCGGATAACATGTTCGGATCATAGGTGGGTGAACTCACAAGGGCAAGGATCTCGCCCGATGACGGCTCTATGGCCACCAGCGCACCACGCTTGCCGGCCAGGAGCTGCTCGGCATACCACTGCAATTCAATATCGATGGTCAGGGTGAGATTCTTGCCCGCTACCGGCTCTACATCCTCACTGCCATTGTTGAGCGGACCGACCGGCCGACCGAAACGATCGATCACGATATTGCGGAATCCCTTTTTGCCGCGCAGCAGCTTCTCATAGCTCTTCTCCACACCGGTCTTGCCGATCATATCGGCATTGCGGTAATACCCGTTCGATTTTCTGATATCACCACTGTCCACCTCGGCAATGTAACCCAGCAAATGCGCAGCTGCGGGATATGCATATTTACGCACCGGCGTGATGGCAGTATAAAAACCTTCGAACTCATACAGGTACTCTTCCATCCGCCCGAAATCTTCCGCAGATATCTGCGACAGGAATACACTCTCCCGCACACGGGAAAAGCGCTTGGCTTCATCCATCTTTTTGATGAAATACGCCTTGTCAACACCCACGATGGAGCAAAAACGAATGGTGTCTATCTCTTTCACCTGGCCGGGCACGACCATCAGCTTATACGAAGGCTCATTGTACACCACCAGCTTACCGTTGCGGTCGAAGATCTGCCCGCGGTCAGGGTCTACCTGCTCTTTGCGTATCCCCCGGTCGTCGGCGATCTGCTTATACGTATCGTCGATCACCTGCAGATAGAAAAGGCGGATCATGAAAATGGCAAAAATGGCCATGATCACGCCCTGTATGACGTAACTGCGCGGTTTGAGTTGTTCAATGGATGTCATGTCCGGGAGAAAGAACACACCGAAGCATATGCCGGTTCCGGTGTATTTCTATGCACATGTAAAATTCGAAAATGTTTTTGACACGCACGTATACATTAACGCATGTTCACACACGACTTTTTCGCTGTGCGAACAGGAAGGCCAGAATGATGATCAGCGCAGTGGAAACGCCGGTGCTGAACAACACTTTCAGGATCAAAAATCCGGGATCATGGATCCAGAACACCTGCAGCATGTAATAGATGAGATGATGGATAAAGATCATGGTCACGGTGAACAGGGAAAACCAGATCACACCCAGCTGCGAGATCGAAGGCGCGGTCACGCTTTCATATCCGGTAATAGGTGTATAGAACTTGATGAGCTGCGGCCTGATGAACGCAATGAACACACAGGCCGATGCATGCATGCCGGCTGTATTATTGAACATATCGATGGTAAGCCCGATGGCAAAGGCCAAAGGCAGCATCAGCCACTTCGGTGTGTCGAACGGCAACAACAGGATGAACATCGGGTACACATACGGATGCACATAGGTGCTTACATTCAGCTTGTTGAGCACCAACACCTGGAACAGGATCAGGAACACCAGACCCAGAAATCGTATCACCCAGTTAATCGCCTGCATCCTCTATCTGCCCCTCCAAGGCGTTGCGTTCGGCCGACATCAGTTCGTTGACCACATATACATAATGCAGTGCACTGAAATTGGTGCTGAGTTTTATATCCAGCGTATAATAGTTGCTGCCGGGGTCCTTGCCGTAGTCTTCCAGAGTACCTACGAGGATATCCGGCGGGAACATCGGTGAGATGCGGGTGGTGGTGATGGTATCGCCCTTGTTGAGCTTACCGGGCTCCGACACCTCTATCACATCGATATGTGTAGAGCTGCGGCCATCCCATTTCAGACGCCCTTGCGCATTCGTGCGCTTCACCGCCACACGGCTAACGAACTGACTGTGCAGTACGCTCATCACCACACTGAAATTCGGCGACACTTTCACCACGCGGCCTACAATGCCGTTCGAAGTGATCACGCCCATATTCACGGCGATACCGTGGTCACTGCCTTTGTTCAGGGTGATGTAATTGTTGGCCTCCGTATACGTATTGCCGATCACTTCGGCCGGAATGTAAGAGTAGAGCGGGTTTCCGAGGGTGTCGGTCACCACGTTGCGCGTGGTATCACTGATCTCGGCCAGCAGTAAACGCTCACGCAGCTTGCTGTTCTCAGCCATGAGACTGTCGTTCACCTGGCGCAGGGAAAAATACTCCTGAAAATTGCCGTAGGTATTCAGCACATTACCGGTCATGGTATTGGCTGAATTAATGAAGTACGTATTATGGAACGAGTTGAAAGTAAAGATCAGATAAAAGGAGATCAGCTCCAGCAGTAAAAATAAAAAGGTCACATAATGGCGGATAAGGAATAGAAAGAAACTGCGCATTATGCTTTAGCGGATTTAACTCATCAGTAATGCCGCATATTGCTCCCGGTTCTTCAGGGCAATACCCGTTCCGCGCACCACTGCCTTCAGCGGGTCATCTGCCACGTGTACCATCAGCTTCGTCTTCTGGCTTACACGCTTGTCCAACCCGCGCAGCAGGGCGCCGCCGCCGGTCAGGTAGATACCGTTGCGCTGAATATCACTGGCGAGCTCCGGTGGTGTGGTTTCCAGGGCTTTCAAAATGGCTTCTTCGATCTTGCTGATGGACTTATCGAGTGCATGGGCGATCTCGCTGTAGGTCACCACCAGCTGCTTAGGGATACCGGTCATCAGGTCGCGACCGCTCACCTGGTAATCTTCAGGGGCCTCGTCGAGCTCGGTCAGGGCAGAACCTACGTTGATCTTGATGGCCTCGGCGGTGCGCTCACCGATCAGGAGATTATGCTGACGGCGCATATAATCCACGATATCCGCCGTGAATTCATCTCCGGCTACGCGGATGGACTGGTCGCAAACGATGCCGGAAAGGGCTACTACGGCGATCTCAGTGGTACCGCCACCGATGTCGATGATCATGTTGCCCACCGGCTCCTGCACATCCAAACCGATACCCAGAGCCGCAGCCATAGGCTCGTGGATGAGATAGGCCTCGCGGGCACCCGCCTGCTCGGCGCTGTCCTTAACGGCGCGCTTCTCTACCTCAGTGATGCCGGAAGGGATACAGATCACCATCACCAGCGAAGGCTTGAATAACCTGTTCTTGGGAAAGATCATGCTGATCATACCCCGTATCATGGACTCGGCAGCCTGGAAGTCGGCGATCACACCGTCGCGGAGCGGACGAATGGTCTTGATGTTCTCATGGGTCTTCTCATGCATCTGCATGGCCTTCTTGCCCACCGCGATCACCTTCTCGGTCTTGCGGTCGATAGCCACGATCGATGGCTCATCCACCATCACTTTGTCATGTGCAATGATCAGCGTGTTGGCGGTGCCGAGGTCGATAGCTATTTCCTGTGTCAGAAAGTTGAAGATGCCCATGATTGCCTGCTCCTAAAGATAAAGAGAAATAAGTGTGCAAAAATAACGGATGTATGCATACTGAACGGCAATTTGCCGCATTTCTGCAGAAAAAAGCAAACTATTTTTTTCTGCACTGCGATGCAGCATACGATCAGACCTGCACAACAAGCTGCACACACTTTACACGCATCGCCGGAAACCCTTGCCGGATAAGCGTTTCAGCGAACGTTAATGTTTGAAGTGACGCGTGCCGCTCAATACCATGGGCATATGCTGAGCATTGCAATAGTCAATGCTTTCTTTATCGCGCACACTGCCACCCGGTTGTATCACTGCAGCAATGCCGGCCTCATGTGCGATCTCCACACAATCGGGGAACGGGAAAAATGCCTCACTGGCCATCACCGAACCGGCTACATCGAAACCAAAACCTCGGGCTTTTTCAATGGCCTGTTTCAGAGCATCCACACGTGAGGTCTGCCCCACCCCGCAACCGATCATCTGACCGTCACGCACCAGGGCAATGCCGTTCGACTTGAGGTGTTTTACCGCCTTCTCGGCAAACAACAGGTCGCTGAGCTGTGCCGCGGTAGGCTTCGCCTCGGTCACCATCATCAGCTCATCGCTGCGGGTGGCCTTCTGGTTACGGTCCTGCACCAAAACGCCGTGCAGCAGGCTTTTGAACTGCTTGGCGGGGAACTCGAACATCTTCTGAACGAGCAAAATGCGGTTCTTCTTCGATTTGAGCAACTCCAGCGCCGCGTCAGCATATGCCGGGGCGATCAGCACCTCGAAAAAGAGCTCATTGATCTTCTTCGCTGCCTCCGCATCTATTGCCTGATCGCAGATGAGCACACCGCCAAAGGCGGATACCGGATCTGCTGCCAGCGCCTTGTCCCAGGCTTCCGACACCGTATCTGCCGTGGCCAGGCCGCAGGCATTGGTGTGCTTGATGATGGCAAATGTGGCCTTCCCGGCTTCTCGGGAGGCTTTGAACTCCTCAGCCAGATAGATACAGCTTTCTATGTCCACCAGGTTGTTATACGATATCTCCTTGCCGTGCAGCTGCTCAAAAGCCTCCGACAATCGGCCGTAAAACGCTGCGTGCTGATGCGGGTTCTCGCCATAGCGCATCCCGATCTTCGGCTCATAACGGAGGTCAATGTTCTCGTCGTGGTTCATCCAGCGGTGAATGGCACTGTCGTAATGCGAGGTAATGGCAAACGCCTTCTTGGCAAAATACATGCGCTGGCCCAGCTCGGTCTCCCCGCCGTCTGCCAGGATAGCATCCAACGCAGCATAGTCGTCCTTTGACGCGATGATGAGCACATCCTGATAATTCTTGGCCGCCGCGCGGATCAGCGACACACCGCCGATATCGATCTTCTCAATGATCTCATGCACATCTGCCGTATGCCTTACCGTCTCCTCAAACGGATACAGGTCAACGATCACCAGGTCTATTTCCGGAATATGATACTGCGTGAGCTGCTGCTGGTCCTCTGGGGAATTCCGGCGGGCCAAAATACCGCCAAACACCTTTGGGTGCAGGGTTTTCACCCTTCCGCCCAGGATGCTCGGATACAGCGTCAGATCCTCCACCGCCTGCACAGGAACGCCAAGGTCCTCAATGAAACTGCGGGTGCCGCCGGTGCTGTACAACACCACGCCCAGCTTGTGCAGCTTGTGGATGATGGGCTCCAGTTTATCCTTATAAAAAACGGAGATCAGCGCCGAACGGATCTTCACGGAATGATGTGGTATCTGCGTATTGCTCATAGCAACGCAAAGTTATCGGCATGGATGCAGAATTCGCGGCAATAGCGGTGCCGATCACTAAGAAGAAGATCAATTCCTGCCGGTTAGCAACAATTTTTCCACCACATGCGGTAAATGGCGGTATTCAAGTGCACGCACCTTCTCTTCGATGGTGGCGGGTGTGTCCTCCGGCGTGATCTCCGTAGTAGCCTGAAACACTACCGCACCGTTATCATACACTTCATCCACTTCGTGGATGGTGATACCCGTTTCCCGCTCGCCGGCCGCATACACCGCCTCATGCACACGACGGCCATACATGCCCCTGCCGCCATATTTCGGCAACAAAGCGGGATGAATATTATATATCCGATGCGGATAACGGGCGATCACCGCCGAAGGTATCAGCGACAAATAGCCCGCCAGCAGGATCATCTCAATGCGATTCCGGCTCAGCAGGTCCAGCATCGCGGCGGAATCTTCTTCCGTCCGCAACACGCGCACCTCACAGGGTATACCATACCGCGCAGCCACCTCTATCACACCGGCAGTGGGTTTATTCGTAACGATGAGCGCTACATAGATACTGGCATGTGAACGAAAATAGCGGATCACATTCTCCGCATTCGTGCCCGCGCCGGAAGCAAATATGGCGAGGCGATGTTCTCCGGGCGCTACCGGTCTTTCAAAATCCGAAGGCATCCAACATCACTTTTTCAAAAAATGCATCCATATTCATCAACCCGTCCAGCTTATTCAGTTCGAGCGTAGAGATCACAAAATTGGTTTGACCGAACGCATCAGCTTTGGATGCGATCACTGTAGAAACACCGGTCCAAGGCGTGAAGGTAAGCGTTACATTATCCTTCGCGGTGAGCGTGGCATCATATAAAGGTGTAGCGCCGATCTGCAGCTGAATGGGCTTCACCACACCAACGATGGATGTGCCCTGCAGCTCCGGCCATCCGGCTTCCAGCGGCGTAAGGGAGGCCCCCAGATCGAGGATCAGCGTAGTGTCTTCAGGACTCACCAGAGAAGCAATAGGCGTAAAATCCAGGAAGTTACTCAGCGGATCGAACGACGATGAGATATATACGCTCATCAGCATCTTTCCGCCCGCATTAAAGAACGCTTCCGTTGTCTTCTGCGCCAGCGAAAAAGAATTATCAGCATTATTACTGAACCACACGATCGCATCGAACATCGCAAATATCTTTCCCTGCGTGAGGTTGTCGGCCGACTGCTGCGTATAGGCACCATCCACCGTTTGAAATATCTGCATCGTATCCACCGTGGTAAAACCGTTGGCGGCAAGGTGACTGATATAAAAAGCTTCGTTCGTTAAGGTGCTGTAGCCGTTCACCAATAAAATATCGCTGTTCTTTCTTTTGATAAAAATGGAATCTGCGGCAACGAATGCACTGGTCGCGTTGCTTTGGTCTACGGCGCGGATATAAAAAGTATTCCAGGCATCTCCTTTCAATCCGCTCATGGTCTCTGCCAGGGCAGTTACTGATCCATTCAGGAATACCCGACAAACCATATCAATAAGTGAGGAATAAAAAACCACAAAAATGACAAAAAAAAAA
>DAIMYJ010000079.1:11148-14177 GCA_036734545.1 Chitinophagales bacterium
CCGCGCCCGCTTCCGCCCACGCCGCGGACATCACACGCATCCCAGCCACCTCCCTCCCATCCGCTCACGCCCCCTGCCAGGGCTCTTTCTGCTCCATTCGGGAATACCCGGCATACCATATCGGTAAGTGTGGGATCCACGGCCTCAAAAATGGCGCTCGAAACCGTGGATGCTAAAATAAACGGAGCCGTAGTGGTATCATTAAAGCATACCTCGTAATGCAATAAATTCTGCGCACCATCAGGGTCTGAGCCATTCCAGTAAAAGCGCAATGCGGGGAACGACCTTACGGGTGTGTTGAGGCCGGGCTGTATGCTAACGGCAGGCGGACTGTTCTTGACCGGTATGGTCAGCGAAGCAGGTGTCGGGTCAACATTTCCCTGATTGTCGATAGCCCGCACATGAAAAATGAAGTCAGCAGAATCTGAACCCGGCGGCGGAGCCAAAATGAAGGTGCTGTCCTGCGCCGTAGTGAACGTCCAAACGGTGGATTCGGTGATAACGGCATCGAACGTGAAGGCATATCCTTCCACGAAGCCGTCAGGATCATCCCCCCACCACTGTAAAGCTACCTCACTCTCCAGGCGATCATCGCCGTAGCGAATGATGGTGTCGGTAACCAGATAGGTCTCGGGAGCACCATTGCTCAACAGCTCACCTTCAAAACCGCGGCTGCAGCCGAATGTACCGGCCAGCGCAAGTGTCATGACGATGAGGGAAACAACACGGGTGTTCACGGTGCGAAGATACAATAACTGCACATGTAATACCCTGCCTGCGGGCATTCGGCCATTACCTGTATCTTTGCCGTAAGCATGTCAGCACGCCCCTATTTCGTACATGAAACCGCCGTGGTCGACAACGGAGCGCACATCGGCAGCGGCACCAAGGTGTGGCATTTTTCACATCTCATGACCGATTGCCGCATCGGTGAGGATTGCAATCTCGGACAAAACGTATTCATCGCCACCGGTGTAACCCTGGGCGACCGGGTGAAAGTGCAGAACAATGTGTCCATTTACGCCGGCGTGGAGATCGAAGATGATGTGTTCCTCGGGCCGAGCATGGTATTTACCAATGTGATCAATCCGCGCAGCACCGTGAACCGCAAAGCCGAATACATGCGCACGCTGGTAAAAAAAGGCGCCACCATCGGAGCGAATGCCACCATCGTGTGTGGTGTCACCATCGGCAAATTTGCCTTTATCGGCGCAGGAGCGGTGGTCACGAAAAATGTGCCTGATTATGCGCTGGTCACCGGCAACCCCGCCCGCCAAAGCGGATGGATGAGCGAGGCCGGCGGTAAACTGATATTCGATAATCACGGTATCGCCGCCTGTCCCATCACCGGCGCCGGCTATCATCTCATCAACGGAACGGTCAGTCGTTTATAAACGCACATGAAAGAGCAACCCACTGCCTTTGCCATCATCGGCCACGGCCATATCGGCAAACGACACGCCGCCGTGATCAACGGCAACGAAGGTGCCCGCTTGCTCGCCGTGTGTGATAGCGATGTACGCACCCTCAGCGGTGTTCCGGACGATATGGCATTCACCGATATCCGCGAAATGCTCAGCGCCCATCCCGGCATCGAAGTGGTGAACATCTGTTCGCCGAACGGACTGCATGCCGAGCATGCCCTGCTGGCACTGCAGCACGATAAACATGTGGTCATCGAAAAACCCATGGCGCTGAATACTGCAGATTGCGACATACTGATCAACGAAGCGAAAAAACGCAATAAACATATTTTCTGCGTGATGCAGAATCGCTTTTCCCCGCCATCGGCCTGGATCAAACAGGTAGTGAGCGACGGACTTCTCGGCGACATCTACATGGTGCAGGTAAATTGCTACTGGAACCGCGATGAACGCTACTACACCGGCGACACCTGGCATGGCACAGCTGATCTGGATGGAGGCACGCTGTTCACGCAATTCTCGCATTTCATGGACACCATGCTGTGGCTGTTCGGCGATATCACCGACCTGCAGGCACAATTCGCTGATTTCAACCATCGCCACCTGACGGCATTTGAGGATAGCGGGATGGTGCAGTTCAAATTTGTACGCGGAGGCATCGGATCATGGCAGTATTCCACTTCCGTTTATGACCGGAATTTCGAAAGCAGTATCCGCATCATCGGCGAAAAAGGCACGGTATGTTTAGGCGGCCAGTATATGAATGAGGTCACCTACTGTCATATCGAACATTATATCATGCCGCATCTGGAACCTACCGCCGCACCGAATAATTACGGAGCGTACACCGGGTCGGCGGCCAATCATCACTTTATCATTCAGAATGTGCTGGATGTACTGCATCGCGGCGCACCCATCGCCACCACCGCAGAAGAAGGACGCATGGTGGTGAATGCCATCGAACGCATTTATGCCCTTCGTCCCTCCTCCCTACTCCGTTCATGATGGAACAGCAGGCACACTGGTATGTGGCATATGTGCATTCGCGCAGCGAAAAGAAAGTGGCCGAACGGCTCACGAAACTGCACATCACACATTTCCTCCCGCTCATCAAAACCGTGCGACAGTGGAGTGACCGCAAAAAGACAGTGAGCGTGCCCTTGTTCAACGGGTATATCTTCATCCACTGCACTCCGGAAATGCTCACGCAGGTGCGTATGGTCACCGGAGTGGTCAATTTCATTTACCTGGAAGGCAAGCCCGCGAAAGTGCCCGCCAAACAGATCGAGACCATCCGCCGCTTCCTCGAAACAGGACTCCCCGTGGAAGCCGCGCCCGACACCTTCACACCCGGCGAACAGGTACGCATCACCTTCGGCCCATTATCCGGTATCACCGGCGAACTCCTGGATATGCGCAATGAAAAAGTATTCGTGCTCCGCGTAGAACTCATCAACCAGGTAATGCTCGTGCAGGTGCCGAAGGAATATCTGGGGAGGGTGAATGGTGAGTGGTGAGTGGTGAAAGGAGAGAGGGTGAGTGGGTCAATGGGTGAATGAGGGATAAGGAGTTCGGCTTCATTCACTCGAAAAAATCCAGCAAAAC
>DAIMYJ010000080.1:0-13621 GCA_036734545.1 Chitinophagales bacterium
TGCGTTCCTTCACCGGTAACTACGGCGAGATCCAGAAGCGCATTGCGCGCGTGCTGGCCGACTACCGCATGATCAGTTTTCTGGGAACAGACCTGCACAATGCCGCACAATTGCCCATCCTGGGACAGGCCATGGTCGACCCGCATGTACAGCGACTCATGGCGAGTGGCACCCTGCTGAATGCCTCCCTGTAGGCGTCTAAATCCGCGTCTGTACGGTAAGTTCGGCCTAAACGGGGTATTTTTGCAGCGAAATTCAACCCCCGATGCCCTTTATAGATACCCCCATTCAGGGACTTTTTGTTTTTGAACCACAGGTCTTCAGCGATGCCCGGGGCTATTTCTTTGAGTCCTTCAATGCCCGCGTGTTTGCCGAAAAAGGGATCAATACCGACTTTGTACAGGACAATCAAAGTTTTAGCACACGCGGTGTATTACGTGGACTGCATTATCAGCTGGCACCTTACGCCCAGGCCAAACTGGTGCGGGTAACAGAGGGTGAGGTGTTGGATGTGGCCGTGGATATTCGTCGCGGATCACCAACGTACGGACAGCATTTCAGTATCCTGCTTTCAGCAGAGAACAAAAAACAGTTGTACATCCCCCGCGGGTTTGCACATGGGTTTGTCGTGTTGAGTGAGACGGCCACCTTTTTCTATAAGTGCGATAATTATTACAGCAAAGAACACGATGCCGGTATCCGGTTCGATGATCCTGCACTGGGCATCAACTGGCAGATCGACACCAGCCTTGTGCGTGTGAGCGATAAAGATGCAGCACTGCCGGTGTTCGCTGAATCGCGCAATAATTTTGACTATTAAACAGCCTACATGCATATACTGATAACCGGATCGAAAGGGCAATTGGGCAGTGAACTGAAACGCATCGCCCGCAATCATCCTGAACACACCTATGTGTTCGTGGATGTGGATGAACTGGATATCACGGATGGATCCGCAGTATACCGGTTTTTCGATGCGCAGAAATTTCAGCTATGCATCAACTGTGCGGCTTATACGGCTGTAGACAAAGCAGAGTCTCAGGCAGAGCTGTGTCATGCGATCAATGTAACAGGTGTTGAACATTTGGCCAATGCCTGTCAGCAGCATGCGGCAGTGCTCGTGCATATCTCCACCGATTTTGTGTTCGACGGTACGTCTTCCACGCCCTATACGGTCGACCAGCCGGTGCAGCCTTTATCGGTATACGGACAAACGAAGGCAGAAGGTGAGTATCGCGCCTTGTCGCTGAACCGCAAAACTATTTTGATTCGTACCAGCTGGGTGTACAGCGCCTTCGGCAATAATTTCGTGAAGACCATGATCCGCCTGGGCAAGGAAAAGCCTTCGCTGGGTGTGGTGAATGATCAGCTGGGATGTCCCACCTATGCGAAAGACCTCGCTGATGCGATCTTCCGTTTTATGGATAAGCTGGATACCATACCCTATGGCATCTATCATTTTTCAAACAGTGAAACCACTACCTGGGCAGGCTTTGCGGGTCGTATCATGGAAACCTATGGATTGTCATGTGCGGTGAACCCCATTACCACGGCCGAATATCCCACGCCGGCCAAACGTCCGCATTATTCCGTGCTCGATTGCAGTAAAACAACGGCAGCCCTCGGCTATACCATCAGAAGCTGGAAAGAGGCGCTGGCAGAATGTATACAGGAAATAAAACAACAAGAAATGCTCAATACCATTGATGTAAAACAGGTGATCGCCATCGCTGAAGCAGCGGGCAGGGAGATCATGCATATTTATGCAACAGACGATTTTGCCGTAACAGACAAAAGCGATAATTCACCGCTGACCAAAGCCGATAAAGCTTCCAACGCCGTTATCGTCAATGCGCTGAAGGAACAATTCCCTGAAATACCTATCATCAGCGAAGAGAACAAACTGATGTCGTATGATGAAAGAAAGAACTGGTCGCTGCTGTGGCTGGTGGATCCGCTGGATGGCACCAAGGAGTTCATCAAGAAGAACGGCGAGTTCACTGTGAACATCGCCCTGATAAAAGACGGTAAACCCGTGATGGGTGTTGTAGGTATTCCGGCGCGCAACCATATGTATTATGCAGTGGAAGGGCAGGGTGCCTTTAAGATCGATGAGCACGGCAATACCACCCGTTTACAGGTGGCCGATCCGCGCACCGATGTGATCGCGCTCATCGGCAGCCGTTCGCATCCATCACCTGAATTCGATGCCTATCTGAAAGACATGGAAAGCAGATATGCACAGGTGGATTTCGTTCCTGCCGGCAGTTCATTGAAATTCTGTCTCGTGGCTGAGGGCAAAGCAGATGTTTATCCGCGACTGGGGCCCACCATGGAATGGGATACCGCTGCCGGACATGCTGTGGTGCTCGAAGCCGGTGCACGCGTAAAAGTGTATGGCAGCACCACCGACCTTGAATACAACAAGGAAAATCTGCTCAACCCGTTCTTTATCGTGGAAAAAGCATAAAGGCAGGTTTTGACCTGTCACAAATCACAGTAAGGTTACCGGGCCTGTTGCATTGAATATGCAGCAGGCTTTGTAATTTGCGAGCTGTTGCCGGACAGCCGGGTTAAAGCCACATTTTCCGGTTTACCTATATTCGTAAAGCAAAGCGCATCATTCATGAGAAAGATCTACAGCCTCCTCCCCGTGATTTTTTTATCCCTGTCGCTGTTCGCACAGGAAACCCCGCCCGTCATGACCGACTCACTGATGGTGGAGGATCCCATGCAGAATCCGCGTATTCAGGGCCTCCAGAAACGCAAGGTGCTGGCGGCCAATTCACTGGTAAGTAATGTAGGCCTGACCAATATCGGTCCTACGATCATGGGTGGACGCGTTACTGATGTGGAGGTGAATCCCAAGGATCCCACCCGCTTTTATGTGGCTTATGCCAGTGGCGGTCTGTGGTATACCGATAATAACGGACAGAGTTTCAGGCCGCTGTTCGATAATGAGGATGCGATCACCATCGGCGATATTGCGGTGGACTGGGCGAATAATGTCCTTTGGGTGGGCACCGGTGAGGTGAACAGCTCGCGCAGCAGTTATGCCGGCACGGGTATCTACCGCTCTGAGGATAACGGTAAGACCTGGGAGTATTGCGGGCTGCCGGAATCCCATCACATCGGCAGGATCGTGGTGAATCCGCGCAATCCGCAGAATGTATTTGTTGCCGTGTTGGGACACCTGTATTCATCGAATGAGGAACGCGGTGTCTATAAGACCATGGACGGCGGTAAAACGTGGAAGAAGACCTTGTATGTGGATGAGAATACCGGCGCCGTAGATCTGGTGATGGATCCCAATGTGCCGGATTTCCTGTATGCCACCACCTGGCATCGCCAGCGCCGTGCGCATAATTTCGTAGAAGCCGGCAACGGTTCGGCGATCTATAAATCAGTAGACGCCGGTGAGACCTGGCAATTGCTGAGCACCCCGGCCTCCGGCTTCCCCACAGGCCCGGATGTTGGCCGCATCGGTATCTCTGTGGCCACCCTGCATAATAATATTGTTTACGCTGTGGTCGACAACCAGGCTAAACGTGAAATGGACCCATCCAAGCGCGACCGCGATTACGACGGTACACCTTTTATGATGGATAGCCTCAAGGTGATGACACGCGCCGGGTTCGCCGCTCTGGACAGCATCATGCTGGTGAAATTCCTGAAAGACAAAGAATTTCCGGAATCCTATACCGCTGGAGACATCAAAAGGAAGGTGGCCGACAGCACTTTTGCACCCACCGTTCTGTATGATTTTCTGGAAGACGGCGGTTATGTATTCGAGCGACCGATCAAAGGATGTGAGGTATACCGGAGTGATGACGGCGGCACCAGCTGGTACAAAACACATGAAGGTTATCTCGACGGTGCATTCTTTACATACGGCTATTATTTCGCCACCATCAGGGTGAGTCCGAAGAACGACAATAAAGTGCTGCTGCTGGCCTTCAATGCTCTGCTGAGTGAGGATGGCGGCAAAACATTTAAGAATATCGATGGCGACAATGTGCATCCTGACCATCATGCCGGCTGGTTCAATCCGACCAATGATAAACATATCATCGTAGGTAACGACGGCGGACTGAATATCACTTACGACAACGGCGCGCATTGGTATTATGCCAATAGTCCGGCCGTGGGTCAGTTTTATTCCGTGGCTGTCGACAATGCCGAGCCCTACAATGTGTATGGCGGTTTGCAGGACAACGGCGTTTGGACCGGTCCGAGTGATTATTCTGCCGGTTCAGGATGGCATGCCTATGGGCAGTATCCTTATCGTACTTTGTATGGCGGCGACGGCATGCAGGTGCAGGTGGATACCCGCGACAACAATACCGTATACACCGGATATCAATTTGGCTATTACGCCCGTCTTGACCGGGCAAGCGGCAGAGAGGAACTCGCTATCCGGCCCAAGCAGGCCTTTGGAGAGGCGCCATTGCGCTTTAACTGGCAAACACCCATCCTGCTGAGCCGCCACAATCAGGATATCCTGTATTACGGCGCCAACCGGTTCTACCGGTCCATGGACAAGGGTGCTACACTGCAGGCGCTCAGTCCTGACCTCACCAACGGTAAAAAGAACGGCGATGTGCCCTTTGGCACCATAACGACTATTGCTGAGTCACCCCTGCGTTTCGGGTTGCTGTATTGCGGCACCGACGACGGCAACATCTGGGTGAGCAAGGATGGAGGGTATACGTGGAGCAAGATCAATGTATTCATCAAGAAGGAGTTGCCTCCCGTAAAGAGCAAAACCCCGCCGCCGGTATTCAATGCGATCCCGGAAGGGATGTGGGTGAGCAGGGTAGAGGCCTCCCATCATGCCGAGGGCATAGTGTATGCCTCGCTGAACGGCTACCGCTGGGATAGCTTCACCCCCTACCTGTTCGTGAGCACCGATTACGGTGCCACCTGGACCCAGATCGGTCAGGACCTGCCTTCAGAGCCCATCAACGTGGTGCGGGAAGACCCGGCGAACCGCGATATCCTCTATGTGGGAACCGATAATGGCCTGTATATCAGCCTGAACCGCGGAAAAACCTTCATGACCTTCGGCAAGGGGCTGCCCCGCGTGGCTGTGCACGACCTGGCCATCCAGGCCCGCGACAAGGATCTGATCGTGGCCACACATGGCCGCAGCCTCTACAAGGCCGACCTGGAGGAGGTGCAGAAACTGCCTGAGATCCAGGGTAAGGACATCTATGTGTTCAAACCGGCTGATATGCCCTATGATAAGTATTCAGGCAAGCGGTTCAACGCATTCACGCCGGTGCAGGAGAGCACCACCCGGTTCGCCTATCATGTGCGTCAGGCCGGCCAGGTGACCATCAGCATTGCCACCCCCGACGGCTCCATCGTGCGGGAGTTCACCGACGCTGCCGAGGCCGGACTCAACTATGCAGCGTATGACCTGAGCTTCGATCCCGTGTTCAAGGACGCCTACGCCGAATACCTGAATTCCTTGCCTGTTAAGGGTTTCAGGAAGATGGCCGACCTCGAACCGGCGGATAACGGTAAGTATTACCTCCGTCCCGGTAAGTATATTGTGCGGCTGACGGCCGAGAACATGGTGTCCGTGCAGGACTCCTTTGAGATCAAGGCTGAGGAGTGAGGACCGGCGGTGGATAAATGAAAAACAGGAATTTTTGGCAGTTTCGTCAAAAAGTGCGATATTTGCACTCTCATTTTAAAAGTCATGGCAAGAGTTTGCGAATTAACCGGCAAAAAGACGATCAGCGGGAACAACGTTTCTCACTCTAATCGTAAGACCCGCCGCAAGTTTTATCCCAATCTGCAGGAGAAGCGTTTCTTCATTCCTGAGGAAAACCGTTGGGTGACTTTGAAGGTGTCGACCAGTGCTATCCGCACTATCAACAAGAAAGGCATCAGCGCTTATCTGAAGGAGCTGCGCCAGGAAGGTAAAATCGTTCATATTTAAATTGCTGAACAATGGCAAAGAAGAGCAAAGGCAACAGGATCCAGGTCATACTGGAATGTACTGAGCAAAAGAACACGGATGTTGCCGGCATGAGCAGGTATATCACTACCAAGAGCCGCCGCAATACACCGGACAGGATCGAGTTGAAGAAATTCAACCCATACCTGAAGAAAGTGACCGTTCACAAAGAAATCAAATAATCCGGGAGGTATACCATGGGAAAAATATCTAAAAACGCGCGTGTATCAGGTGGTGCCAAAGCAAAAGTGGCCGGTGCCGGTAAAGAGATGGTAAAGGTTATCGTAACCGAGAAATCTCCCAAGACCGGTGCGTATATCTTTAAAGAACGTATCGTGCACAAAGACAAAGTGCAGGAGGTTTTAAAAGGCAACGCCTGATAACGATCCAAAGCATTGAAAAAGCTTCTATTTCAATAGAGGCTTTTTTTGTTTTAGGCGGAAAGGAGACTGCGAAGCCTACGAACGATAATCAATCAGCAGGCGTTACACCCTGCACAGGACATTGCAAGCATGGGAATATTCGACTTTTTTAAGAAAGAGCAGAAAGAGGATCTCAACAAAGGCCTGGAGAAAACCAAACAGAGCCTGTTTTCCAAGATCACCAAAGCCATCGCCGGTAAGAGCCGTGTGGATGACGATTTTCTGGATGAACTGGAACAGATACTCATTTCCAGCGATGTGGGGGTTGACACCACAGTGAAGATCATTGACCGTCTTAATAAACGTGTAGCCCGGGATAAATATATGTCGGCCGATGAGCTCAACACCATCCTGAAAGATGAGATCGTGCAGATGCTGGCCGAGAACAATACGCCCGATCAGGAAGGATTTGTGCTGCCTGCCGATAAGAAGCCGTATATCATGCTCATCGTAGGTGTGAATGGTGTAGGAAAGACCACTACCATCGGAAAACTGGCCTGGCAATTCAAGGAGCAGGGGAAAAATGTATTGCTGGGTGCTGCGGATACATTCCGCGCAGCAGCCGTAGATCAACTCACGATCTGGTCAGAACGCGCCGGTGTACCCATCATCAAACAACAAATGGGCGCTGATCCTGCCGCCGTGGCTTTCGATACCGTGAACGCCGCGAAAACGCAGGATGCCGATGTGGTGTTGATCGATACCGCAGGCAGGTTGCACAATAAAGTGAACCTGATGAATGAATTGTCGAAGATCAAACGCGTGATCCAGAAAGTATATCCCGATGCACCACACGACGTGATGCTGGTGCTGGATGCCAGTACCGGACAGAATGCTATCGAACAGGCCAGACAATTCACGGCCGCCACCGATGTCACCTGCATCGCGCTCACCAAACTGGATGGCACCGCTAAAGGTGGTGTAGTGTTGGGTATCGCCGATCAATTCAAGATCCCGGTGCGCTATATTGGCGTAGGTGAAAAAATGCACCAGTTACAGGTGTTCAATAAACAGGCATTCGTTGACGCACTGTTCGAACAGGCCTAATACCGAAAAATTCAGGTATCCGTGAAGACAAGATCAACCAAACAGGATAAGGTCAACATCATAACCCTGGGCTGCAGCAAGAATACTGTAGACAGTGAAGTACTGTTGTCGCAATTGCAGGCGAATGAAGTGCAGGCATTTCATCAGCGGGAGAAAGATGATTGCAACGTGATCATCATCAACACCTGCGGATTCATCGATAATGCCAAGCAGGAATCCATCAACACCATACTCAACTACGCCGATGCCAAAGCGCAGGGCGAGATCGATAAATTATATGTGACCGGATGTCTCAGCCATCGCTATATGGATGAGTTGCAACTGGAGATACCTGAAGTGGATGCCTGGTTCGGCACCATGGAATTGCCGCAGATCCTCAAGCGCTTCAATGCCGATTATAAACACGAACTCGTAGGTGAGCGCATGCTGAGTACACCAGCGCATTACGCCTACCTGAAAATATCCGAAGGCTGCAACCGCACTTGCTCTTTTTGTGCCATCCCTTTGATGCGCGGGCAGCATGTTTCACGCACGATAGAAGATCTCGTTAAAGAAGCGCGTTACCTCGCACAGATCGGTGTGAAGGAGATCATGCTTATTGCACAGGAGCTCACATATTACGGTCTCGATATTTATAAACGCCGTGCGCTGGCAGATCTGCTCAGGGCCCTGGATCAGGTGGAAGGGATAGAATGGATACGCCTCCACTATGCTTATCCCTCCAAATTCCCGCTCGATGTACTCGAAGCCATCCGCGATTGCAAGCACGTATGTAAATATCTCGACATGCCCCTTCAGCATGCCAGCAATAATATGCTTAAAGCCATGAACAGGCAGATCACGCTGGAGGAGACCACCGAATTGGTCCGCACCATCCGCGAGACCGTGCCCGGAATCACCCTGCGCACCACCATGCTGGTCGGATTTCCCGGGGAGACGGAGGAAGACATCGAAGTGCTTTGTGATTTTATCCGCTTCGCGCGATTCGACAGGCTGGGGGTGTTCACGTATTCACATGAAGAAGGCACCAGCGGATTTGAGCTGGAAGACAATATTTCCGCAGAGGAAAAGGCGGCACGTGCAGCCAGGGTCATGGAAGTACAGGAAGATATTTCGCTTGCCATCAATCAGGAGCGCGTGGGGAGAACATTCCGCGTGCTGATCGATCGCAAGGAAGGCGGTTACTTTATCGGCAGGACCGAGTATGATTCTCCCGAAGTGGATAATGAGGTGCTTATCGACGCTTCTGTGCATTATCTTCGGGTAGGCGATTTTGCCGACATACATATCCTGAAAGCGGAAGCCTTCGATCTGTATGGTGAACCAGTTTGACCGCCTCAACGTTTCGCACACCATGCATCATCTCCGGATACCCTTTGCAGATACGCACCGTTTCAGTGAGATCGTGATCGACTATCTGCAGGCCGATCCGGCGTTACAGCCTTATTACCAATATCCTGTCACCATACCTGCTTTCGCTGATGCGATCGCCGATAAGGAAAAAGAAACTATTGATCGCGCGTTACTCGTGCAGGTGCTGCAACAACAGTATGCCGGTGTAAACCTCAGCGATGCCACCCGGAAAAATATAGAGGATCTGTCCTCTCCTGACACATTTTGTGTGGTGACGGCGCATCAGCTGAACCTGTTCACCGGACCACTCTATGTGATCTATAAGACCATCAGCGCTATTTCCCTTTGCAGGCGTTTGTCGGCGCATTATCCCGACAAGCGATTTGTGCCTGTTTTCTGGCTGGGCAGCGAGGACCATGATTTTGCCGAGATCAATCACGCCTCCGTATTTGGCAAGACCTTTACCTGGGAAGACCAGCAGGGTGGTGCATGCGGCAGGTATGTGCTTGAAAGTTTGCAGCCGCTGCTGGACACGCTGATCGATGCCCTCGGTGAAGGACCGCAGGCTGAGGAACTTGCCGAAATACTGCGCACCGCTTATGCACCGCAGCATACGCTGGCACAAGCAGGTCGGCATTTGCTGCATGCGTTGTTTGGCCGATTTGGCCTTGTAGTAATCGATGGCGATGACCGCGCACTGAAGGCAGCCTGTCTGCCGGTGATCCTGGATGAATTACAGCATCGCAGTGCCAACCGACTGATCGCAGAAACGATGCAGCATTTTCCGTATCCTGCACAGGCGACACCGAGGGAGATCAATCTGTTTTATCTGGATGGAAATGTCCGTGAGCGCATCGTTTTTGATCCGCAACACGATATTTATACGGTATTGAATACCACACTCCGCTTCACAGCGGCAGAGATGCTGCAACTGGCAGAGGCGTATCCCGAGCGCTTCAGTCCCAACGTGATCCTGCGCCCTCTGTTCCAACAAAAGGTATTACCATCGCTCGCTTACATCGGTGGTGGGGGAGAGGTGGCGTATTGGTTGCAATTAAAGGAGGTATTCAGATATCACCATGTCGCTTTTCCGGTGTTGATGCTCCGAGATTCCTTTATGCTGGTGGATGCTCCGCAGGCCCGCAAACTGGAGAAACTGGGTATGCAGGTCACCGAGATGTTAGGCAGTGAGCATGCCCTGATCGAGGAGTTCGTGCGCAGGAATACCGACGCGCCGCTGGAACTCCGAGATGAACTGCGGGTCACGGAAGAGCTGTTTGCCCGCCTGGCCGAAAGGGTAAAGGCGATGGATCCCGGACTGGAGTCCACTGTTCTGGCCGAGCGACAGGCATTGCTCAACTCTCTGCATAAACTGGAAGCCAAGCTCCTGAAGGCCCAGAAAAGCAAGATGGAAGTGCAGGTGAAACAGGTATCCACGCTCTATCAAAAGCTATTTCCCGGTGGGGGACTGCAGGAACGCAAGGACAACTTTATCCCCTGGTTTCTGCGGCTGGGTCCCGGCTTTCTCGATGTGCTCCTGGAGACAGCCGAGCAACCCGTCACCGGTTTTACCATTCTTACCGAGTCTGTTCAGGCCTGATTGTGATGTCACAAATAGGCAGATTGTCATACACTTTTTGAGTGTAGAATCTGCAATTTTACCTAGCTATGCCGGATCGGTCTTTTACTGAAGTCCACGCCCTGCGCTTTGGGGCCTATGATCTGCTACCTTTTCCGGTAGCGGTGGTGGATGTGCAGGGGAATATCCTGTATCATAATCCGGCATTTTATCCGCTGACCCAACAGCGCGAACGAGCATTTCAGGTCATCACCATGCAGGATGTGTTCGCAGATCTGCCGAACCTGGGCATGTCTGAGGCTGAAAGTAAGTTGCGCGCCGTGCTGAGGGCAGACAGCAGGTTGGTATTTGACATTCAGATCACACCGATGAGCGGCCGCGGTTTGCTCGACGGGTATGTGTGGGTGTGTATACCGGAAACCGGGATCGTAATGCCGGAGCGGCAGGTGCAGGAAATGGCGGAGCATCATCAGCAGTTTCTCAGTCTGACCAATACAGCGGTGATCATCCATCGCAATGGTCATATTGTTTACGCCAATCCGCAGGCCGGGCGTATGATCGGTATTGCGCCGGGAGCCACCATGGTCGGATCGGCCATTTGGGATTTTGTGGCGCCGGAATTTCGCGATCTTGTGCAGCAGCGTTTGCATGCACTGGCTACACTCAAACAGCCTACGCCGCCTATTGAGCAGCAATTCGTACGCGCTGACGGCAGTAAGATAGATGTAGAGGTTTTTGCCTTTCCGGTAACCTATGAAGGAGAGCCCGCCATTAAAACATTTGTTACTGACATCACCACGCGCAAGCAGGCCGAGCGCGCATTGCATGACAGTCGGCAGCGCTATCAGAATCTGGTGGAGAACATCACCGATATCATTTTTCAAACAGATACGGAAGGCCGTTTCACCTTTATCAATTCTGTCTGGGAACATATGACCGGTTATCCGGTGGAGGAGACGATCGGTCAGAGTTGTTTCGTGTTTTTACACCACCCGCAGAATACCAGTACATTCAGGCATAAGGTACGCCGATTGCTCGCATTCGGGGTGCAGGAGTTTCAATATGATCTGCTGCTGACCATCCGCGATGGCGCACCGCGTTACGTCGAAGCCAGCATCAAACCGATACATGACGAACAGGGAAATATCACCGGAATCAACGGTATACTCCGCGATATTCATGCGCGTAAGATGGCTGATATGGAGGTGCGCAAGATACAACGCACACTCAAGGAGCATCAGGCGGTTTTGACCTCATTGACCAAAGAGGAGTCGATCATTCAGGGTGATTTTGAAACGGCGATGCAGCAGATCGCCAAGGTGACGGCCAGAACAATGGGCGTGAGCAAAGTAAATATCTGGCAGTTCAAAGAAGATTACGAGACCCTGCAGGGCATTGTGAATTATCAACCTGAGGGAGATCAATTCATGCCGGTGCAAGCCTTTCACCTGCATCAGTTCCCGCGCTATTTTGGAATCCTGCTGCAGGACCGCATGATCATTTCCGATCATGCCGTTGACGATGAACGTCTGGAAGAATTCAGAGGCATATACATTGAACCGGAGCAGATCGTGAGCATGATGGATGTAGCCATCGTGAGCGGCGACCGGGTGTGGGGTGTGATCTGCATGGAATCACAGGTTTTCCATAAATGGACATTGGAGGATCAGTCGTTCGCGCGGTCAGTCGCCGACTTCATTGCACTGGCGTACAAGAGTCATATGTTGCAGCATACGCAGCAGGCGCTGCTCGAAAAAGAAACACAATACAGAACCCTCGTGGAGCAGGCCAGAGATGCGATCCTCATTGTAAGTGCCGATGACCGCTTCCTGGAAGTGAATGCTGCGGCCTGTGCACTCACTGGATACAGCAGGGAAGAACTGCTGACCATGCACATCCGCGACCTGGTACCCGAGCGATATAAAAAATACTATCAGCAGCCGGCGATGTCTGGTCGCGATGTGAAATATTATTTCGGCGAGCGCATATATGTGCGCAAGGACGGACAGGAACGCATTGCTGAAATATCTTCTCAGGTATTAAAGAACGGGCTGATGCAGGGCATCGTGCGCGATGTTACCGAGCGCAAGCGACAGGAAAGTGCATTACGTGAAAGTGAAACGCGACTGGAACTGGCACTGAAGGGTGCCGACCTGGGTACATGGGATTTTTATATCCGTGAGAACCGCATGGTGCACAATCGCCGATGGGCTGAAATGCTGGGCTATCGCTTTGAGAATACGGTCGTGACGGAAGAGTATTGGGATCGCTTCATACATCCTGAAGACAAAGAGATGGCGATACAAACGTTTCAGGAGCATTTAGCGGGCAAGCGCCAGGTGTATGAAGCGGAGATACGCATGCTCGCCAGTAACGGTGAATGGAAGTGGATACTCGATAAAGGTAAAGTAGTGGAATGGGATCGGGCGGGCAGACCCGTGCGCGCTTCCGGTATCCATCAGGATATTACGCACATCAAATCGTACCAACAGCAATTGATGCATCAGAAGATGTTCCTGCAGGAACTGATCGATGCGATACCGAACCTTATTTATGTGCGCAATGCTGAAGGTGCTTTCATTCTGGCCAATGCTTCCTTCAAGGAATACATGGGCATGCCTGCCGAAGGTACAGGCTTGCAGGATGAGCATGTATTCACGGAAGCACTTCAGAAATTGATGGCGCACGACCAGGATGTCATCCGTACTGCCAGGCCCATCTATATCGATGCCGAAGAGATCATGCACCGGTACAAACAACAACCGGTGTATCTGCAAACCATCAAGCTGCCATTCACCGATGCCCATGGTCAGGTGCGCGAAGTATTGTCGGTATCCGTGGATGTAACGGAATTGAAGCTGAAAGAGAGTGAGGTCATGGCCTGGAACGATATGCTGGAGTCTAAGGTAGCCGAACGCACACTCGCACTGGAGCAGGCCAATAAAGAGCTGGAGACATTCAACTATTCCGTATCGCATGACCTGCGCACGCCGTTGCGGTCGATCGACATCTTTGCCTATCTGCTGGAGAAGCATCATGCATCGGATCTGGATACTGACGGCCTCGAGCATCTGAAGCACATTCGCAACAGTGTGCTTAAAATGAGCCGGCTTATCGATAATCTGCTTATCCTTTCCCGCATGGGCCGCAATGACCGCAACGACAGGCGTGTTGCGCTTACCTCGCTGGTGGAGGATGTGGTGGATGAATTCAGAAAGCATGGCGCGGCATGGGTACGCAGGAGTCTACGCA
>DAIMYJ010000081.1:0-13250 GCA_036734545.1 Chitinophagales bacterium
GACATGGCCCCATTATTAAAGCCGCCGCGAAATAGGCGGGTTTTAGTTCTTTGTTATTTCTCCGAATCACTTTTCCGTCTTTTCCAGAACGGCTTTTTGTTATTCGGTGTATGTGCTTTTTGTGCCGGGCGCTCCTGTCGGAAAGATTGTGCGGGAGCGGGTGAGGAAGAGACGATCTGCACTTCCTGTTTGTATTCAGGATGATCGATATGCACAGGAATGACCTTGCCGATCAGTTTCTGAATATCGCGCAGATATACTTTTTCCTCGTCGTCGCAGAAAGCGATCGCTACGCCTTTGGCGCCTGCGCGGCCGGTGCGGCCGATGCGGTGCACATAGGTTTCGGGGATGTTGGGCAGTTCGTAATTGATCACGTGACTGAGTTCCTCCACATCAATGCCGCGCGCGGCGATATCAGTTGCTACGAGCACGCGTGTGCGTCCGCTCTTGAAATTCGAGAGGGCCGACTGCCTGCTGTTCTGCGATTTGTTGCCGTGGATGGCCTCGGCGGTGAAGCCTGCTTTTACGAGGTCCTTGCATACTTTGTTCGCGCCGTGTTTGGTGCGGGTGAATACGAGTACGCTGGACATATCGTGCTTTTTCAGCAGGTAGTGCAGCAGTTGTTTCTTATTCTGACGCTTGACCATGTATACCGATTGATCGATCAGGTCTACGGTGGACGAAACTGGTGTTACGGCCACTTTTACCGGATGATGCAATAAAGAATCAGCCAGTGCGGTGATCTCTTTGGGCATGGTGGCGCTGAAGAACAGTGTTTGTTTTTTCTGCGGCAGTTTGGCGATCACTTTCTTCACATCGTGAATGAATCCCATGTCGAGCATGCGATCGGCTTCATCGAGAACGAAGATCTCGATGTGCTGTAAATGAATGAACCCCTGGTTCATGAGATCCAGCAGTCGGCCGGGTGTGGCCACGAGCACGTCGATGCCGCGCTGCAACGCCTGGGTCTGTGCGTGCTGGGAAACACCTCCGAAGATCACGGAGTGGCGGATGCCGGTGTAGCGGCCATACGCTTCAAAGCTCTCACCGATCTGTATCGCGAGTTCGCGGGTAGGGGTGAGGATGAGGGCGCGGATCACGCGCTGTTGCTGTTTGCCGGTACCTAAACGCTGCAATACGGGTATCGCAAAAGCGGCGGTCTTGCCGGTGCCGGTCTGTGCACAGCCTAAAATGTCCTTGCCCTGGATCGCAGGGGGGATGGATTGTTCCTGAATGGGAGTAGGGCGTTCATACCCCTCTTCCGTCAGCGCCTTCAGGATAGGCGCATGAATACCTAATGTGTCAAATGACATAAAAAAAATAAAATGTATAAGGAGGGAATTCTAACAACGAGAGAAGAGCGAAACGTCTTCCCTGTGTTCGGCGCAGTTATAACATCTGCCTTATGATGATAAATATGACTTGCAGATCTCCTGTAGTTTTCCTCTGAACACAAAGACGATAACGAGAACTGTGCGTCAATACAAAGGTAAACCAATTTTCTGACAATTAGTTCCGCTCACACCGTTCTACCAACGACTCACGCGCACGATTGCAGTCTAAACTGGACATGTTTGCGATATTTTTTTCCGCTTATACCTCCCAAAACCTTCCCTTGCAATAATTATCTGGCGCAGAGATTGGAACGGGCGGCTATGTGTGATATACATCTCGCAAAAACTTAAGGCTCACATCTGCCAAAACGAACACACCCTTTGTGCACCCTTAGCGGTCTTCGCGACTTTGTGGCGAGATGAGAAGTTCTATCTGAAAGCGGAATTCTGAATATGACCATTTTGGTCGATCAGCCACAAGGGCGCGAGGGACACTAGGGGTGCACTAAGGTAGTTTGCAATGTAGGTATGCAAATTCCAGGTATCCTCTTTTTGTGTCCGGGAATGGGAGTGGCGCCGGGAATTTACATGCAGTTAGCTATGCAATCAACCTTCGCATCCGCCGCGGCGGACACCTGCGCCCATCAGAATTTATTCTTCCACATCATCGACTCCACAGGCCTGATGGTGCGGTTTACGTATTTGGCGTTGTCCTTTTTGTTGTAGTAGTTCTCGATATCGCCTTTTACCTCGAAGTAGATGAGCTGTCCGATAGGCATGCCTGCATAAATACGCACGGGTTGTGCGCAGGAGATCTCCAGCGTCCAGGTATTGCAGAAGCCCACATCGCCCTTGCCGGCGGTGGCGTGAATATCTATACCTAAGCGTCCTACCGATGATTTACCTTCCAGAAAAGGCACATGCGCATGCGTTTCCGTGTATTCTTCGGTAACACCGAGATACAATATCCCCGGATGGATCACAAACCCTTCATCCGGAATGATGATCTCTTCGATCTCATTATGCTTCTTCGCATCAAGGATATGATTCTTGTAAACGGCCAGATACCGCCCCAGGTGCACGTCATACGAATTCGTGCCCAAACACTCCGGACGATAAGGCTCTATCAAAATATCGCCACTGTTAATGGCCTTCTGGATCTCTTTATCAGTTAAAATCATGGTAATGTGATAATAATGTGTTCATGTGTGCGTGTGTTCATGTGTTCATGTGTTTCCGCCGCGGCGGATGCATGTTTTCTTCCTATATGGAAGTACAACATATATCAATTGGCTAATAGGCTAATTGGCACATCGGCTAATTATCATTGGCTAATTGAATTTCCCACCCCATCACTGTCCTGTCATCGCCGCACGAAATTAGGGTGTTTTGGGAGGTGCTCCAAAACAACTTATTCACGGAATTGATGTGCCCGCCATACTTTTCCACATCGATCACCTTCAGCAGGCTGAAGCGCTCCGCATCCCAGATCTTCACATGCTTGTCCCTGCCGGCAGTGGCAAACAGTCGGCCCGTAGGATCGAACCGGATATCATTGATGGTGAACATATGCGCCGGTATGCTGTGTTCCTGCGCATAAGTTTCTGCATTCCACACCTTCAGCTGCGCATCGCGCGAACCGCTCAGCAGGTGCCGGCCGTCGGGCGACCAGGCCACACTGAATACGCTGTTCGTGTGGCCTTCCAGTATATGCTGTGTTCGCAGATCATGCCTATCGAGGATGTAGATGCGATGGTCGCTGGCGGCAATGGCCATGCGCCGGCCGTCGGGATGCAGGGCGATGGCCCGCAGCGAAGCGGAGGAGAGCTGCAGCACCTGCAGGGTTGTGTGCGTGCGGATATCCCGCAGGATCAGATTGCCGGTGCCTGAGCACAGCGCTGCCACATCCTTATCGAGATAGGCGAGGGCGTACAACGCACCCCCATCCCAGGCAAAGCGGTTGATCTCCTGTCGCGTGGTGGTGTCGATCACGTGCAGTCCGCCATGCAGGTCGCCGGCCAGCAGCAGCCGGTGCTCCGGCAGGGCCAGCAGGGAAAAGATATTCCCCGGCACCCGCGCGATCCCTTGCGCATCTCCACCGCCTTTCAGGTCCCACTGCGCGATCACACCATCACCGGCCCCACTCAACACCGTATCCGACTCCAACCCCCGCTCCAAAGCAAACACCCCCGCCGAATGACCGGTTAAATGGTGAAGCTTTTTGATGGTGAGGTGGGAGGGAAGTAGCATTTCGGGGGCGAAGATAATTATTGCGAAACGAGAAGAGATAGTCAATTAGCCGATGTGCCAATTAGCCAATTAGCCGATTGGCTTATTGGTCAATTAGCGGATCAATCGATGGAGTTCGATTTCTGATCGACTGATCTTTGTATGGTTGGGAAACAGGGCTATTGGGGGCAACAAAGAACCTCCTGCCTACTGTAAGTGAGGGTAGTGCATCACAAGAAAACCTAATTCCGGGAACAATAAACTCTTTTCAATACACCCATTGGCTAATCAGCTAATTGGCTAATCGGCTAATTAACTCACATGTCCCACACATTCATCTGACTCCGCATATCATCCATCAGCTTGAGTTCGGCCTGCTTTTGGGCCATTTGCTGCTCTTCGTCGGCGGCGAGCTGTGTGTCAGGGTCGGGGGCCTTTTCCTGGATGATGATCTCCACAAGCTTGCCCTTCAGGTGCTTGGGCACCTCTATCTCGATGATCTCCTGCTCGGGGCGGACAAACCGGAAAAATTTGAACATGGTGTGTATGTTTCGCTTACTAAGATAGCACAACCACGGGGGATGTGCAAATGTTTTGAGTGCGGGCGACGATATTTCGGCTATTTTCGTTGCGTTATTCACTTGTATGGCCCTTATTTTCAGGGAACAGTATCAGCAGCTCGCAGAGTATGCAGTGTGGAAGATCGAGGAGGAGCCGGAATTCTACCGCGCAGGCCTGATCCTCAGCGAT
This sequence comes from Chitinophagales bacterium, assembly GCA_036734545.1. Classification (GTDB taxonomy): domain Bacteria; phylum Bacteroidota; class Bacteroidia; order Chitinophagales; family BACL12; genus UBA7236. The sequence goes on from DAIMYJ010000081.1 coordinate 4,314, forward strand.
TGGGAGCAGTCGTATCTCGACGGCATCTCACACCCCAAGCGCAAGCTCACGTGGCTGGCCAGCCGCTACCTGCTGAAACTGCTGCTCAATACCACCGAATTCGTTGAACTGGTCTTCGATGAGCACGGCAAGCCCTACGTGGCCAACGACTTCATTCAGGTGAGCATCTCCCATTGCGATACCTATGCAGCTGCCATGGTGTCTAGGGCCGGCGGCGTGGGGATCGATATCGAACTTACCACCCGCGACATCTCCGCCATCCGCCATAAATTCCTGTCACCCTCCGAACTCGACCAGCTCCGCGGCGACAATGCCGGTCAGCAACTCATGGTCTACTGGGGCGCCAAAGAGGTCATCTACAAGATCTACGGTAAACGCAAACTCGAGTTCCGCGACGATATGTACATCAAACCCTTCATCCTGGCCCCCCGCGGCGATATCTACGGGGTCCTGATGAAAAATGGCGTCGTCGCCGACTACCTCCTCCATTACACCTTCACAGAAGCCTTCATCCTCGTGGTAGGCGTCGAAAAAGAAATGCGCCTCCTCCAGGGAGCCTAATGCATTAAATCTTATGTGCTGCTTCGCGCCGGAGTTTATCCGCCGTGGCGGACGTGCAAAAAAAAGGCCGCCTCTCTCGAGACAGCCTTCATATTCAGTTCTTTTTCTGCTTATTCCTTTACAAAGTAAACACCCGTAGTATTCACCCCGTTGCTCAACTGCACGCGATACATGCCGGCATCGAAACGATAGGCGGGGATCAACAGCGTGTTATCCGAGGTCAGCGCCTGCGTTTCAGCACTATATACCTCCCTGCCGGTGATATCATACACCTGCACGCGGTAAGCGCCACCCTCCGGTGTGTTGAAGCGGATGGTCACATTGCCTGAGGTCGGGTTAGGGTAGAGGTTCAGCGCAAAAGCATCTGCCCCTGAAACCACCGACTGCGGCACCTCGCCGTTGTTGATGTTGATATTGTCGACATACAGGTTGTTCTCATAATCCGTGATGGTGCGGAATTTCACGAACACCTGATCCTCGCCGATATACGAACTCAGGTCTATCGACTCATTGCGCCATTCATCATCGGTAGGCTTGAAGTTGATGGTATGCACCGGGGCGGTCTGCAGCTCGGGATTCGCTTTTTTGTATACCGACTCCCACGTAGCACCGCAATCAGCGCTCACCAGCACTTCCAGCGTGTCGGAGAACTCGCCGCTGGCCGTATACAGCGCATAGGCCACGTCGAAGGTGAAGAACACCTCGGTAAGCCCGGTGAAGTCATACGCCGGCACCACGAACTCGTCGATCTCGCCGGGGGCGTTGTTGTTGAAATGGTTGATGTAGATGGAGTATTCACCCAATGCAGCGCCGTCATCCGTGCGCTCCCAGCCTTCGCCGCCGTCGGGGTTATATAGCGTATAACCGTCGTACGGGAAGCCGGAGGTCTCAAAACCTTGCTGCAGCGGAAGCGCCAGTGCGCCCAGGTTCACGAGGAACTCGGTCTCTGCCACGTTATCGCTGCCATCGGCATCGGGATTACCGTTCGGGTTCTCCAGCGTTACTTCCAGGCTGTGCTCGCCTTCGGTGGTGATCACCGCGGGCAGCAATACGGTCTCGGAGGCGTTGGTCACCAGCGAACCTGTCCATTCGTAGTTCAAAAGGGCGCCGCCGTCGATGCTGTAGTTGATATCCAGCGAGGTCAGCGTCTCCAGTCCGTGGTTCTTGATGGTCACGGCCGGGGTAATGGTCACATCACATACCGTTCCGCCGGGCAGCGCCGCCAGGGCCTGTGCATCAAAAGGCTGCAGTCCGCATCCTTCCGAAGCCAGCATTGCAAAACGATCGCCACCGGGTTCAAACAGCGCACGTGCGCGCAGCTTCTGGCCTTCGGTGAACATATTCATACACTCATCGTCGCTGTAGTCCATGTAATTCATGAACATGATACCGGGCGCATCGGGAGAGCAAACATCGGTTTTGGGGTAGTTGGGACAGCCATAGGTCTCTACCTTTTGATTTGGTGTATCGGCCACCAGGTCAGAGCCGGCACAGTTGGTATCGTCGCCCCAGATGTGGCGCAGGTCCAGCCAGTGGCCTACCTCGTGGGTAGCAGTGCGGCCCAGGTGATAGGGGTATCCGTCATCCTCATAGCCCACATTCGGGTAGTTGATCACCACGCCGTCGGTGGCATCCGGACCACCCGGGAACTGCGCATAACCGAGCAGGAAGGCGCCGAGGTTACAAACCCAGAAGTTCAGGTAGCTGTCGGCAGGCCAGGCATCGGCACCGCCGGTAGCGGAGAATTTCACGTCGTCGTCGGTATTGAATGAGCTTACATCAGTAGACACGCGGTTGATACCGGTGGTGGGGTTGCCGTCAGGGTCTACGCTCGCGAGGCAGAACTCGATCTCAAAATCGGCAGCCGCTGCCGTAAAGAGGGCAGGGGTGTTCACCGAATCGGCGTTCAGGCGGCGGAAGTCGTTGTTCAGGATCTCCAGCTGCTCGAACAGGCGCTCATCGGCGATGTTCTGCGCGGCGGTCTTATACACCACGTGGAATACCACCGGAATGGAGATCACTTCGGGACCGCCTTCCATCTTGGCCGACTGCAGTTTCTGTATGGTTTTGGCCGTGAAAGCCTCACGGGCGGCCTGTTTGGCGGCGTAATTCGGGTCCTTGGCTTGCAAAACGGCCTCGTGTTCCATCACACCGCAACGATTGATCTGTGCCCCTGCGGTCAGACTGAGCATGACCAGGGCGAGGAGAAGCGTAGAAAATTTATACATAGATAGTTTGATATGGAAAGGAGCTATAAAGATACATCTGCGCGGGTATTTTTTTTGGGGAAAAATAGCGGATACCCACCCCTCGTCAACAGCACATTCCGGCATTCCGTTCCGGGTGTCTGCATCCCCCGCATCCGCATAACCCCCTGAAATTGCGTATCTTTGCAGCGCATTCCAGGTTTTCAGCATCCGTGACAGTGCACCTGCACCAACATCCGATCATCGCCTTTAAACATGTTTTGCTGATATAAATAACCTTTGTAACAACTTCACTTACAACAACTTATATGAACAAATTTGCAGATCTGGGTTTGTCCGGACCCGTAGTCGAAGGCATCAATAAGCTCGGCTTTACCGAACCCACCCCGATCCAGTCCATGGTCATTCCCGCCGTATTGGGCGGCTCTAACGACCTCATCGCTTTAGCGCAAACAGGCACCGGTAAAACGGCCGCCTTCGGTCTTCCCCTCGTGGAGATGATCGATACCTCCGCCCGCACCCCGCTGGCGCTCATTCTCGCACCTACCCGCGAACTCTGCGTGCAGATCGAGAACGACCTCCGCAGCTTCGCCTCCGCCATCCCGGGCTTCCGCTCCGTGGCCATTTATGGAGGTTCCAGCATGCGCAACCAGATCGATACCGTAAAACGCGGCGTGCAGGTGGTAGTGGCCACCCCGGGCCGACTCATCGACATCCTCGGCCGCAAGGTGCTGGACCTGTCCGATGTGCAGGTGGTAGTGCTCGATGAAGCCGATGAAATGCTTAACATGGGCTTCCTCGAGGATATCGACAGCATCCTCGCCCAAACCCCGCCCGATAAACACACCTGGCTGTTCTCCGCTACCATGCCGCCGGAGATCCGTCAGATCATCAAGAAGTATATGCACCAGCCGGTAGAGATCTCATCAGGTGGTGGAAATAAAACGAACGAAAACATTGATCATCAATATTATATAGTTGATTCAAGGAATAAGTATCCCGCGCTGAAACGCATCCTCGACTATCATCCCGACATGTACGGCATCATCTTTTGCCGCACCAAGGCCGAGACGCAGGACATCGCCGAAAGGCTGATCCGCGACGGCTATGTGGCTGATAGTCTGCATGGCGACCTCACCCAGATGCAGCGCGATAAGGTGATGGCAGCCTTCCGGGAAAAGACCCTCCAGGTGCTCATCGCCACCGACGTGGCGGCCAGAGGTATCGATGTCGACAACCTGACCCACGTTATCCACCTCCACCTGCCCGACGACATGGCCTATTACACCCACCGCGCCGGGCGTACCGCCCGTGCCGGCAAGACCGGTGTGAGCTGTGTGCTGGCCACCACCAAGGACATGTACCGTGTAAAGCAGCTGGAGCGCAGCCTCAAGATCCAGTTCAAAAAGATGATGGTCCCCGATGGCGTCACCATCTGCGAGCGCCAGCTCCTCAACCTGATCCACCGGGTACACGAGGTGCAGGTCGACGAGCAGGCCATTGCGCCCTTTATGTCCGTAATGGAAGAGGAATTCGCCGGCATGAACCGCGAGGAGGTGATGAAACGCTTTGCCTCGCTGGAATTCAACCGCTTCCTTGAATACTACCGCTTCGCCGAAGACCTCAACGTATATGAAGGCCGCGAAACCCGCGAACGGGCCGGCAGAAAGGCCAATATGGACCTCCTGTTCATCAACCTCGGCAAAATGGACCACCTGAGCCCCAAGGACCTGCTGAACATGTTCTGCCAGGTAGGCAAGCTCAAGCCACACCAGATCGGCGATATACGCCTCAAAGGCGCCTACAGCTTCGTTGAAGTGCCCGGACAATCCACCCAACAGATCGTCCGCTCCTTCAACGGCTTCATCTACAAAGGCCGACGCGTCCGCGTAGAGATCCGTAGCGCCATGGACGAAGGCTTCACCGAAAAGCCCCGCGCCCACAAAGGCTCCAGCCGCGAAATGCCCAAAGAGAAGAAGAAATCCACCCAGCCGTATAAGGGTAGGAAGTGGTGAGTGGGTGAGTGGGTCAGTGGGTGAGTGAAGACTTTCTATGTAGACATTGAGCGTTCTTGATTCAGTAATTGTGAGTCGGGAATAATGAATTATGAGGGATGAGAAATGAGCCGTGAGTATTGAGTTATAAGGTGCCAGTCCATCCCACCACCCCCGCTCGCGAGGGTCTCCGACCCGACGCGTATCAGCTCGTCCCGAAGCGTTGAACAAAATCACTATCTGTACTTTCCGCGGAGTCTCCGACTCCGCCCACTAACGAATACCTGCTGCCACACATCAGTTGATCCAGAGTCCTCAGGACTCAATACCCTCATTCCTCATTCCTCATTCTTCATCCCTCATCCCGAGTCCTCGGGCCCCCACTGCCCCCCATCGGCTAATCCCGAGTACTCGGGACTCCGCTGCACTCCGTCGGCTAATTGGCACATCGGCTAATTATCCACACCTATCCTTACTCCCCCAAGCGCTCAATTTTGCGTTTTCTCTATATTCGCACCGTACTATTCAAAGAGAGGATGATCAGCTACAGTAACTGGCATTTGCCATATGAAATCAACCCGGCCTATAAACAGCGCACGGCCTACTTCTGTATGGAATTCGGCGTGCACCAGGCCCTGAAGATCTATAGCGGCGGCTTGGGCTATCTGGCCGGAAGCCACATGCGCAGTGCCTATGAACTGCGACAGAACCTGTTCGGCATCGGTATCCTGTGGCGCTACGGCTACTACGATCAGGTGCGCGACGACCACGGCTTCATGGCCGTACAGTTCCAGAAGAAACTCTACACCTTCCTGCAACAGACCGATATCCAGTTCACCATTCCCATCAATGGCAAGGAGGTGATGATAAAGGTGTATTACCTGGCGCCGGAAGTGTTCAACTCGGCACCCCTGTTCCTGCTGAGCACCGACTTCCCCGAGAATGAGGAGGCCGTTCGGGAGTATACCCACCGCCTGTATGACCGCAACCATGAGACCCGCATTGCCCAGAACATGATCCTGGGTATCGGCGGCGCCAAAGTGGTGGATCTCCTCGGTGGAGCAGATGTATACCACATGAACGAGGGCCATGCCCTGGCCATGACCTTCTACCTGTTCAGCAAGTGGAAGGACGTGGACAAAGTGCGTGAACACGTAGTGTTTACCACCCATACCCCTGAAAAGGCCGGTAACGAGGAGCACAATATCAACGATATGGACCGGATGGGCTTTTTCAGCGGCGTACCGCTGGAGATCATCCGCAAGATCACCCGCACCGAAGGGGAGATGCTGGGCTATACGCCTTCAGCGCTATATATGAGCAAGATCTCCAACGGCGTGAGCAAGCTGCATGGCGAAGTCAGCCGCGAGATGTGGAAGGATTATGCGGGCATTTGTCCCATCACCCACGTCACCAACGCCCAGCAGAAGAAGTTCTGGGCCGACCGCGAGCTGAACCAGGCCTATGTGAACCGCGATGATATGGGCCTTAAGGTCATCAAGAAGGAACTCAAGCGCGAGTTGTTCGAGGTGGTGGCCAACCAGACCGGCAAGATGTTCAACCCGAACGTGTTCACCATCGTATGGTCGCGCCGCTTTGCCGAATACAAGCGCGCCAACCTGCTTCTCCGCAATAAGGAGCGCTTCCTCAATTTTATCAACAACCCCAAATACCCCGTGCAGATCGTGTGGGCCGGAAAGCCTTATCCCTTCGATTTCGGGGCCATCAATACCTTTAACGATATCATTTCCTTTACCCAGGACAGGCCTAACCTGGCCGTGCTGGTGGGCTATGAGATCGAACTCAGCTACCTGCTGAAGCGCGGCGCCGATGTATGGCTGAACACCCCGCGCCGTCCGCGCGAAGCCTCCGGCACCAGCGGCATGACCGCCGCCATGAACGGCGCCGTGAACGTGAGCGTGCTCGACGGCTGGATACCGGAGTTCTCCGTCCACGGCGAGAACAGCTTCATCATCCCGCCGGCCGACCATAACACTATGGAGACCGTGGAGATCGACAACTTCGACTATGAGAATCTGATGTCGGTGCTGGAGAACGAGGTGGTGCCTGCCTATTACGATGATCCGGAGCGCTGGCTGAAGATCATGCGTAAGAGCATGCACGACGTGTATCCGTATTTCGACAGCGACCGCATGGCCGTAGAATACTACCAGAAGATCTACCAGCACCCTTTCAGCCCGGTGGATCGCTTATTGGACAAGGTGTTTGATCAGTCGGAAGGCTGATCGTAAGAATACAGAGGCTGTCTCGTCAGGGGCAGCCTTTTTAGTGTGAAAGTGTGCCGGTGTGGTAGTGTGCTGTTGGAATGCTATCCTTCAGAGTCGGCGGCAGGATTCAGGAGGCCATGCGGCCAGCAGCGCATTCTGGTAAAACTACTCATCTCGAAATCTTACCTCTTTCTGCGTACATCTGCGCGATCTGCGGGAAACCCAACCACTCGCGCAACTCAACGCAGCGACTTTTTATGCCGTTCCGTGACTTTGCAGGCGTTTGGCTGCCCGCATGGCGTCATCTGACATCTTGCGGAAGGTGGCGAGGATATCGTCCAGCATGGGTTTGTCGAAGAAGCCGCGCAGGTCCTCCCAGGAGTTGAAATCGGCCTGGCGGAACTTGTAGGTCTGTTCAAACAGTCCGGCCTCGATCTTGACCAGGTATTTCTCCGACCAGCCGAATACGCTGATCTTCAGTACGGGGTGTTCTATGAATCCGAGCGTTCTCATTGTATTTGCATTTCATTGGCGATGCGTTCCAGAATGGGAACGACCGCCGGACAAATTTCTGCGTTTTTAAGGGTAAGCGCTTCTATCTGATACAGCTTTTTGCGGTTGGTATGCGGATACTCCCGGCATGCCCGCGGCCGCTGCTCGTAGATGCTGCAGTAGTTGTCGGCACCCAGAAAAGGGCAGGGGGTAGTGTGAAACACCCAGTCGCCGTCCTCATCCATCAGCAGATACTGCCCCATGAATGCCGACTGCGACAGATTGAGGTGTTTGGCAATGCGGGCGATATCGGGGCCTTCCAGCAGGGGCGGGTGCGTTTTGCAGCAATTGGCACACGTCAGGCAGTCCGTTTGAGCGAAAACGGCATCATGATGTGTTTCCACCATGCGGTCGTCGGCACCGGAGCGCCGTTTGCGCAGCGTGTCAAAAAGGTGCCGGAATCGTTTGAGCCGGTGTTTGCTTAACTTCCCCGGTAGCTGCATGCGGATCTCAGAATGGCAGATCGTCTTCCATTTCAGGCAGCGGTGTGGCGTTGCTGGCAGGTTCGTTGCCCTGCACCGGTGCGCTGTCCTGCGATGCCTTTTCCAGACGCCATGCGTCGAGGTTGGTGATATAACCGCCGCGACCGTCCTTCTCCCACTTGGAGCCTTTGATGTTGAAGGTCACTTTTATCTCCTCACCCACGCTGAAGGCGTCGATCAGGCTAACACGGTCCTGCAGTAACTGGAATTTGATATAATCGGTAAAAACGCGATCACGGCCTGCTTCCGATCTCTCTACCACAAATTCGCGTTTCTTGAAGGTTGCTGAAACTTCCTGGATGGGAAATATCTCCGCCACTTTTCCGGTCAATTCATAAGCCATAACAATGATTTTTCCCCAAAGATACATTTTCCCCGCAAGCCTGCAGGCTGACCCCGGATGTTAACTGTATGTTAAGCCGAGGTGTATGGAATGTAAATTTAATATGACCAAATGGTTAACCGGTGCGGGTTTGCGGTGTATTTTTGGTGCATAAACTCAGCGCCATGTATACGCTTTTACTTGCCTCCCTGCTCAACCTCTCTGCGATGAACAGCGAACACGCCCAATATGCAGCCTCCCTGCACCAGTTGCCGGGAGAGATCACCGAGGTGGTGTTATACTATCCCGGCGGCGAGGTGCTGCAGCGCGGTTACATGGAGGACGGACAAAAGACCGGTATGTGGATCACCTATTCGCTCTCCGGTGATGTTACGGCCAAAGCCTATTACAGCGCCGGCGAAAAGACAGGCACCTGGAAGATCTATGATGCTTCCGGCAACCTCACCTACAAGATACGCTATCGCAACAACCAAAAACAATGGGCACAACAATACACCCCTGAAGGTGATCTTACAGCATTCTCCTACAAATGATCCGCTATTCCACCGGTAGGTGGATAAGCGATCAATC
>DAIMYJ010000082.1:0-13245 GCA_036734545.1 Chitinophagales bacterium
CTCCTCCTCCATCCCGAGTACTCGGGATGGGGGAGGCCGGTCCGTAGGACTCCTTCGGAGGAGGGGGCAATAAAAGCGCATAAAAAAAGGTGCACCCCAAGGCACACCTAAAAAAATAAATTCACTAATTCACTCACCCACTCACCCACTCACCACTCACCATCACGGTTCCAACCTGCCGTAGAATCTCGGGAACGGAATTGCTTCGCGGATGTGTTGAGCGCCGCTGATCCAGAGCACCATGCGCTCGAGGCCGAGGCCGAAGCCGGCGTGGGGAACGGTGCCGTATTTGCGGAGGTCGAGATACCATTCGAAGGCTTCCACCGGTAATTGCTCGTGGTGGATACGCTCGAGGAGCATTTCGTAGTTGTCTTCACGCTCGGCACCGCCTACGATCTCGCCGTAGCCTTCGGGTGCGAGCACGTCTACACCCTTCACGTAGCGCGGATCTTTGGGATCGCGTTTCATGTAGAAGGCCTTTACGGCTGCAGGCCAGTTGTATACCATGATGGGGCAGGAGAACATGCGTGTGAGCACGGTCTCATCACTGCCGCCGAAGTCGTTGCCATGCACAAAGTTCCTCGCGCTGTTGAGCCACTGCGGAATATTATTCGCTTTTTCTTCCAGCTCTTTGATCTCGTTCTTCAGCGTGTCGATCTTGTTGCGGTTGAAGTTCACCTCACCCTGCTTCATATTGCCCGCAGCGATGCGCGCTTCGCGATCGGAGATCTCTTTTTCGATCTCTGCCATGCGTTCTTTGATGGCAGCGAGGTCCTGCTCGAGGAGCTGAATGCTGTTGCGGCCGTCCACATCCTTTTCTCCGCGGATCATCGCCACGGCATCATCGTAGTGGATGCGCGGGAATTTCATATTCACCGCATTCTCGAGGAAGGTGGTGTCGCGCTCAAGGATGGTGAGTTCTTCCTGACAGTTCGATGTCACATCTTTCACCACATACTTCAGGAATTTTTCGATCAGGTCCATGTTCATGTCGAGATCGTAGAAGGCCATTTCGGGTTCTATCATCCAGAACTCGGAGAGGTGGCGGCGCGTTTTGGATTTTTCGGCGCGGAAGGTGGGACCAAACGTATAGATCTTACCGTGCGCCATCGCCAGCGCTTCGCCGTATAATTGTCCGCTCTGACTCAGATATGCAGGGCGGCCGTAAAAATCGGTCTCGAACAGGGTGGAGGTACCCTCACAGGCGTTGCCGGTGAAGATGGGGGCATCCATCTGCAGGAAATCATTTTGCTGAAAGAAATTGTGGATGGCAAAGATCACGCGGTTGCGCACGCGCATCATCGCCCACTGCTTGCGGCTGCGCAGCCAGAGGTGGCGGTTCTCCACGAGAAATTCCACGCCGTGCTCTTTTTTCGCGATGGGATAATCCTGCGCCACCTGGATCACCTCCAGGGCAGTCACCCGGATCTCGTAGCCGCCGAGCTGCTTCTCGTCCTTCACCACGATACCCTGCAGGCTCAGCGAGCTTTCGAGGGTCAGGCGCTTGGCCGTTTCGAACTGCTCCTCGCTCACCTGCGCGGCATCCACCACGCACTGCGCGAATCCGCTGCCGTCACGCATGATCAGGAACACGAGGCCCTTGCTTTCGCGCTTGTTGCTCACCCATCCCTTGATCATCACCATCTGGCCTTCATGGGCTTGGAGCGAGCGGATATATTGAAATTTTTCTATCGACATATCAAAAGTGTTAAGGAACCGGCAAAATTACGATGAATTTTGCTTGTGTTCAGGCCTGCATAACGCTATTTAATAGCAAATAATTCGCAATACTGCAATGCGAAAAAACCTGTCACCACTGCGAAAATCACCGTAAATTTGAGGCCTTATGTTGAACCAGCGCTTAAGCCAGAAACTCCTGCAGAAGCTGTCGCCACAGCAGATCCAGCTCATGAAGCTGCTGCAGGTGCCTACTGACCAGCTGGAACAGCGCATCAAGGAGGAACTGGAGGCCAACCCCGCACTGGAAGAGGGCGACCGCGATGAGCAGGACCCGGGCAGCCTCGATGAAGTATTCCGCGAAGAGGAGAAAGGCGAGGAAGGCGGCGACGGCGATGCCGAAGAAACCCGCGATAGTGAGGAGCTGGACCTCGACGACTACATCAACGAAGACGACGTTGCCGATTACAAGACCCGTGATGATAATTACGGCGACGATGAAGAAGATAACCGCACCACACCCTATGCCGTTACCGACAGCTTCCACGAGAACCTGTCGAAGCAGCTGGGCATGTGCGAGATGGATGACCGCAAGGAGAAGATCGCACAGCAGATCCTGGGCAGTATCGACGACGACGGTTACCTGCGCCGTGATATCTCGGCCATAGTGGATGATCTCGCGTTCTCACAGAATGTGATCACCGATGAGCACGAGATACTCGAATTACTCGACCTCATCCAGGGCTTCGACCCTCCGGGTGTGGGCGCACGCGACCTGCGGGAGTGTTTGCTGCTGCAGCTCGAGCGCAAAACGCAAACTAAAGCGGTGAAACTCGCCATGCATGTGATCGAGAATTATTTCGATGAGTTCACCAAGAAGCACTACGAAAAACTCGCCCGCCACCTCAAGGTAAATGAGGAAGAACTCAAGCCCGTGATCGCCGAGATCACCCGCCTGAATCCTAAACCCGGCGGCAGCGCAAAAGAAGACGGCGGCGCGATGTATCAGTACATCATCCCTGATTTCACCATCGTGAACAACAACGGCGAGTTGGAACTCAAACTGAACAGCCGCAACGCCCCGGAGCTGCGCGTAAGCCGCGATTTCATGGATATGATGGTGGACTACAAGCGCAGCAAGGAAAAAGATAAAAAACAGAAAGAGGCCATCCTCTTCATCAAACAAAAGATCGACGCCGCCAAGTGGTTCATTGATGCCATCAAGCAGCGTCAGCATACCCTGTGGAGCACGATGTATGAGATCATGCAGCATCAGTATGATTTCTTCCTGACCGGTGATGAAACGCAGCTCAACCCGATGATCCTGAAAGATATCGCGGAGAAAACGGGGCTCGACATCTCCACGGTGAGCCGTGTGGCCAACAGCAAATATGTGCAGACCGAGTTCGGCACTTTCGCGTTGAAATTCTTCTTCAGTGAATCTCTGTCCACCGAATCCGGTGAAGAGGTGAGCACGCGTGAAGTGAAAAAGATCCTGTCAGAACTGATCGAAGGAGAAGACAAGAAAAATCCGCTCAGCGATCAGGAGCTGATGGATGACCTGCGCAAACGCGGATACAACATCGCCCGCCGCACGGTGGCGAAATACCGCGAGCAACTCGATATTCCGGTGGCCAGATTAAGGAAGGAATTATGATCAAAAAGATTTTCGGCCACTTTTTTTCCATCGTCTTTCTGCCGCTGCTGTTGCCGTTCTATGGCACGCTGTTCGTGATCTATGCCAACCCGTATGCGTTTGCCGACAAAGGTGCCAACATCCTGATGCTGCTGCGCGTGGGTCTGCTCACGTTCGTATTTCCGGCCATCACCATTGCGCTGCTCGTAGCCCTGAAGTTCATCAAGTCGGTGAGTGTGTACGACCGGCAGGAGCGCATCATCCCGTATATCGCCAGCGGATTCTTTTATATCTGGGCCTTCTTTGTTTTTTATAAGGAAGGATTCAATACTCAGGTCACTTATATTCTTTTAGGCTCCACCATCGCGCTGTTCGTTGATTTTATGATCAACATCCTCGTGGTGAAAGTGAGCATGCATACCACCGGCGCCGGCGGACTCGTGGCGTTCATGCTGGTGTTGTTCCCTTATACATATATTGATGTATTGCCGATACTGATCGCCACGGTGATCTGTGCAGGATGTGTGGGTGCTGCGCGTCTGGCGCTGAAAGCACATACCGAGCGCGAGGTATATCTCGGCTACCTCACCGGATTTTTCAGCTTTATGCTCGCGGCTAACGTGTTCCCGATATAAAGGGATCGATGGGCAGGTGATCGGCATTGCGTATCCAGCCTACCACGCCATCCGGCATGCGCACTTCCGTCCAGTTCTCTTCACGGCTGATCATTTGCAGTTTAAATCCTTCATGCAGCAACGCCAGATTGGTGCTGGTCTCCGTAGGTTCACTCTTGATGATACTGCTGGGGCTCATCACAATGGCGTAGGTGTTTTGCTCGTCGTATGCTTTCCTGCCAAAGAAACCGATGATGCTCAGCAGGCCGATCAGTAAAGTGATCGCTGCACCAAAGAAGCCGATGCGCTGCAGGTTGCGGAATGCCGGCAGCAGATACACCGCCCACGCGCCCAGCGACAGCCACATACAAATAATGGCCACCGTACTCCACGTGCCTGTTTTGGTGATCGTGATGTAATTACGCCACCAGATATGAAATAAGGATTCGGGCGGGGCATCTATTTTGTCCCGCGTGAGGCGGTTGGCGAGTTCCAGATTATATGCTGCATCATCATTGCCCGGATCGAGGAATAATGTGCGCTCGTAGTATAAGATGCTTTTACCCAGTTGCCGCTGACGATAATAGCAGTTGCCGGCATTATAATACAATACCGCGCTAGGCCCGTTTGCCGCAAGCAGACTTTCATACACCTGCACGGCTTCGGCATATTTACCCTGTTCGTACATCACATTGGCATACGATACACTGGTAGTGTCGATAGCTGCGGTGTCGGCAGTCTCTGCGTGCACGGCAGTGAGGAGCAGAAAAGCGGTGATGGTCAGCAGGATCTTTTTCATCGGATCTCTTTTTCAAGTGCACTGATCATGGCTGAAGCCTTGTCATAAACCTGTTGCAGTCCGCTGTGTTGCGTCGGCGGTGCGAATAGCGACATCTCACAGTCGTCCAGCAACTGCAAAAATGCGCTTATGGTGGATTCACTCACCTGATGCTTAGTGAGCACCTGGCGGATGTTCTCTTTGGAAAGTGCATGTTGCGGAATATGCAGTTTGTCGCTGAGGTATCCCCACAGGGCGCGAACGGTCTCGTCATAAAATGGTCGCGACTGATCCTGTTGCAGGAATACGGCCGCTTTCTGCAGACGTTTTTTCGCCTGCGTGTTCGCCCCCGCCGCACGCATGGCACGCACATCGCTTTGGAGTCGGCGCTGACGCAGCGTGAACACAAATAATCCTATGCCGCCGGCAAATGGCAATCCCGTGAGCAATAAAAATAATCCGCCCGACATGCCGTTGCCGCGTTTGCCGAATACGGGATTTTCCTTGCTGATGTAGCGGATGTCTTCTGCCAGCACTTCCACATTCTCCTTGTTCGCGCTGTAGTTGCTCGCGTTGGGGTTATATCCCGGACCGGGCGTCACCTCCACCGGATAGGCGTCAGAGGTGAGTGTTACATATTTTTTACCGGACGGATCAAAATAGGACCAGGTAAATGCCGGTATCTCGAATTTTCCCGGTGAGCGCGGCACCAATAAATATTCAAATGTTTTTTGTCCGCTGCTTTCTGCCACTTTCGGATCGTAGGTTTCCCATCCCGGCGGTAAGCTGAGTTGCGGCGCATTGAATAATTGCAGATTGCCGCTGCCCTGAATGGTGATGCGATAGGTGAGGGGCTCGTCGGTGCGTGTGGAGGTGCCGCTGATCTGTGTTTTCATCGTGAACCTTCCCACCGCACCATTGAAGTTGGCCGGCGCTCCCGATGGCAGGGGCTTCACGGTAACGGCCGTGGTCTTCGATGCCAGCGGGACCATCACTTCCCGTGTCGTGCTGCCGAACGGATCAGAGAAAAAATCATTGAGCATGTCCTGCCACGGATCACCGGATTTGCTGCGTTGTTTTTTCACCTGCACGGCAAACAATCCGTCGATGGTGAACGGGTCGATGATCAGGTTGCCGCTGCGTTGCGGTGTGAGCACGGTGCGCTTGATGATGCCGCAGCGATACGAGCGTCCGTTGATGATCTCGGTTTTGAATTGTTCGTTGTTGGATTCGATGTCTTCCGCGTAAAATCCGTCATAAGCAGGTGTCTTCAGATTCTGAAAGGCGCGCGGGCCATAGATGGTGCCGTCGTTCGGGATGCAGAGCTTCAGGGTGACAGTGAAACTCTCGCCCTCATAGATATCGGCGTCGCTGAGTTCGGTGCGAATGAGTATGTTATTGCGGAGGTAGGTTTCCACATCCTCCGCAGCATCGGAAGAAGGTTTGTTACTGCTGCTTTTCTGCTGTGCGCCGGCGGTGGGTGGCGGGCCGTCGGTCACTTCGATGGTAATGGGTTGCGAACTGAGTGTCTTATCACCCACCTTAATATACGACGCACCGATCGTGAATTTACCGGTATTGCGCGGCTGCAGGATATAACTGTAGGAAATAGATTGTGTTACTACACCGTTGATGCTTTGAAAGCTGCTCGACTGATTGGGGCCGCCCAGCACCAGGAAATCCTGAAATCCCGGAGAGCGAAAATCTTTGGGGTTGTTGCCATTGGTAAGGGTAACGGTATACTGGAACCGTTCGCTCACGCTCACCTTGTTCTTGTTGACCGTGGCTGACAGTGTGGCCTGTGCGGATACCTGTGCGGCAAACACCACACACATGATGATCATCCCTATCACACGCATATCACCAGTCTTTCTCAGGATCACCTCCTGCGGGTTTTGCTTTTTGTTTGTTCACTTTATCCTGCACCGCTTTGTCATCTTCATTCAATGATTTCAATACGCGGTCCAGTTCTTCCTTGGACATATCCTTCGGATCCGGTTCGTTCTGTTTGTTCTGATCGTTCTGCTTGTTTTGCGGATCCTGCTGCTGTTTGTTCTTCTGGTCCTGCTTCTGATCCTTCTTTTGCTGATCCTGCTTCTGCTGCTGTTGTTGCTGTTGTTTTTTCAGCATCTGTTGAGCGTAGGCCAGATTATACTTGGTATCGGCATTGGAAGGGGCATCGCGCAGTGCTTTTTTGTAGGCGTCGATGCTCTCCTGATATTTTTTTTGCTGCAATAAGGCATTGCCCAGGTTGTGATAGGCGCCCGAGCGCACGGCCGGGTCAGTGCTTTGTGCAGCGGCCTTGTTGAACTGTTCAGCGGCTTTCTCGTATTGCTGCTGCGCATACAGGGCGTTGCCGAGGTTGTACATGCCTTCCACCGCGTCGCCGGCCTTTTCGTAATTCGATTGAGCGCCGGTGTAATCCTGCTTGCGGTATTGTTCGTTGCCCTGACGGATCAGTTCCTCCGCCGACTGCGCATACGATCCCTGTAACCCCGCGAAGGGGAGGGCAAGGAGCAGGAGGTATTGTATTCGTGCAGACATATCAGTCAAAGATTTTAACGCGTTCCACCCATTTTGGTTTTTTGTCGCTGAGGAAGAATTCTATGATCAGCAACAGCACCCCGATGGCGAGGAACAGTTGAAAGTGATTGGCGTATTCGGTATACGTATATTCACCGTCCTTTGTTTTGTCGAGGCTGTCGATGATGTCGTATACATCCGACACCACCTCACGGCCTTCGGCAATGTTACGGTATTCACCGCCGGCTTCGGTAGCGAGGTTGCGCATGAGGTCCTCGTCGAGGCGGGTGAGTACGGTGTTGCCGTTGCGGTCTTTTTTGAAGCCGTCAACCATATTGCCGCGGCGCATGGGAATGGGTGCTCCTTCAGAAGTGCCCACACCCAGCGTGATGATCTTGATGTTTTGTGCCGCTGCTTTCTGTGCCATCTCTGCGGCGGAGGCATCATGGCTTTCCCCGTCGGTGATGATGATGATGGCCCTGCCTTTTTTTCCGTCCTCCTCACCCCCTTCCTCAAAAGCCACGAGGGCAGTTTCAATAGCACTCCCGATGGCCGTTCCCTGCGTGGGCACGCTGCCTGTATTGATACCGTCGAGATACATCAGCGCGGCGCGGGCATCGCGGGTGAGGGGCATCTGCACATAACTGTTGCCGGCAAAAACGATCAGACCGATCTTGTTCGAGGCGAGCTCTTCGATGAGCTGCGCCGTCATGAACTTGGCCTGTGTAAGACGGTTCGGTTTTACGTCTTCGGCGAGCATGCTGTTCGATACATCGAAACAGATGATCACCTCGGCACTCTCTCCTTTGATCTGTTGCTTCTTCGCGCCGATACGCAAATTGGCAAGCCCGAAGATGATGCAGGCAACGGCTGCCAGCAGTAAACTGAATTTGATCCACTTGCGCTTATCCGAAGGGCGGTCCATCCCCTGCACCACCAAAGCCGGATCGCCGATGCGCGCTATTGCGCTGCGACGCCAGCGGAGGTACAGCACGAACACCAGCAACAGCACCGGCAGCAGGAACAACAGGAATAATATGTCGGGATGTTCGAATGCCATCAGGTGAGTGATCGGAAAAGGGTGTGGGTGAGGAATAGCTCTGCCAGCAGGAGGATCAATCCCACCAGTGCAAAGTAGAAATAATGCTCGTCGTACCGCTGCGTGATGTCAACGGATATTTTTTGTTTTTCTATCTGGTCGATCTCTTTATATACTTCGATCAGTTTTTCTTTGGAGGTAGCCTCAAAATATTTTCCGCCGGTCATGCCTGCCACTTCCTGCAGCATGGGTGCATCAAAGGAGATGCGCGGATCGAGTTCAAAAATGCGGCGCCCGTTTTTATCCACTACGGGGATGGGGCGATTGGTTTGTGTACCCACGCCAATGGTATACACGCGCATGTTCAGTTGCTGCGCTGCATTGGCTGCATCCAGCGGCGAGAATTTTCCGCCCACGCGCACACCGTCGGTCAGCAGGATGATCACTTTGGTGCCGGTTTGTGTGCTGTCGGCCAAACGGTTCACCGCCATGAACAGGCCGTCGCCTATCGCCGTGCCGTCTTTCAGATACCAGTTGTCGGCGGTTTCCACCTGCTGCTTCAGCATGAAGTGATCAAGTGTGGCCGGACATTGCGTGAACGCCTCGCCGGCAAAAACCACCAGCCCTATCCTGTCGTTGGGACGGCCTTCAATAAATTCGATCGCTGCCGCTTTTGCCGCCTCCATACGATTGGGCTTGAAGTCGATGGCATACATACTGGGCGATACGTCGAGCGCCAGCATGATGTCGATGCCTTCGGCATACACGCGCTTATTCGAAAAGCCCGTTTGCGGGCGCGCGAGTGCGATCACAAGGGTGATGAATCCGAGCATGCGCAATATGGGAAGCAGGAACATCCAGCGTGCACGACCAGAGGGTCTGCGTCCGATGCCTTCGAGGGTGGACACGCGCCATGTAACACGTCGTTCAACCGGTTTTTTTCGCTGCAGATACAGATACACCGGTATCAACAGCAACAGCAGAAAGAACCAGGGGTCGGCGAATCGTATGTCCTGCATCCACTCCATCATGCCTGTTCATTGATCACCGGCGCGGGCCGTGTAACGGAAACAAATTGTTTTACCAGCTCCATGGCGCGGATGTTCTCATCCGGCAATGGCTGCGATTTGGCGAACTTGGCCATGTCGGCCATGTCCAGCACATAGCGTATCGATACCGCCTGCTCCCGTGTTTCGGGATGGTGTTCTATTTGCATCAGGATCTCATCGGATGTGCGCTCCATCGCCGTGAAGCCGAAACGCTCTTCGAGATACTGTCGCAAAATATCCGTGAGTGCGGAATAATATTCCTTGCGCTTCTCCTGCTGCCACAGTTTCTGCTGCTCGAGCGCGATCAGTCGGTTGAGATAACGATCGGTGATAGGCAGTACAGGTGCAGGTGCTTTAGTGACAGGCCCGGTTTCTTTCCTGATGAAAAAGAACCAGATCAGGAATCCGATGATGAAGAGGATGTGGATGGCTACCAGTATCTTCCACCACAGGTCGTTACGCACTTCCACCTCCAGTACATCGGTGATGGGTTTGATGGCCTGTGTGGTGTCCACTTCTATTCCCTGGATACGGAGGAGCAGTGAATCTGAACGCACCGCATAACGCGTGGTGTCGTTGGGTATGGTGTACGGAATTTCCACTGAAGGGAAATACGCGTCGCCGGCATCATAGATACTGATGATGAGCTCCTTCGTCAGTGTCAGGGCATTTCCGCTGACCAGTGTATCCAATGGTTTGGCAGAGATAAGATCATAGTCGCTCATCCCCGCATCTTCCGGCCAGAAAAATTGCATGGAAGCAGTGCCCTGCAGCGTGAAGGTGACCGTGATGTAATCACCGATGGCATACATGTCGCGGTCGGCAGTGGCACGGAGTGTCACCTGTGCCTGTGTATGCAGCAGTGTGATGAAGAACAACGCTATGCCAAATGATCCCCGCTTCATATCCTATCGCATCATGATCCTTTTTCTGAAAAAGCTATGGAGTTCGTTGATATAGGGTTTCTGGCTATGGATGCTGATGGTGTCGGCACCGGAGCGCAGAAAAGTGTTTTTGAAATAGTGCAGGTTGTCGAGAAAATATTTGCGATAGGCTTTACGCGTTGCCGTATCGTGCGTATCCACCCAGGTGGTGGTGCCGGTCTCTGCATCATGCATGCGGATGATGCCGGCATCCGGTAATTCCTCCTCACGCTTGTCATGAATGTGCACGCCGATCACATCGTGCTTCCGCGCAGCGACCATCAGCGGCTTGTCATAATCGCGGTCGAAGAAATCACTGAAGATGAAAGCGATGCTTTTTTTCTTGACCACATTATTGAAATATTCGAGCGCCAGCGCGATGTCGGTGCCGGTGCCCTGCGGATCTGTTTCGAGCAGATCACTGATGATGCGCAGGATATGTGATTTTCCTTTTTTAGGGGGGATGAATTTCTCGATGCGGTCGGAGAACAGGATCACACCCACCTTATCGTTGTTATTGATGGCCGAAAAGCTGAGCACGGCGGCGATCTCGGTGATGAGGGCGTTCTTGGTCTGCTTTTGGGTGCCGAAGAATGCCGAACGGCTGATATCGATCAGCAGCATCACGGTGAGCTCGCGTTCTTCCTCAAATACTTTTACATAAGGATGATGCATGCGGGCGGTCACGTTCCATTCGATATTGCGCACGTCATCGCCGAAGGTGTATTCACGCACCTCGCTGAAACTCATACCCCGGCCTTTGAAGGCGGAATGGTATTCACCCGAAAAGATATTCTGCGAGATACCTTTGGTTTTGATCTCGATCAGTCTGACCTTTTTCAGCAATGTAGCTTTATCCATAAGGCCCTGTTCGGATTTATGGTACTTCCACTACGTTGAGGATCTCGGCAATGATGTCTTCCGATGTGATGTTCTCGGCCTCCGCCTCATAGGTAAGTCCGATGCGATGGCGCATCACGTCGCGGCAAACGGCCCGCACATCTTCCGGGATCACATATCCGCGGCGCTTGATGAAGGCATATGCCTTGCTGGCCATGGCGAGGTTGATGGAGGCGCGCGGCGATCCGCCGTAGGCGATCAGGTGTTTGATCTTGGTGAGCCTGTAGGCGTCAGGATTGCGTGTGGCGAAAACAATGTCGAGAATATAATTCTCGATCTTTTCATCCATATACACTTCGCGCACCAGATCGCGTGCGCGCAATATTTCTTCCGGCTTTACGATCTGCGAGATGGCCTGCACCGCACCGCTCACATTCTGGCGGATGATCAGTTTCTCTTCTTCCTTTTCGGGATAGTTGATCACCACCTTGAGCATAAAACGGTCTACCTGCGCTTCGGGCAGGGGATAGGTACCTTCCTGCTCGATCGGGTTTTGTGTGGCGAGCACCAGGAAAGGTTCTTCCAGCTTGTAAGTGGTTTCGCCGATCGTCACCTGCTTTTCCTGCATGGCCTCGAGCAATGCGCTCTGCACTTTCGCCGGCGCGCGGTTGATCTCATCCGCAAGAATGAAGTTGGCGAAGATGGGCCCCTTCCTCACGGTGAAATTATTTTCCTTCTGATTATAGATCATGGTGCCGATGAGGTCGGCCGGTAACAGGTCAGGGGTGAACTGTATACGCGAGAATTTTGCGTTGATGGCAGAGGCCAGTGTTTTGATGGCCAGCGTTTTGGCCAGTCCCGGAACACCCTCCAGCAGGATATGCCCCTGTGAGAGCAGACCCAGCAACAGGCGGTCGATCATGTATTTCTGACCGATAATGGCTTTGCCTGTTTCCAGGCGCAAAAGATCGATAAAGGCGCTTTCCTGATGTATCCGTTCATTCAACTCCCTGATATCGGTAGATATCGCTGCATCCATAAATTGTAGGTTTGGTCTTGTCGCACAAAAAGGGTTACAAATTTACACAGTTAACACGCTTCGCGGTGCTTATATTTGAGCGTCAAAGTTAAAAAAGGTTAAGGCCCTGATAAGGTGCGTTAATCGCATGGCCGCGTGTTTGTGCATAGTATTGTGGGCATTGACAAAGAGAACGATATGGAAGATATTATTGCTGTTTCCGGCACCCTGCTGCCGGGTACCTATGCTACGCAGCTGGTAACTGCGGGTTTTCAGTTGGTGGCGGATGAACCGCTGGAAAAAGGCGGGCAGAACACCGGCCCTTCGCCCGACACCCTCCTGTGCATGAGCCTGGCCTCCTGCACCACCATCACGCTGCGCATGTATGCCAACCGCAAAGGCTGGGATACCGGCACCCTGCATGTGGATGTGCGGCTGATCACCACGGCCGACGGAACCCGCTCGTTCGAGCGCACCATACGCTGCACATCGGCGCTGAGCGAAGAGCAGCATACCCGCCTGCTGTCCGTGGCCAACAAATGTCCCATCCATAAGATCCTGAGTCAGGCGAACACCATCCAAACGCAATGGCCTGCCGCGTAAAGACCGATATCCGCAACAGAGGCGATATCACCGATATCATCACGGCCTTCTATGCCGAGGTGCGGCGCGATCCGCAACTGGGATATCTGTTCGATGAAGTGGCTAAAGTGCACTGGGAGGTGCATACCCCTATCATCATCGATTTTTGGGAGAGCATCGTGCTGGGCACCAAAGAATATACACGCAATGCCATGACCCCGCATTTTACCCTCCATGAGCAGTCACCCCTAACCGCCACACATTTCGAACGCTGGCTGCTGCATTTCAACACCACCATCGACAAAAACTACCGCGGCCCCCGCGCCGATCTCATGAAAACCCGCGCAGCAGGTATTGCAGGGTTGATGATGCATAAGTTAGGAGTTGGGAAATTAGCCGATTAGCAAATGAGCCAACGAAGCGCAGCGGAGTCCCGAGTACTCGGGATTAGCCGATGAAGCACAGCGCAGTCCCGAGTATTCGGGAGAGTAGGAGAGGGCGCTTTTGTAGAGGTTTAATTATGCATATCGCTTGCGTGCTCTGATCTATATTCACCACTCACCTCT
>DAIMYJ010000083.1:0-13103 GCA_036734545.1 Chitinophagales bacterium
CGGCTTATCCCGCACTGAAGAAAAGCGATCATGCTGCCGTGGTGGCATTCAGTACGGTAGCCGTACAGCATGGATTTACCATGCACACACTGGTGAGCGCTGCCAAAGGAGCCCTGGAAGGAATGGTACGTGCACTCGCAGCAGAATGGGCGCCGGCCATCCGCGTGAATGCCATTGCGCCCGGACTCACCGATACACCACTGGCAGCAGCACTGCTCAATACAGAGGAAAAACGTCAGGCTAATGCTCAGCGGTACCCGCTGAAACGAATCGGCACGGCGGAGGATATGGCTGCTGCTGCCGTATATTTACTGTCTCCGGCATCTGCATGGATGACAGGAGAGATCTTACACATTGACGGCGGTATGTCCGCCATTCGATAAATCAACTATGGGAGTCTATCAGATCCGCACCGAACAAATACTGCCTATCACACAGGAAGCAGCCTGGAAATTTCTTTCCGATCCGCATAACCTCAAAGTGATCACCCCCGATCACATGGGATTTCATGTACATACTCCCGATCTGCCGGATAACGTCTACCCGGGATTGATCATTCAATACACGGTCAGCCCGATACTGAGCATACCCATGCGCTGGGTCACCGAGATCACCCATGTGGAGCCGGGTAAATATTTTGTTGATGAACAGCGCGTTGGTCCGTATCGCATGTGGCATCACGAACATCATCTTGAGCCTGCACCCAATGGCGTGCGCATGCGCGATATCGTCACCTACCAGCCGCCATTTGGCATTCTCGGCACACTAGCGAATGCCCTCTTCATTCGTCGTCAGCTAGCCGGTATCTTCAGCTACAGGGAACAGAAGCTGAAGGAATTGTTCCCTTAACACCGGCGTCGGCTCATTGCATTAGCTTACCCACGGGGGTTAAGTATTGGCTCTATACGTATATATAACGATGAATAAACTACCGCATAACCTGATGCACCTGCGCACAAGGCGATTGCTCGCCATACTCCTCCTGTGCTCCGGACCCATTGCCCATGCGGAATTGGTGTGGACAGAAAAATCCAATTTCGGTGGTGAAGCCCGTCATAGGGCTATCGGCTTTTCCGTTGGAAAACGCGGCTATATGGGGTTGGGGCACTACAATTCAGTGGTAGATATCCTGTTCGAAGATATTTGGGAATACGACCCTGCAACCAATACCTGGGCGCAGAAGGCCGATTTTCCGGGTGGTAAAATGCTGCAGTGTGTGGCGTTCACCATCAATAACATCGCCTATGTGGGCACCGGACGCGATCCCTATTTCAATGAACATGATGAATTCTATGCCTACGATCAGAAAACGAATACGTGGACTGAGGTAGCCACCTTTGAGGGCAGCGACCGCCATGGTGCAGTAGCCTTTGCCATCAATGGTAAAGGATATGTGGCCACGGGCAGCGATGGCATCAACTACAAAAAAGATCTGTGGGAATATGACCCGGTTGCCGATGACTGGGTGCAAAAAGCAAATCTTCCCGGCGCCGGACGCATTGCCGCAGTTGGTTTCGCCATCGGCAATGTCGGATATGTAGGCACAGGCAATGCCTATGGTTCAACGGATGATTTCTATGCCTACGATCCCATCACCAATACATGGACAGAAAAAGCAGAGGTCCCCGGTCCCACACGGCAGGAAGCGACAGGATTTTCCATCAATGGAAAAGGCTATATCGGCACGGGTGATGATTATTCCAGCGGTACGAATTACGACGACTGGTGGGAATACGATCCCGCTACCGATACCTGGCTGGCCGTACCTGAGTTTCCCGGCATGGCCAGACGCTACATGGCATCGTTCGTGATCGATAATGTAGGGTATTGCGGCACCGGCACCAGCGGTACGAACCTGAAAGACCTTTGGCAACTCAAACAACAATGACATGACTGCATATAAAACCGCTACCGCTCTGGTCGTATTGTTTTTGTGCAGCATCGCTCAGCAGTTGCATGCACAAAACACCTGGTCACCCATCGCCGATTTTGGCGCCGGTGAACGCGAACGCGCCGTTGCATTTGTCATCGGCAGCCGCGCATATGTCGGCACGGGTGTGGATTCTACCAACACCTGTAAAAAGGATTTTTGGGAATATGATCCGGGTTCCAACACCTGGACGCAAAAGGCCGATCTCCCCGGCTCTCAGCGCCGTGATGCTATCGCCTTCACCATCGGTAACCGCGGATATGTGGGCACCGGGTTGAATGGTTTTATCGCATGGTCAGGCACCAAGAAAAAAGATTTTTTTGAATACAATCCCATCACCAACACCTGGACCGCCAAAGATGATTTTGAAGGTAATTCTGGTTATGGTATTTATTACGCCAACGCATTCAGCACCAACACCAAAGGCTATGTTGTCTGCGGAAAATTGGGCTCAAGCTGGTATACCGATGAACTGTGGGAATATGATCCGCTGGCCGACGACTGGGTGAAGAAGGAAGATTTTCCCGGCGGTGTGCGCTACGGTGTGGCCGCTTTCTCCTGCAATGGAAAAGGATATGTGGGATGCGGTTCTGATGAGAATTATTTTCTGAACGACTTCTGGGAATACGATCCGCAAACCGACACGTGGACGGAGAAAGCGCCCTTCCCGGGTTCTGCGCGGTTCAATCCTGCCGCGTTTTCCATCAACGGCCGCGGCTATATCGGCATGGGCTCGGATGGTGGCTATCAGAAGGACTTGTATGAATATGATCCGCTCACCGATACCTGGATGCAGAAAGCGAATCTGCCGGGTTCTGAGCGAAGGTCATGTGTTGCTTTTACCATCGGCGGTTACGGTTATGTGGGGATAGGAAAAGGGCCTGATGGGGTGAAACGGAATTTCTTCAAATACAAACCCTTTTTCCTGTTCGACGAAGAGAACGATGAACACCGTCTCTCCGCGCTGGTGCTCAACAACGGCCTAACGGCTCCTGTCATCCAGCTGCAGGAACTCCCTGAATCAGCTACCGTGGTGGTAACCATTTATTCTGCTTCGGGTCAGGTGGTGGTGTCGCAAGATATTTCCGGCGGCAACGCACTGGATACGCGACCCTTCGGCCTGGCACAGGGCATATATGTGTATGAAGTGCGCACACAGGATACTGCAGGAGCGCTGGAATTTACATCGGGGAAGATCATGATCAATTAATGCAACCATTACCTGTTATGAAAAAATATTTACTGTTATGCACGGCCGCACTCCTCGCATCGCATGCGGCTGATGCACAGGTGCTCGCCTGGGAACAAAAAGCGGATTTTCCGGGCGACGGACGTAGTGCTGTTGTGAGTTTTAGTTTTATGGATAAGGGATTTATCGGCGCCGGTTACGATGGTGAAGATTACCGACGCAGTTTTTATATGTATGATCCGGTAACGGATGCATGGACACAGACCGAAAGTCTGGGTGGTATAGTAGGGGAGGGCATGGAACGCAATTGCGCAGCATCCTTCACGATCGGCAACAAAGGTTATGTGGGCACCGGACAAGGCGGCGATCCCTTTCTCAAGGATGTGTGGGAGTACAATAAGACAAACAATACCTGGGTGCTAAGGGGTAACGTTGCCGATATCGACCGGCGCTGCGCTGTCGGCTTTTCCATCAATGATAAGGGCTATATCGGTCTGGGACAGGATGCCACCGGATACCGAAAGGATCTCTGGGAAATGGATACTACTACCGGCGCATGGACACAAAAAGCCGATTTCATCGGCACGCCGCGCAGATTGAGTGCATCCTTCGTTATCGGCGGACTCGCTTATGTAGGTACGGGAGATGATGGTGCGTTCACCAACGACTTTTATGTGTATGATCCCAACCTGAATATTTGGAATGCACGCGCCGATTTCATCGGGTCGCCGCGC
Source organism: Chitinophagales bacterium (assembly GCA_036734545.1). Classification (GTDB taxonomy): domain Bacteria; phylum Bacteroidota; class Bacteroidia; order Chitinophagales; family BACL12; genus UBA7236. The sequence goes on from DAIMYJ010000083.1 coordinate 3,854, forward strand.
TATAGCGCTACCGGATTTGCACTGAATGGCATCGGCTACTTTACATGCGGTTACGACACCACCTTCACCAACCGCTCTGATTTTTATTCTTATGACCCCATCGCAGATGTATGGACGCAACTGCCCGACTTCCCCGGAGGTTCGCGCAGTAATGCGGCGGCATTCGTTGTAGATACCCTGGCGTTTATCGGCATGGGTTACGACACCTCTTTTTATTACGATATCTGGATGTGGGGCGATACTACTGATCCTAAACCGATAGATACCACCATTGCCATTTCCGATCCATTCGGATCTTCACCATCGATACAGGTGGCGCCAAATCCGGCATACACGTATACCGTGCTGAGTGTCGCGCTGGAAGCAGCCGGACAGGTGGATGTGCTGGTGTTTGATATGCAGGGCAGAAATGTAACTGACCTTTGCAGCATCACACACAACGCAGCGCCGGAACAGTGGCAATTGACCATCGGGACCGACAGGCTGCAAGCCGGCACCTATCATTGTGTCGTGGTGCAGGACGATATGCGTGCGACCGCTAAATTTGTAGTGATCAAATGATGGGTATGCGACTGCAATTAGTTTGGATAATCGTCGTGTGCTGTAGCATGAGTTGCACTGATGGCGCAGAGCAGCAAATACCGGCCTCGAAGCCTGCAGCCGCTGCTGAACAGCCTGCACCGGAAACACGTTACGACTGCAAGACGATCGATGTGGATGGCGGTTACGGCTACGATATTTATGTGGACGGCAATCTGTTCGTGCATCAGACACATATCCCTGCCGTTCCGGGTGTGCATCCGTTCGCAACGGAATCAGATGCCTGGCGTGCAGGTTCCTTCGCAGTGGAGAAAATGAAGCAGGGGATAGTGCCGCCGACCATTTCGGTGGAAGAACTGCAGTCCATCGGCATCACACTACCGGCTCAAAATTGAACTTGCCATTGTAATCCGCGGTATTCACCGGTAGCTACCGGATAAACCTGCACGGCAAATTCATTTGTATGCAGATAGGGGATCAGTAATCCCAATCCTGCACCCAATGCATATCCGGCCATCACGTCAGTAGGAAAATGTTTACCCGCCTCCATCCGTAAATAACCGGCCACCATCGGAATTCCTGCCGCCGCCGTCCATGTGCCTATCCTCCAGCCTGTTTGCTCTTTTCGCCATAGGATTTTATCTGCCAGCGCAGCAGCAAAAAAGGTGTTGAACGCCGTGGTTGAAGTGTGGCCGCTCGGCATACTGCGCCAGGCATCGGTTGACGTGCGCTCGGCGCGGGTGAATGCATCGGAATATACCAGTGGACGCGGACGGTCGATCAGAGTTTTGAGGTTTGCAGTAAGCGCTACGGTGAGCGCCAGTCCTTCTGCATACATAAAGCCGTTCGTCAGTAATGCGGGCGTATGGTCATAACAGGAGAGGACCACCGCCATCGGCGCCAGCATCGAACCAAAGGCCACATAGTCGCTGGCCTCGCGCGCCTTGTCGGCACGCTCGCGATCGATGGTCACGGCGGACTGATCGATCGCCGGCAGTGATGCCGGGGATAACATGGCGGCCTGTCGGAAGTGATGTTGATCGTCGTTGGTCCAATACAAATAGGTGAAGGAACTGACCATGATCACGCCGATCAACGTCAGATCGGTGCCGGTCTTGATCCTGTATTCCGGTTGCGGATACGCAACTGTCGGCTGCTGGGCACCCAAAATGGTGTGCCCGAACATCAGCAACATCAACAAACCACTTCTAACTGCCTTCTGCCGGTACATGCTTAATAATCATCCCAATCGGAATAGGACGCCGATTTTTTTCCAAAGGTAATTCTAACCCGGGATCTGCCGATAAGCTCCAGATTGCTGAGTATCTCATCGATCTGTTCCTCCATATCCGCATCATCCAGTATCACATTGCCGAAATGGATGAACATGGGGTCTACTTCGATCTGTGTGGTGTCGGCCGGTTGTATACCGGTGCAGTCTAAACTCCAGCCTTTATCACGACCCATTTTGCTGCGGAAGAAATAGATATATCCTTCGGCCTCCGGTGTCGATACGAATCGCTTGTCCACAAATGCAATACTGTCGCCTTCTTCTGTCAGCTCATACTGATACAGTATGCCTTCACACAGCATGCGCTGATTTCCATACGCGGTATCGATCTTATCCTTTCTGCCCATCTCTATTAGTTCTGAGATCACGGCATACCGGGTTGAACGATCCTTCTGCATGTTCAGCCATATACTGTCTGCCACCGGTAACCCGGCTTCCAGCATGGTGAGCGCTGTATGGAGTTTCAGTTCCGCTTCCTCAGATCGTAAAATACGGTCGAAATACTTTTTCACTGCAGGGTCGTCATAGAAGGGGGTGAGCAGTATCGAATAATGATCGAGCAATGACTCCGCCCAGTTGAATTGTTCAGGCTCATCATCCATGGTCACCAATAGATCGGAATAGGTGTCCTCATTAAAAATATAGAATAGCTCACCAAAGTGGCTATCCAGATCACTGCCATAAAAACTGGTTGAGGCACTCTTCCCATTATCGGTGATATCGCGCAGTTTTGGGAAATAATGATCATTCGAATAGGTGTTGTAGCTGTAGCTGTCCTCGTCTTCATAGGACAGGTTACGCTTTAATTCGGCAGTGGCCTGTGAGATCAGTTGTTTGATCTGGCCTTCATATAACCGGATGTTCGTACTGTCGTCGATCATCAGTTCTGCCAGCATGCGGTATACAGGATATTGATATTCCGGGAACGCAATAAAATCAAATGCCTCCGGGAACAGTATCTCCGCTAATTCCAGACTATCGTTGAAACCGGAGAACAGCCATCCGAAAGAATAATTCTTTTTGGCCAGCGGTGTTTCAATATACAGCAGGTCTGTAAAGGCCTGTGTGGCTTCTTTGGTGCGGATACCGCTTAATGCCCGCAAGGCGGAGGTTTGCAGTTGCATGGTGTCTCCGGCATCCACATAGATCTTCTTCAGCGCAGGAACTACATCCGGATGTTTTAGGTCTCCCAGCGTGCGGATGAAGCTTTCACGCTTATCAAGCTCCATGGTATAATAAACGCTGTCCTGCATCCATTGGATGAGACGCGTGGCATCAGTGTCATTCAAATTCACAACGTCGATGGACCGGATGGCCTGTTCGCGCTTCATGGTGTCGCTGCCGTTCAGGTTGCTGAAGAACATGTCGGCCGGACTTTCAAAAATGCTGCGGCCGTCCACGCTGTCGCTGGGGGTGAAAGAATCATAAAATGCAACAACAAAAGGTGATATCGCTCCGGCCGTATCGATCACGGTGCTTAACTGGAACAGTGCGTTATCCTTTTGGATGAATTTTTTGTAAATGCCTCTGGTGCTGAAACTGTCGGTCAGCATAAATTCCAGGCTTTGCACAGGGCCCGCATCCACGAACTTGCGTCGTGTCATCGTGAAGCCGTCGAAACGGGTGAATGTCGTATCAAAACTGTTCCAGAAAGTTTCCGGCTCTTTGAAGTAAACGTAGTCATGATATTTGTGGTATTGCACGAAAATGTTCTCGGGCGTAACTTCTGAACTGAAGGTAGCGGACCGTGTCTCGGGCAGATAGCTGCGGTCGATATCGTCATTTTTCTTGTAGTAGTAACCGTAATCGTTGTACCCGCCATATTCGATCTCGTCCATGGTCAGCGTGGTGTCGGGCGCCGGGAAAATGGTGCTTACGGTAAAATACAGGGAAGTGTCAGTATAGGCGGTGAAGGGTTTGCTGTATTGAAAGTCCTGCAGCTTGAGCGATTGAAAATATTGTTCAGGTCTTTCCGGTGTGGTGGTGTAGGCTGAGAGGAAGAAATAGTATGGGCCCTTGATCACTGACCGCGTATGGATATAAGCCTTTCCGTTCTCCCAGGTGCTTTCTGCGGTAGGATATCCCTGGCTGGTGTTCATGGTGTATCCGCGGTTCACATATTGCGCATCTTTCAGATCTTCCATGAACATGTCAGTGAGGCGTATCAGCTCAAAGCTGTCGCTCTCGATGTAGGTGAAGTCGTTGAGGTAATATACCGATGCATAATAGCGGTCGTTACCGGCTGCGCCTTCTGCGATGGCAATGCGCTCTGCGCCATCCACCGACGCCCCCTGCGGTGTTTGATCGCTGATGAAGGGAGCGGGCAGGTCTAAGGTGAACAAACCATACGCCGGACGGAACGTGCGCCAGGCTGATGTGGGCTCCGCGAATTTGATGGTGTTGAAGAAGGTTTGCGCCTCTTTTGCACGCAACACGAATTCACCAATACCGGAGGCTTTGAAAATGATGACCTCCAGCGGACTCACTACGATCCGATACCGCAGGTAACTGCCGCGTTTCGTCTTGCTCAAAATGTCATATCCGGGCCAGCCATTATTAGTGGTGATGGCCGTTTGTGTCTGAATGTCGCCGGGTATGTATTCATAGAACATCTCTTCCAGTTCCTGCAGCACGACCTCCGGTGTCTTGTCCTTCAGATACGCGTGATGTGCGATACGCTTCACTGAATAATACGCGCTATTAGCCATGTCGGGATACAGCGAATAATTATTGGTTTGTACACCGCCTGTCTCGTACAGTTTGCCGGGTGCGACAACGGAGAAAAGAGAATCGTAGGCATATTGCAGACTGGCCTCCTGCTGGAACAGCAGGCTTTCGAGTTTCTCTTTTTCCTTGATGCTTTTATTCGTGATCTTACCGGTTACCGGCCGCACGGTATAACCCATTTCCTGCAGGAGTTTGATAGCGCCGTACTGACCGGGTAGATGCGCTGCGCCAATGCCGGTGAATACGGTCCTGCCGCTCTGCATGATGGAATCCATGCGACGCACCATATTGCGATTGCGATCATCAATGAAGTATTTACGAAACCTGCGTGAAGGAGAGGTAACGATCTCCAGCGAGTCGAGCCGTTCCAGATTCCCTGATCGGTAAGCTTCATCGATCAGGTCTCCCCATGATTTGCCGTCCTCTTCCAATGCCGCCTGTATCCTTTTCTTCTCCATGTATTCGGCATTCTCTTCTTCCTCGTTCTTTTCCCGAGGCTTATCATACGCCAGCTTTAACAAACGCAGCACTTCCTGCTCCTCTTCCAGCGCAGCGATCTGTTTCGACAGCTTTTTGCCGCATTGAAATATGAACAGGTCCAGATAGGTATCTTCACCATAATCGCCACGTGGGTCAGAATACCGGTACAGGTAACTATTGATCAGCCAATTGTTATCGGAATAGGCCGCCAGATATGTCTCATCGTCAGGAATGAAAATAGCGGTGGCGTTGCGATAGAAATCGCCGTAGAGATAGTCCGGCTCATCGCTATACCCGGTGGAACTGGAGTACTCATAGTTCCTTGACCGGTCGGGGTTTCCGAAATCATTCTCCACCCAGTGTTCCGGGTTGGTCTCGAGGGCTACTACGTCTACGCCCTTCAGGGCGAGGAAAAAGCTGTCGGTGAGATGAAAGGCGATCTTGTCACTCACATGCATAGTGCCATAGAGATAGGAGGGGCGTGATAAACCGTTCCCGGAAATTTCCCAGAGCAATGAATGTTGGCAGAAAGCGAACGTCGGCAGAAGTGCAAGTAACAGAGGGGAAAGGAGTCTGTTCATACAAGTTGGTTGAGAGGAGTGAAAACAATGTTACGTAATAAACCTTACAAAGGGCGTAAATAGTATGACCACCGCCCATTTTTACCATCAAATGATCATTTTCGGGCTTTGGGAATATCCCGCTGCCTAGCGACCTTTGCGGTATGGAACATGTGCTGCGTTACGATCATTCCAAACTAACCGACTACGATATCCACCTATTCCGGGAAGGCAAGCATTTCCGCCTGTTCGAAAAACTGGGTGCGCATATCCTCGACGATGCCGACCTCCCCGGCGTTTACTTTGCCGTGTGGGCGCCGAATGCGCGTCAGGTTTGTGTGGCGGGCACCTTCAACCACTGGAATACCGTGGAGTTCCCGCTGCAGTGCCGCACCGACGGATCCGGGATATGGGAAGGCGTGATATCGAATGTGCTGCAGGGCGATCTATACAAGTACATCATCACCGCAGCCAACGGTGAGGTCTTCGAAAAGGCGGACCCCTTCGCCAAACGTTCCGAACCGGCCCCCGGAACAGCCTCCATCGTATGGGATAATGCCTACACCTGGAACGATAACCTGTGGCTGACCAAACGCAAGCCCTTCGCCTTTGATAAGCCGATCAGCATCTATGAGGTGCATCTGGGCTCCTGGGGGCGACAGCAGCACGATCCCAATGCCTTCCTCACCTACAGGCAGCTGGCTGATACACTGGTGCCCTATGTCAAGGAAATGGGATTCACGCATGTGGAACTCCTGCCGGTGACCGAGCATCCGTTCTACGGCTCCTGGGGATACCAGACGCTATCGTATTTCGCGCCTACCGGCCGCTATGGCACACCGCAGGACCTGATGTATCTGATCGATACGTTCCATGCCGCACACATCGGCGTGATCCTCGACTGGGTGCCTTCGCATTTCCCGGAAGACGGCCATGGCCTGGGATATTTCGACGGTACACATCTGTTTGAACACGAGGACCGGAGGAAGGGATTCCATCCGGACTGGAACTCGCTCATCTTTAATTACGGTCGGTTCGAGGTGAAGAGCTTTCTGATCTCTAGCGCATTGCACTGGCTGGATGTATACCACTTCGACGGACTGCGTGTGGATGCCGTTGCCAGTATGCTGTATCTCGACTATTCACGAAAGGAAGGGGAGTGGATACCCAATATCTACGGTGGTAATGAAAATCTGGAAGCGATACAGTTCCTGAAAGAATTGAATGAAACCCTGTACAGTGAGATACCCTCAGTGATCACTATAGCGGAGGAATCCACATCGTGGCCTAAAGTGTCGAAGCCTACCTACGATGGCGGCCTTGGCTTTGGTATGAAGTGGATGATGGGCTGGATGCACGATACCCTTGCGTATTTCAAGGAAGAACCGGTGTATCGGAAATACCATCAGGATAAACTCACCTTCAGCATGTGGTATGCCTTCAGCGAGAACTTTGTGCTGAGCCTCTCTCACGATGAGGTGGTGCACGGCAAAGGCAGCCTGATCAATAAAATGCCCGGTGATGAATGGCTCAAATTCGCCAATCTCCGTTTGATGTATAGCTACATGTTCACCCATTCATTCCCGAAACTGATGTTCATGGGCGGTGAATTTGCACAGTACAAGGAATGGAATCATGATCAGAGCCTCGACTGGCATCTGGTGGAACAACCGCAGCACAAAGGCATGCAGCAACTGGTGAAGGACCTGAACGGCTTGTATGTCGGTGAAAAAAGCATGCACGAACAGGATTTTAAGCAGGAAGGTTTTGAATGGCTGAGTATCGACAACCGCGATCAGTGCGTGCTGGTGTGGAGACGTCAGGGCAAAAAAGTCGGCGATCATACCATCGTGATCGGCAATTTCGACCAGCTGACGCATGTCGATTTTTATGTTCCCGTATTGCAGCGCAACCATTACGTAGAAATATTCAACAGCGATGCGGAAAAATACTGGGGCAGCGGATTGCTCAATGCGGGATTGCTAAAACCGGAGACGATCTCCGAACAAACAGAATCCGGCGAAGTAAAAAAATACCGCCTGAAACTTACCTTGCCGCCGCTCAGCCTCATCGTGATCAAGCCGGTGGCCAAACTGCGTCGCTCTGCAAAAAAGTGATGAGCCCCTAAGGGTTTGCCATGGATCAGCGTATGCCCATGCTCCGCGCTTTCAGTAGTGCCACCACAGTCAGTGAATCTTTAATGATCCCGTCATCCAGCATTTGATAAGCCTCCGTGATGTGCACCTTGCGGATGATCAGGTCCTCATCCTCATCGGGTGCGGGTGGGGTGGGAGAGAGGTCTTCAGCGAGATAGATAAATCCTATTTCATTGGTCACAGAGTTGGAGACCTGTATTTCCTGTATCAATGTCCACTTGCCGGCTATCAATCCCGCCTCTTCAGCTAATTCGCGTTTAGCATTATCGAGCGGATCCTGATCGATGCGTCCGCCGCCTTCGGGAATTTCCCAGGTGAAGGCATCGAACGGATACCGATGTTGCCCGATCAGCCAGGTATATCCTTCTGCATCAATGGGCAGAATGCCGATCGCATAATTCTTGAATTCGACCACACCGTAAATACCGGGATTGCCGGCAGCGTTTATTACAGCATGCTCTTCCACATGTATCCACGGATTGTCATAGATCACGCGTTTGCTAATTGTTTGCCAGGGATTTTTAGAGGGATGGTCCATATCAGAGGTCCGGTAATATTTCCTGAATAAAATAGTCCACACCGGTAACCGCCGGCTGTGTGATGAATTGTATGCGTGCCGACCGGCCTATCTCCGGTTGTTCCGGGTTGATCACGATCACGGGTGCATGCGATCTGCTGTATTGAAATAGTGAGGCTGCAGGATATACCACCATACTGGTGCCGATGATCACGACCACGTCGGCCTCTGCAACAATGTCAATGGCCGGTTCCATCATGGGCACCTGCTCTCCGAACCACACGATATGCGGACGTAATTGTGCACCATCAGGAGCGAGGTCTCCCAATCGTATGTCCTCACGCCGGTCTACAATGAGTGCATCATTGCGTTCACTGCGTGCCTTCACGATCTCGCCGTGCAAATGCAAAACCTGTTTGCTGCCTGCGCGCTCATGCAGGTCGTCAATGTTCTGGGTGATGATATGCACGGCGTGTTCGCGCTCCAGCTCTGCCAGCGCAAGATGCCCGCGGTTTGGCTGTGCAGCGAGTATGCCGCGACGACGTTCATTATAAAATTGCAAAACCAGCGCCGGGTCACGTCTCCACGCCTCCGGTGTGGCCACATCCTCCACCCGATGGCCCTCCCATAAACCGCCGGCCCCGCGAAATGTCTGTATCCCGCTATCCGCACTCATCCCCGCCCCGGTCAATACTGCGATCTTCATCTCTGCTGCTGATTAATAATCGAAATTACACAAGTCATGGAGAAGGTTGAACGTTGAATGTTGAATGTTATAGGATTTCTAAATCAGGTATTTAATATAGAACACATTCCTTCCCGCCCCTTCCCGCCTCCCCGTCTTCCCGGCCATACGCACAACACACAACCTACAACACACAACCTACAACACACAACCAACAACCAACAACCTACAACTCCCCCCTCACCACTCCCATCGCCGGCTGAAGATATTCGATCAGATCTCCCGCCACTAAAT
>DAIMYJ010000084.1:0-13045 GCA_036734545.1 Chitinophagales bacterium
GCTAACTGAAAATCGCCGTTTAAACGATCTGATCATACCTGACCGTAAGCATCATAACAATCAACAGTCTTCTTTTTGCCACAAGGGCGCGAGGGCGCGAAGGATGCACGAGGGTTTATGGTTGGTCGTTCAATGTCATGCCGACTGTGCGGGGGCATTATTTTTTGGGGAACGTCGGTGTTGTTGTTCGGTGATGGGAATGTTTTTTTCTAAATCCCTGATAGCTATCAGTAGGGATGACGGGAAGTGGCGGGAGCAACCGGCTTATGTACCCCTAGTATTTAACAAACCTGACGCGTGCCCATACTTCCGGTAGGTATATCGTGTACAGGCCTGCCGGTAGTTGATGTATGTCGATCTCTGCGATCGGTATAGTATATGTACCTGAAACAACGACCGCTCCCAATGCGTCAATGATCATAAAGTTGCCAGCGGACATATATTCGGGTATTTCCAGGATGATCTTATTGTTAGAAGGGTTTGGATATACTTGCACGTGCATGGCAAGCTGCTTGTCAGGCTCATTAATTGATGTTTTTAGCGTATTGATGATCTTCCATGCATTATTGGTATTTATACCGCACATGTACCACAATGCATTTTGAAAAACAGTTGTCGACTGTGCATGTCTTGTTCCAGTTGGTGCGTTGCCGGTTGTTGATTTGAGTTCTTTCCACCGGATGCCATCCGGGGAGTACCACACATCACCCATTTCAGTTCCGGTAGCTCCACCGGCCATTAGCCACATGTGATCATCATACCAAGCCACCGTATGCCAGTATCTGCCTGTCCACGGTGCAGCGTCAAGTATTTTTTCCCAGGAGAGGCCATCGCATGATCGCCATACTTCATTGAATGATCGTCTGTCATATTCATTTGAACCGCCCAACATCCACATGCAGCCCGAATCATCGACACACTCATTCAACTGCATACCGCGGCCTGACCAGGGTGCGTCGGGCAATGCGGTCCAGGTTGCGCCGTCACTGCTCATCCAAACGTCATTCAGCGCGGTATTGGACGGAGTGCTGCCGCCAAAGAGATAGAAATGGTTGTTGGCCACAGCATAATTTACCTGATGGCGTTGCGCATAACCGGGAATGGAGTCCAGCACCTGCTCCCAAACGATCCCATCGTAGGATCGCCACACATCGGTGATAAATCCGGATTGCGGGTCGCCACCCATTACCCATATAGCTTCATCTTTCACCATCCAGGCCGATACATGGCGTGGCGGCCATGGGGCTATGGTTTCTAATGTCCACGCATTACCATCCGATGATGACCATATCTCACTGTGTGTATAGTTGGGTGGATGGTTGGGCGGATCCCAGCCGCCGATCAGCCACATTTTGTCTTTAAAACTCAGCAGGCCGGATCCGTCGCGCGCAGTGAACGGAAGTTCCGGAGCTACCTCTACCCAGTCATAGGGGCTAACCGTACATACGCCACTCACGGAGCGGATAGTGGTATCTGATCGATCGGTAACCCGAAAGACGATCTCGGTGCCGGGTGGGTGATCCAGTATGTAATACAAGGCGTTCTCCCATGTGTTGCCACTATGTGGCAGTGCGCTAAAAGCACCGCCGTTTATGCTCGCCTCCACCCATATGGAATCACCCAGAGCAGCATCGTTGTATTGCCATTGTACCAGCAGTTCGGATCCATGGACATACGCATCGGTAGGCAGTGGAGACATCCAATGGATAGGTTGTTGTTCAAACCACAATTGCTCGATCTCCACCGGTGTGAGTGCGCGGCTGTAAAACCGCAGGTCATCGATGGCACCCTGAAATCTATGCGGGCCTGCGCTTATTATGATCGCTTCCCTGTCACCTAAAATTCCGGTGCAGGGGGAGTATAAGCTGGGGACATACCAGTTGTTATTCCGATATACCATAAGCGAGTCGTTGTTGCGCATGATCAATAAATGACACCAATTGCCTTTTGTGAACACGCCGGCTGTTCCCTCACCCAAAGCGTTTCCGGCAGCTCCTGTGCCATCCCAATAGATATAGGTTTGATACCAAAGGATGGGTAATATCTCCAGGAGGTCGCTGTTATTGCTATTGAGTTGTAATTCAAAGTTTCGGATACTGTCGGCATACGCATCTTTTATCGACAATACATTCATGATCTGCGGACTGTTTGTTTGGTACCATAGTGAGATGGTGAAGTCACCGGCTATGGTACCGAATTGCGGGATCGGTATTACCAGGGAATCGGTTGTGCCATCCAGTAGCCAGGCGTTGTTTGTCCGGCCGAATCTGTCTGTAGTAAATGCTCCTGAGGCTTCCGCAATATGGAGATCATGCCCGGAACTGTCGAACAGATTTCCGGCAAACCGGTAGTCCCCTTCCAGGCTGTCGACAGGTATTTGTGCCGAAAGCGTGTTGTATGCAAGATCCAACCCGGCTGTGATGGTCAGCAATAGCATGGTATACAGGGGGATGTTCAGATGCATATGGTTGTTTTAAGGAGTTTCCGGGTCTAGTGCGCTGCGCTTAACTTGAACGAAAGATATCAATGGCGGATGCTGTTTGTTTCCAAGTATTTTCCTTCGCTTACTGCGTAGAACGAAATGATCGTAAACCTAAATGTCGGTAGCGAAAGCCCTGCTCCTAGCATCACTTTAGTCAGCTTCGGATTCCCCCGGCTTACGTCTGAATACCCGAATATACACATTTAATAGATTTCAGTTAAGATCCCGTGTGCGGGTTTAGTTGCTGCGAGCTAAAGATCTGCGAGTGTGGTTAGTATGAGAATGTTCTTTGAGGAATCCTGATAACTATCAGGAGGGATGATGTTGACTTTACCTTAGCGCAACCCTTTGTGCCTTAGCGTCTTAGTGGCATAACGTAGCGCGCATATTGTTACGTTAGATGTAATTTGAGTTATCAGTAGTTACGTTTTGTATGGGCATTTTTCTGATAGCCACGAGGGCGCGAAGACCCGAAGGTAGCACAAGGAAATATTGTTAAAATGGTTGCAAGGGCGTGTATGCAGTCTTTCTTTGTTATGATCGCAATTAGAGTATGCGTGTGCGTTTTTTTTTGGCCGGGAAGGCGGGAAGTTGCGGGAAGTGTTTTCACGTGCCTTTCCGCCTTACCGTTTTCCCGGCAAAGACAACACGAGTCTATTTATAGTTCACTTGATCCGCTCGAGTTTGCCTTTCCGTTTGACGATGTTCTTGTAGTCCCACTGGATGTCGCGGGCTTTTTTGAGCCAGCGTTCTACGTCGTGGGTGCTGATCTGGGAGATGTCGGTGAAGCGCGCTTCGGCAGCCTGGAATTTGCCTTCGGGGAGGAGGCCCGGTTCTTCGAACGACTGTCCGCTCCAGAACAACAGGCGCACACTTTCTTTCAGCTTACTGTAGCCCACCACCGGATTCCCCTCTATGAACCAAACCGGATGTGCATGCCAAACCTTACTCTTCGCTTCCGGCAAGCAGCGATCAATGATATGTGCGAGTGCATTGGTGATCAGATGGTCGGCATCGTCGAGCGAACGATTGTATGCCTGAATATCGGGATGCATGGTTGTTTATTTCCTTAAATATACAACTAAGCCATAAGATATGCGGTATTATTTTTTTTGATTTAACGCTTTAGACCGATATGGAAATGTTAAATATGGTGGGAGAAAGAGGAGCGCACTAAGCAGGGATGTAATGTCCGGGTGTCATCCCGGTCCGTTTCCGCATGACGGGGGCAGGAGCATGATCTGCAACGCTTGGGTGGGATACTATTCTGTCATTTCTTTACTGCGCGTGTTCGAGTATGGCGAGTTGGTTGAAGCCGAGTTGGAAGGTGGTGTAGTGTGTCACTTTGAACCCGCAGGTGTGTGCGAGGGTGCGGATGTCGGCGGCATTCCAGTAGTGTTGGTGTTCAGCGATATTTTCTTTGTCGAGGAGGTGGAGGAAGGCGAGGGTATTGAGCACAGGTTTGGCGATGCGTGCGGGGGTGGTGAGGATAATTTGGCCGCCGGGGCGGAGGATGGTTTTGAAGGTGTGGAAGAGTGCAGGTACGGTAGCCGGATCAAGGTGTTCGATCACGGCGAGCATGACGATGGTGTCGGCGCGGAGGGTGTGCAGGGTGGAGTGGTCGCGGTTGATGTTGTGGTAGGTGCCGGTGACGTGTTTACCCAGCTCCCCTGTATTACCGCCAAAGTCCAGCACCTCGCCATTCAAATACGGCAACACCTTCCCAAACCGCATTTTCTGCAGCAGGCGTTCGAGTGGGAGGGTGGAGTTCATGGACAGTTATTTGATCAAACGAAAATACGATAATGGTGGTGTTTCGCAGATGCCGAGGCCAATAAGACGGGAAGGCGGGAAGCGGCACAAAGGGATTCTTAGTGCTTCTTTCCGTCTTACCGTCTTGGTCGCCTCGAAGAGCAGCATCACATTCCTACTTCAACTTCTGTTTGCACCGCTAAGCATACCTATATGGTTCTTCGTTGTAGGCGAGTTGGCTGTGACGACAATCCCGAATGTTTAAGAGACCAGCCAGTTCTCAATATCTATAGTGACGATTTGACAGGGATTCCTTGAGCTTTAAGCGTGATTTACAACGCCTTAGTATAATTGAACCAACATTTCTGAGCATTTCATGACAATTCGGGATAGATACCGAAGATTGAGAATACGTATATTATCCGTGAAAGTATGTTTTGTGCTTGCAGTTTAATGCACGTTCTTCAGTTCGGATACAGCATTTCAGGAACCTGATTTGATACCCAATTATATGGGGCGTCAATTGTTTTGCTTACTCTTAATCCGAAATGAATTATTACAGAGCGTTCTTAACTAGATGTCTCAAAATCGGCAATCTCCATTTTTACAATGAAAATATAATCAGTGCATTATTTGAATAAGAGGCAGAACATAGCTGCTTAATTTAATGGAAGGAGGTCTCGACTTTTCTTATTACCGTGTATAATATATACAAACATTTTTGTGTACCTTTTTCTTAAGTTTGTGTTTTATTATTTCGGTGGAAATGTGATAGTCTAGTTCCCTAAGCCTTTAACTTTAGTATTTTTTTATATATTTGTAATCTTTAAATAATTATAAAGTTTCGCTTTTATGAATCCATTAGTTGAGTATCTTAATCGTTTCGTAGATCTTTCAACAGAGGAGTGTATTGTTTTGGAAAGTTTATTAGAGCACAAGAGATTTAATTCGGGTGAGTTTGTTTTGAAAGAAGGTGTGATTTGTAAAAAGATAGCCTTTTTGGTAAGCGGAACAGCTCGGACTTATTTTATTGATTCCCATGGTCATGATTTCACATGGAATTTTCAATTCAATGATAATGACGCGGCTTTCCACAATATCTTTATGCTTGATTACTATAGCCTTCTTACTCAATCGCCATCCAGTTTAAGCATCAAAGTCATTAGTGATGTAGAAGTCGTCATGCTGGATTACCAGAATCTTCAATCGTTGATCGGCAAGTATATTAAGATGGCAATCGTAAGTAATAAATTGACGGAGTTGGCCTATCAATATGCACACAAAAGAGCTTTTTCGCTCCTTACTCTGAATGCAAAGGATAGGTATTCTAAACTATTACAGGAGGAGCCATACCTGATTAATAAATTTAATCAAAATCAGATCGCCTCATTCATAGGTGTAACACCTCAAAGTCTCAGCCGGCTTAGAAAGGACTTACCTACTCTTTAATAACGTTTATTACCATATGTTAATGCCTTCCGTATTGGGGCGTTTTGGTTTTAGTGGAACTGATTTTAGGATAGGCGGTTTTGTTAAACTTTAGATACAACAACACCTCTTTTTTACTCATGTCACCCGGAAGTGAGGTATAAACGCAGTGGATAGTATGATTTTGTATGGATCCCATAGGGGCAGCGAGTAGCAACCGGATAATCCTATGCTCAGGCCAGATGCCGGTTTCTTGCAAAGTGCTCTTCGTGCTCGTATGCACTAGGGCATTAGTCCTTATTTGTTCTACATGAAATGTTGCTGAGGAGTGCACTATCCCCATTGGGTTATCACATTTCCGGGCAAGTTGCAATGCTCTATGTGTTTTTGATTTATTGTATATTCCCTGTCTGTTGGGTAGCTCGTTCTCGATCCTAAACTTGTGATTCAACGAAGTAGATCCTTGCCGCTAACCCTTTCCGGGAGCCTTTATTCGCTTTAAAGTATGTTGCAATATGTTTCCGGTATAGTCGACGCCCTGCTTGTTCGGATGTCGCTTGTGTTCTGACGTCCCATTATTTTTGGGGATGGTATTTACTCTTTCTTTGCATTCGCGATTATGATGGCGTTTTGGTCAGATAAGAAAGTTATGTATAGCCGCTTTCAATTTGAAGGGGATGATTAATTAGGGGCTGATAACATGGTGGTTGCGGCTCTCTATATTTGGCTTCGTGAATCGACTGCATGATTGCGGATAAGTTCAAAATAGTAATGAGTTGTGCGTGGTAATCCTTTGGCTGATGGGTTATTGCATTGTCATTTTTTTTGACTCGCGTCAGTGCAGTGCAGCTTTGTTTTTGTTTGTTAATAAGTATTTATTTACCATTTGGTAATTTCAATTGTGTTGCAGATCTATACCTTTAGCGTGTAATTACACACACATTTCACCTATAAAATATGCATAATTGCGGGTGTAATCCTTTGGAGTCGTTTAGACTTTATTTGGAGTCAATTTTACCTGGAATGCCCTTTGAAGACTGGGATGCAGTAACGTCTGCCAGTGAGATCATCAGCCTTGACCGAGGAGCACCCCTGTTTGCTCCCGACACGGTCCATGATTCAGTCTATATATTATTAACCGGTGCTGTCCGCTGCTTTGAGTATGCCGCGGAACGCGATGTTACAGTTAATTTATTTGTTGAGTATGAAGTGCTCGTCGATTGTTTAAGTATTCAGGCAGGTAAGCCTTCAGGCTTTGTATATCGGGCACAAGAACCGTGTCTATTGATTCGTTTTCAGAAAGACAAGCTTGCTAAAATGTTGCTCAGCTCACACTTTCTCAGTGAATTATACAGGCGTTTGTTTGAGAGGAAATTTAATAAAGAACTCGAATTTCGCCGGTTTCTACTCAGAATGAACGCGTCTGAACGATATTTATTCCTTATGCGACATAAGCCGGAGTATTTGATGCGATTTCCACTTAAAGACATCGCGAGTTTTATGGGTATAACCCCAACCTCACTGAGTCGCTTAAGGAAAACCAAGAGCCTGCTTTGATGGGATGGTTTATTTATTTGCCGCTATTACTTACTATAAGTTAGTTTACTGTATTGGTTAGCGACAATACGGAAGTTTCCTCCGGGTGTATTTATTCACGCTTACTGCATTTTATACGCAGGTGGTAGAAGTCCCGGATCTCTGTTGCGGAACGTCGCGATCTACATGCGAATCGCATGTATTGTGACGGCGAAAACAATTAAGTGACTCAATTGATAGCATAGGGGGATTACAAAAGTTGTCTTTTGGCAAGAATGCTTTTTAAAATTGGCGAATTAACAAAAGTTAATTTTCACATCGTCTAAATAATCCACATTTGCTAAGTTTTTATCATAGTTGATAGTAATTCTCTTCAATCGTCTGATCATGATCATTATTGCTCAGGTTGTTGGGTTTTAGCTGATTAAAAATTATTTCTAATTACTGCCACACTGCATCAAACTTCTCTCTGCGTGAATTTTCAAAAACTTCTGCGAACTGCTTCCGGTAATACATTACCGCAATGTTTTCGATCTCTGCTAATTTTAGGTTTTGCGCTAGCCAGCCACAGTTTACTTCTTGCCGTCGATTACACATCCGTTGCAAGCGGCGACTGGAGCGTGGCTTCAACCTGGTTGCCCAGCGGTGTACCGGGGGCAGGGGATAATGTGAATATTGATGCTGGCCATACTGTCACGCTCACCGGGGCGGTGGATATCACCACGGGTAACCTTGTGGTGACCGGTACGCTGGCCCTGGCAGGCAACAACCTTACAGCAGGTTCTCTCGCCGGCACGGGCAATATCAGTTCTGCATCCGGCACACCTTTGGTTACCGCGGGAAGTAATGCCAGCAGCACCACTTATTCCGGCATTTTCAGCGGCACCGGCGCCCGGCTTACCAAAACCGGGTCGGGTACGCTCACGTTAACCGGCGCCTGCACCTACACAGGTATCACCACCATCAGCGGCGGTACGCTGTCCATCGGCAACGGCGGCACTACCGGGTCCATCGCTGGCGCGAGCATCGTCAACAACTCTGCGCTCATCATTAACCGATCAAATGACTTAACCTACTCCGGCGTCATTTCCGGCACCGGCACAGTCACCAAACAAGGCGCGGGTACACTTACGCTAACCGGCGCTAACACCTATACCGGGGCCTCCACTATATCAGCTGGTACGATCAAGTTGGGCACGGCCGGTGAGCGCATCAGCAATAGCAGTGCCCTCACCGTGGCTACCGGCGCCACCTTCGATCTGAACGGGTTATCCGAGTCCGTTGCCTCACTGGAAGGGGCGGGTAATATCACCAGCACCGTGGCCGGTGTGGTGACGATCTCGCATGTGGGCAATGCAAGCACCACCTTCAGTGGTGTCATCCAGAGCGGTAGCGGCACGGTAGCCCTCACCAAATCGGGAACGGGCACGCTCACGTTAACCGGCGCCAGCACCTACACTGGAACCACCACTATCAGTGGCGGTACGCTGTCCATCGGCAGCGGCGGCACTACCGGGTCCATCGCTGGCGCGAGCATCGTCAACAACGCTGCGCTCATCATTAACCGATCAGATGCCTTAACCTACTCCGGCGTCATTTCCGGCACCGGCACAGTCACCAAACAGGGCGCGGGTGCACTTACGCTAACCGGCGCTAACACCTATACCGGGGCCTCCACTATATCAGCAGGTACGCTCAGGTTGGGCACGGCCGGTGAGCGCATCAGCAATAGCAGTGCCCTCACCGTGGCCACCGGCGCCACCTTCGACCTGAACGGCTTCAGTGAAACCATCGGCTCGCTGGCCGGCGGCGGCACGGTAACCAGCTCAGCTACCGGAAGCCTCACGCTGACATCAGGCGGTGATGGCACCGGCACCACCTTCAGCGGCCTCATCCAGAATGGTTCTGCCACCAGCGTGGCCTTAGTCAAAGAGGGCGCGGGCGTGCTCTATTTAACCGGTGCCAACACTTACACCGGTTCGACCACTATCAATTCCGGACTCGTGTGGATCATAGCAGACAACGGTCTGGGCACTCCACCCGCCACCGCTACGCCGGGTCATCTGTTCATAAACGGCGGAAAGCTCAAATTCTCCAATGCCTTTACGCTGAACGCCAACCGGGGTATTACGCTGGGTGCTGGCGGTGGCACATTGGAGGGGTCAGCTACTATCACCTATACGGGAATCATCGCTGGTTCCGGCAACCTGACGATCACGTCGCTTCTTACCCTCAAGCTGAGCGGCGTCAGCGCCAACACCTACACGGGTATAACAACGGTTAACGGCAGCACTTTGGAGATCAGCCAGGACAGCAAACTGGGCGCCGTGCCTGCCTCCCCAACACCCGGTTCACTGGTCCTGGAAGGCAGTCTTGCTTTTCTCAATGCCTCTTCTACTTTTACACTGAACGCCAACCGGGGCATCACGCTGGTCCCCGGCGGCACTGGCGGCTGCAGCTTAGGTGCTGTAGCTGGTGTTACCCTTACCTACGGGGGCATCATCGCTGGTTCCGGTAACCTTACAGCAAATAGTGCAAGCACCGGCTCAGTGGTTCTGACCGGTGCCAATACGTACACGGGAGTCACCACCATCAGCGGTGGTGCGCTTGTGGTAAGCAGTATTAACAATGGCGGTGTGGCAGGCAACTTGGGACAGGCCTCTAATGCGTCGTCCAACATCGTACTGAATGGCGGCATCTTACAATACAACGGTACCACGGCCTCAACCGACCGTGGCCTAACGCTCAATACAGCAAGTTCAAGTTCCATTTTGGTCAACTCAGGTACAACTACCCTTACCATAAGCGGAGTCATAACAGGCTCCGGATCTATAACCAAGTCGGGCGCGGGTGAACTCACCCTCTCCGGCACCAACACCTATTCCGGAGTTACCACCATCAGCGGCGGTAAGCTGTCCATCTCGAACGACAACAACCTGGGCGCAGCACCGGCCACCCCCACACCGGGTCATTTGGTATTGAACGGCGGAACACTCTTTAACACGGCCACCATCACGCTGAATGCCAACCGGGGGATCAGTCTGGGCGCCTCTGGAGGCACAATAAGTATAGATTTAAGTCCTATCACCTATTCTGGTATCATTGCCGGTACCGGCAGCCTTACGAAGACAGGAATTGGGAGTCTTGTGCTGAACGGGGTGAACACCTATTCAGGCGCTACCAATATCAATTCAGGTACCCTTCGGTTAGGTGGTGCGGCCGGCGAGCGCATCAATAACAGCAGTGCCGTTACGGTAGCCACCAGCTCCTTCTTCGATTTGGGAGGTTTCAGTGAAACCGTAGGTTCCTTAGCCGGTGACGGAACAGTAACCAGTTCCACCGGGGCCGGTTCCATCACCCTGACCGTCGGCGGTAATAATACGAGTACCACCTTCAGCGGCGTAATCCAGAACGGCAGCGGCACAGTAGCCCTTACCAAAGCTGGTACGGGCACGCTTACGCTTACCGGTGTTGCCAATTCATACACCGGCGCCACCACCATCAACAGCGGAACGCTATCCATTGGTAATGGAACCACCGCGGGATCGATCATTTCGCCCAGCATTAAGAATAACAATTCCCTCATCTTCAATCTCCCGGCCGGCACCTATGCTAACACAGCGGTCATTTCCGGTGCGGGCGCAGTTACCAAGTCGGGTGCCGGTACGCTCACGCTCAGCGGGGCTAACACCTACGTTCTCAGCACCAGCATAACCGCAGGAACCCTTATCGCCGGCAGCGCCACCGCGCTGGGTACAGGCTCATATGTATCGGTGAGCACCGGCGCCACGTTGCAGACAAACGCCGGGCTAAGCCTGGGCGCGCTCTCCATTAGCGGAGTGATGAACTGCAACGGGAACAATTCCACCTGCCAAAATTTGGTTTTGGGAGGAACCGTACAAACAAGCAATGGCACCTACGGCAGCACAGCCTCCGGAGCCACGAATCAGGATAATATAAGGTTCACGTCCGGGTCTACCGGGTGGGTGACCCTGACTACCAGCCCCATGACGATCACCGTGACCACCACGGCTGCCAATCCAACCGTAGGCCTGCCTTTGTATGGAACGGTGAACGTAAGGGTGGAATGGGGAGACGGTAACAATAATACCTATACCACGGTCGGCGATCGCGACTACACCTATGCCACACCCGGTAACTACACCATCAACATTTATGGTGTGCTGACTGCGTTCGGCAGCAGCTTCAACTATACGAATCGCAATCGCATTACCGGAGTCACCAGCTGGGGCAGCACGGGTCTGAATAATCTGCAACAGGCGTTTGAACTTTCAACCAACCTAACGCTATTGCCAACCACCTTACCGAGCTCAGTGACCAATATGTCATATATGTTCCGTTCGTCTTCCTTCAACCAAAATATCAGCTCCTGGAGCACGGAAAACGTGAAAAACATGTCGGGCATGTTCCAAAACAACTCAGCTTTCAATCAGCCCATTGGTAGCTGGAACACGAGTAACGTCACCGTCATGACGGATATGTTCCGAGATGCCACGGCCTTCAACCAGAATGTCGGTGCCTGGGACTTGGGCAAAGTGACCAACATTCAAGGCATGTTCTCTGGCGCCACCGCTTTCAACAACGGCGGCAGCCCGGACATCAACAACTGGAACACTTCCAATGTGCTGCGCATGCTGAGCGTATTCGCGTTTTGTCCCAACTTCAACCAGCCCATCGGCAACTGGAACACCCAGACGGTGGATATGATGAACGACATGTTCTGGAACGCCACCAAATTCAATCAGGATATCAGCACATGGAACATCCGAAATGTGACCACCATGTCGGGTATGTTCACTGGTGCGGGACTCTCGCATTGTAACTACAACGCCCTGCTGATCAGCTGGGCTGCGCAGACCCCGAGGCAAAGCAACGTGCAATTCAGCGGCGGTAACTCCCGGTATACTTCAGCGGCTACGGCCGCACGTAACACACTGACCGGTGCGGGTTCCTCCTGGATAATCACCGACGCAGGTCTGGTGAATACTGCGCTTTGGGCCCTGACCTCTGCGCCCGGTACCAACAATCAGTTCGTCATACTGGGTTCGGCTATAACCCCCATAACGTATAGTTTTGCAGGAGGTTACCCGGCCGTGTTTTCCGGATTGCCTCCGGGCGTTACCGGTTCCTTAGCTGGCACCACTGCTACTATCAGCGGAACACCAACGACAATTGGGGTCTATAATTATTCGGTCGATGGCTGTAATGTGCTTACGGGTACTATCACCGTTGGTTATAGATGGTACCAGGATAGCGATGGCGACGGATTCGGAAACCCGCTGGTATCTGTAATTGCACCTACTGCGCCTGTGGGTTATGTATCGAATAACACCGACTGTAACGACGCGAACGCATTGATCTATCCGGGCGCACCGGAATTATGTAACGCAATCGATGATGATTGCGACGGCAGCATCGATGAAGGCCTTACGGCCACTACGTATTATGCGGATGCAGACGGCGACGGTTACGGTAATGCAGCAGTGGCAACCACCGCATGTACCGGTGCACCTGCAGGTTATGTAGCCAATAGCACAGATTGTAATGACAGCAACGCATCGATCTATCCGGGTGCAACGGAAGTATGTAACGGAGTGGATGACGATTGCGACGGATCAATTGATGAAGGCGTGTTGCTGACCTTCTATGCGGATGCCGATGGCGATGGCTACGGAAACGCAGCAACACCAATCCTGGCATGTTCTGCTCCTGCCGGCTATGTAGCGAACAGCACGGACTGTGCTCCTGCGAACGCTTCGATCAACCCGGGCGCAACGGAAGTATGTAACGGAGTGGATGATAACTGTAACGGTTTGACGGACGACG
>DAIMYJ010000085.1:0-13028 GCA_036734545.1 Chitinophagales bacterium
AGCCCACGCTGGCGCCGGGGTCGATGGTGCGGAGCTGGGCGATGGTGGGCTCGAGTGAACTCACGGGTTTGAGCTGCTGCTGAATGGCGGCGGCCGGAGCTACACCGTACAGGCCGATGCCGAGACGCACCATGTCGAACTGTGCATCGGGATAATTGCTGATACCGCTGGAGTTCAGCGCATGACGCAACACCGGATATCCTAATGCGCTGATGATCGCATCGGAAGCGTTGCGGAATGTATGCAGTTGTTTTTGTGTGAAGGCATCATGCTGCTTATCATCGGAAGAGGATAAGTGCGTAAATATGGAAGCCACCCGTATGCCTGTTGGAGGCCGTAATTGTTCTGTTAACCGGGCGGTGTCCTCCAACGAAAAACCGAGGCGGTGCATGCCGGTGTCCAACTTGATATGGATAGGAGGAATTACACTATCACCTGTCAATACCATTTTCCTCACCTCCTCCTGCCACGCCTGTAGGATGCGGAAACTATATATCTCCGGTTCCAGCTGATGGGCGATGAGTGATGCAAACGTCTCCGGTTCGGGATTCATCACCATGATGGGTAATCGAATGCCCTGGGTGCGCAGCTCCACACCTTCATCGGCATACGCCACCGCCAGATAATCGACGCGCTGATGAGCGAGCAGTCGTGCGATCTCTGCCTGACCGCTGCCATACGAGAACGCCTTCACCATGGCCATGGTCTTCACGCCGGGCTGCAGGAGGTTGCGATATACATGCAGGTTGTGCACCATGTGATGCAGATGAATGCGCAATACCGTACCGTGCGTTTTGGCTTCCAGCATCCTGCTGATGCGTTCCAGGCGAAAACGACGTGCGCCTTTGATCAATATCACTTCATTTTCGAAATCCGCCTGCGTGCGGAACTGCAAAAATGTTTCGGTGTCGCGATACGCGATGAATGGTATGTTGTGAAAATGTTCCTGATGTTGTAAAAATCCTTCACCAATGGTGATCACATGCTGCACATCATACGCGCGCAGCATGTCCGCAACTTTTTTGCTCACGGTGGCAGCATCCATGCCGCTCTCATCAAAATCGGTGATGATCACCGTGCGCTGCAGCCCGCTGCCATGCTGTGCCTGAAAGCGCAGGGCGATCTCGAGCGAGGCGAGGTCGGCGCTGTAGCTGTCGTTAACGATGAGGCAGTTGCGCATGCCGCGTTTCAGTTCGAGGCGCATGGAGATACCCGGCAGTGTGGATGCCTGCGCGGTGAGATGTTCGATGGTATTGGCGTGCAGGGCATGTTGTTGTTCTGCCAGCAATAAAGCCGTGATCAATGCATGCACACTATTCTCGAGAGAAGCTTCATCGGTGAACGGGATGCGAAAATGCAAAGCCAGATCGCGGAACTGAATGCGGAACGCCGTACTGTCGCTCAACTGTTCTATGTCATATACCTGCACCTCGGCATCGGCATTCTTTTTACTCCAACTCACACACCGGGTGTCGGCGTGCAGGGAGGTATGTATCAACGCATGATCGGCGCAATATACGATGGTGTCGCAATGATCGAACAGACGCAGTTTTTCGGTGAGCTTGTGTGCATCGGAAGTAAATCCTTCGCGATGCGGATCGGCAATATTCGTGATGATACCGATGGTGGGTTGTATGACCGCTTCCAATAACGACATTTCACCCGGCAGCGAAATACCGGCTTCGAAAATACCGACCTGATGTTGTGCATCCATTTCCCATACACTGAGAGGCACACCTATTTGTGAGTTGTAGCTGCGCGGACTGCGAACGATATCGAGATCCTGTTTCAGCAGATGATACAACCATTCTTTCACAATGGTCTTGCCATTGCTGCCCGTGATGCCGATGACCGGGATGGTGAATTGCCGTCGATGGGCCGCGGCGATCTGCTGCAGTGCGGCGATGGAGTTGTCGGTGAGCAGGTAATTGGCATCGGCATGCGGTTTTGCCGGCAGGTGCTCCACCACAAAGCTGCGCACACCGGCCGCATAGGCCTGTTCGACATACGCATGCCCGTCGTGCTGCCGTCCGCTGATAGCGAAAAAGAGGCTTTCAGCGCCGAAACTGACGTTGCGGGAGTCTGTCAATAATTGACGAATGGTGGCCTGCGGACTGACAATTTGTCCCCGGCTTCCCAATATTTTCGATATTTCAGCGATGGTATAGGCCATGCATCCAGATGCTGTAAAGCTATAACAATCCATGTAAAGGGGCGGTTTGAGCGGGTTTAGGGGTGTTAAAGCCGTAAAAACCGCTGCTTTGCTGCCCTGAATACGTATCTTTGCCGGGCGATCGGGGAACGACATTTGTCACACATATTCCTCCAATCGGACAACGACGTTATGAGTATGATCACCCAAATGCTCTCCAAACTCTTCGGGGGCAACAAGTACGATAAAGACATCAAGGCCATTACTCCGCTGGTTGAGCAGATCAACGCGATCTATGCCACCCTGCACACGCTGAGCAACGATCAGCTGCGCGGCAAGACCCAGGAGTTCCGCAGCCGCATCAAGAACCACCTGTCGGAGATCGACGCCCGCATGGCCACATTGCGTGCCAGCGCCGACGATCCGATGCAGGGAGATGTGGATGAAAAGGATGAACTGTATAAGCAGATCGACGCCTTGCGCAAGGAACGCGACAAGCAGATCGAAGAGATACTGCTGCAGATATTGCCGGAGGCCTTCGCTGTAATGAAGGAGACCGCCCGCCGGTTCACCGAGAACACCGCCATCGTGTCGACAGCCACCGAGCTGGACAAAGCGCTGGCCGTGCATCATGATTTTGTGACCATCGAAGGCGACCAGGCCATTTATAAGAACAGCTGGGAACCCGCCGGCGTGCCCATTACCTGGAACATGGTGCATTACGATGTGCAGCTGATCGGCGGTATCGTGCTGCATCAGGGTAAGATCTCGGAAATGGCGACCGGTGAAGGTAAGACCCTCGTGGCCACCCTGCCCGCGTATCTGAATGCGCTGGCCGGAGAAGGCGTGCACATCGTTACGGTGAACAACTACCTCGCCCGACGCGACGCCGAATGGAACGGACCGGTGTTCAATTTCTTAGGGTTGCGTGTAGACTGTATCGACCTCTACCAGCCGAACACACCCGAACGTCGCAATGCCTACATGGCTGATATCACCTACGGCACCAACAACGAATTCGGTTTCGATTACCTCCGCGATAATATGGTGCGCAGCATGGAAGAGAAAGTGCAGCGCAAACACCACTTTGCGATGGTGGATGAGGTGGACAGCGTGTTGATCGACGACGCCCGTACACCGCTCATCATTTCCGGTCCCGTACCGAAAGGCGGTGATGCGGAAGTATACAATGTGCTCAAGCCGCGTATCCTCAAATTGATCGAAGCGCAGAAACGCGTATTCAATAATAATCTCACCGAAGCGAAAAAACTGGCTGAGGCAGGTAAAGCGAAAGAAGCCGGTGTGCATCTCTACCGTGCGCATCGCGCGTTGCCTAAGACCAATGCCCTCATCAAATTATTGAGTGAGGAAGGTATGCGTACCCTGCTGCTGGAAACAGAAGGTGTATACATCGCCGAGCATAACAAGCGCATGCCGGAGATCGACAAGGACCTGTACTTCGTTATCGAAGAAAAGAATAATAGTGTTGACCTTACCGATAAGGGCATCGAGCTGATCACCGAAGGCAGTGAGGATCCGAATTTCTTCATCATCCCCGATGTAGGCGCCATGGTGGCCGAGATCGAGCGCTCATCGCGCAGCAAGGAAGAACAGGTGGCCATGAAGGACCAGCTGATGCAGGACTTCACTATCAAGAGTGAACGTATCCACTCCGTACAGCAGTTGCTGAAAGCATACACGCTGTTCGAAAAAGATGTGGAGTATGTGGTGATGGATGGCAAAGTGAAGATCGTGGATGAGCAAACAGGACGTATCCTCGAAGGACGCCGTTACAGCGATGGTTTGCATCAGGCAATCGAAGCCAAGGAAACAGTGAAAGTGGAAGCGCTCACACAAACGTACGCCACGATCACGCTGCAGAATTATTTCCGCATGTATCACAAACTCTGCGGTATGACCGGTACGGCCGAAACGGAAGCCGGTGAATTCTGGGAGATCTATAAACTGGATGTTACGGCCATCCCTACCAACAGGCCGATCATCCGCAAGGACATGGAAGACTACGTGTATAAAACACGTAAGGAAAAATACAATGCCGTTATCGACCGCATTCAGCAGTTGGTAAAAGACGGACGTCCCGTGCTGGTGGGTACCACTTCTGTGGAAGTGAGTGAATTGCTCAGCAGGATGTTGCAGTTGAAAGGCATCAAGCATAACGTGCTGAACGCTAAACAGCATCAGCGTGAAGCCGAGATCGTAACGGATGCCGGTAAAGCCGGTGCGGTGACCATCGCTACGAACATGGCGGGTCGCGGTACCGACATTAAACTCGGCCCCGGTGTGAAAGAGGCCGGCGGTTTGGCCATCATTGGTACGGAGCGCCATGAATCGCGCCGTGTTGACCGTCAGTTGCGCGGTCGCTCCGGTCGTCAGGGCGACCCGGGTTCTACAGAATTCTTCGTGTCGCTGGAAGACAACCTCATGCGTTTGTTCGGTTCAGAGCGTATCGCGAAGGTGATGGACACCATGGGTTATAAGGAAGGTGAGGTGATCCAGCACAGGATGATCACCAAATCCATTGAACGCGCACAAAAGAAAGTAGAAGAGAACAACTTCGGCATACGCAAGCGTCTGCTTGAATATGACGACGTGATGAACCAGCAGCGTTCGCTGGTATACCAGAAAAGGAATCACGCCCTGTCGGGTGAGCGTCTCACGATAGATCTGAACAATACGATCTATGATCTCTGCGAGGAGGTGGTGAACATGCACATTGATAATAAGGATCATGAAGCCTTTACCCTGGATGTGATCCGGTATTTCAGCATGGAGCCGGAGATCAGCAAGAAGGAATTCGAGAATGAGAAGGCAGATAAGATCACCCAGAAATTATATGCCGGTGCACGTGCTTATTACAAGCGCAAAGCAGAGGTGCTGGTGGGTAAGGTATTGCCACTCATCCATGATCTGCACGCCACACGCGGTGAAACACTGGAGAACGTGATCGTGCCATTTACGGATGGCCGCAAGGGCATCAATGTGATGGTGAACCTGAAGCGTGCAGTTGACACGCAGGGTGTAGAGATACTGTATTCCATCGAGCGCATGATCAGCCTCATCGTGATCGATGAGCACTGGAAAGACCATCTGCGCAACATGGATGATCTGAAACAATCCGTGCAGGGCGCTGTTTACGAACAGAAGGACCCGCTGTTGATCTATAAGTTCGAGGCGTTCGAGATGTTCAAGAAAATGCTGAGCGAACTGAACCGCGAGATCGTTTCCTTCCTGTTCAAAGGCAGTGTGCCGCTGCGCACGCCTGATGAGGTACGCACGGCAGCAGCACAGCGCCAGCAAACCGATATGAGCAACCTGAAGACCGGCCGCGAAGAAACAGCGCAGGCAGGACCCGGCGGCGCACGTCAGCCGCAACAGGAGCGCAAAACACCGGAACCGGTGCGCGTGGAGAAGAAAGTGGGCCGCAATGATCCATGTCCATGCGGCAGCGGAAAGAAGTACAAGAACTGCCACGGAAAAGAAGAGGCATAATTTATTTATCAGAGTCATCAGCATGTCAACACCCAAGCCGCTAGCTGCCTATTTTGAGCATACTATTTTAAAACCTGACACCACCCACGAGGAAGTGGAGCGCGTGTGCCGGGAGGCGCTGCAGTATCATTTTGCAGGCGTATGCGTGCCGCCGTATTTTCTGGAACAGGCAGCAGACCTCCTGCAGGACAGTGAGGTGGAGCTTGTGACGGTGATCGGCTTTCCTTATGGTTATAATTCCACCATGAGCAAATTCGAAGAGGTGGAAGACGCCATGCAGAACGGCGCTTTGCATCTGGATGTGGTGATCAACATCGCAGCCGTAAAGAATCAGAACTGGGATCATGTTGAAACAGAACTGGCCACCCTCACCAGACTGGCACACAGTGAAGATCGCTTGATCAAGGTGATCGCCGAATCCGGTATGATGTCGGAAGTGGAACTCGATCTCATTATCCGCGTAGCGAATGAGGTAGGGATCGATTATCTGAAGACCAGCACGGGCATGAATGGCACCGGCGCCACCGTAGAGGCCGTGGAGCAGATGCGCAAGGGACTGAATTCGTCCATCCGCATCAAAGCCAGCGGCGGTATCCGCACACGGGAGACCGCACTGGAGATGATCCGCGCGGGTGCCGACAGGATCGGCGCATCGGCCAGCGTGGCCATTATGCAGGAGGGCGCCAATTAATAACGGGTAATCTGTAACTTCGCTATATGCATTTGCGATCGCTCATTTTACTGACAGCGTTTTTCGGCCTCACGGCAGTGACGGCACAAACGACTGTTACCATCGACGATCAGGCCGGTGCCATGCAGCTGGTAGAGAGGCATATCTTCTTCAATCAGGAGCACGGCGAGTTACCCGGCTACCGCATACAGATATATTCCGGCAACAGCCTGTCAGAGGCAAAGGAGAATAAGTCCGAATTCCTGAAATTGTATGATATTCCGGCAGCCATCATTTTCGAGGCGCCGAATTATAAGGTGCGTATCGGCAATTACACCAACCGATTCGAAGCCAACCGCGATCTGATGATCGTAAAGGATCAATATACCGATGCCCTGATCGTGAAAGACCTGATCCGATTAAGTGAATGATCATGATGGACATCAAGGAACGCATTCAACAATTATCCGCTGATCTTTTTACCGAGGTGCAGGCCTGCCGTCATCATCTGCATCGCAACCCCGAGTTGTCATTCCACGAATTTCAGACCTCTGCTTTCATACAGCAGAAGCTGACCGAGTATGGTATTCCTTTCAGGAATAATATCGCCGGCACAGGTGTGGTGGCGCTCATCGAAGGCCGCAACCCCGGTAAGCGGACTGTAGCACTCCGCGCCGATATGGATGCCTTGCCTATTCAGGAGACCAATCAGACAGACTATACTTCACAGAACGCCGGTGTGATGCACGCCTGCGGTCATGATGTGCACACCAGCTGTTTGCTGGGTGCAGGAAAGATCCTGCATACGCTGCGCGATAGCTTTGAAGGAACGGTGAAGCTCATCTTTCAGCCGGCGGAAGAGAAATTACCCGGCGGCGCCAAAATGATGATCGATGCCGGCGTGTTGCGTGATCCCGATGTTCAGTCGATCATCGGACAGCATGTATTCAACCCCTTCCCCGTAGGTTCGGTAGCGTTTTGCTTTGGCACCATGATGGCCAGTACGGATGAGATCTATATTACCGTGCATGGCAAAGGCGGCCATGGGGCGTATCCGCAGGATACGATAGACCCGGTGATGATCACGGCACAGATGCTGGTGGCGTTGCAGCAGGTGGTCAGCCGCAGTATCTCACCCTTTCAGCCATCCGTGCTCACCTTTGGTAAGGTGATCGCCAATGGTGCCACCAATGTAATACCCGACAAAGTATTCCTGGAAGGCACTTTCCGTGCGCTGGATGAGCAGGTGCGTGCAGATGCACATGCCGAGATTCGCCGCATTGCCGAACATGTGGCTGAAGGATTTGGCGGCAGGGCAGAGGTGCGTATTGAAAAAGGTTATCCCGTTCTGAAAAATGATGACGCGCTCGCGCGCAGGTGTTATGATCGCGCCGTCGAATATCTCGGTGCCGATAAGGTGATCATTACCACACCACGCATGGGCGCCGAAGACTTTGCATTTTATTCGCATGCCGTTCCGGCCACCTTCTACCGCCTCGGCACCGGTAATCCTGAAAAGGGTATTACCGCGCAGATACATACGCCGAACTTTGATATCGATGAACGCGCATTGGAAACCGGCATGGGATTAATGGCCTGGCATGCCATTGGTGAACTCATGGCCGGATAATGGGTTATGGCTAAAGAGGCGAGCACATCCGCACAACATTCTGTGGGAGCAGACAGCACGAAAAAAAAACCTTTATTCAGCGGCTCTGATTATCAGATCTTCCGGCGGCTCATGTCGTATGCAGGCCCGTACCGCCGGCAGTTCGTGATCAGCACCCTGCTTGCCATCGGCTTATCCGTACTTACACCGCTGCGGCCATATCTCGTGGGTATTACCGTGGATCATTACATCCTCCAAGATGATTTTCGCGGACTCATGATACTCACCGGGTTGTCGCTGATCGTGTTGTTCGCCGAATCCATCTGTAAGTACTTTTTTCTGTTCATCACCAACTGGCTGGGACAACATGTGGTGAAGAATTTACGCGTGCGCGTGTTCGAGCATCTCATCGGACTGCGGCTCAGTTATTTCAACCGCACGCCGGTGGGCATCAGCACTACGCGCACCATCAATGACCTCGAGACCATCAACAGCGTATTCACGGAAGGCGCCATTCAGATCATTGCCGATCTGCTGACCATCATTTTTGTGATCACCTTCATGTGTATCACCAGCTGGCAGCTTACACTGATCTCACTCATCAGTCTGCCGCTGATATTGTATGCCACCTATATTTTCAAGGAAGGAATAAAAAGTACGTTTCAGGAGGTACGCACTGCCGTAGCACGCCTGAACTCATTTTTACAGGAGCGCATCACCGGTATGAAGATCGTGCAGATATTCAATGCCGAGGATCAGGAGTATGCGCGCTTCAAGGAGATCAATGCCGAGCATCGGAAGGCGCAGATACGCTCCGTGTGGTACTATTCCATTTTCTTTCCCATCATGGAGGTCATCATCGCACTGGCTACAGCCATGATGGTGTGGCTGGGTGCGCGACTGATATTTAACGGAGTGGGGGAGTTGGGTGATATCACGGCGTTCGTGCTGTATCTGAATATCCTGTTCCGTCCGCTGCGTATGCTGGCCGATAAATTCAATACCCTGCAGATGGGTGTGGTGAGCAGTGACCGGATATTCCGGATACTGGATACGGATGAACATATTGAAGACCACGGCACCGTAGCTCCGGAACGCCTGCGCGGAGAGATCCGCTTCGAACACGTTTGGTTTGCTTATCAGGATGCCGATTGGGTGCTCAGGGATGTGTCGTTCCACGTGCCTGCCGGTCAATCACTCGCCATTGTTGGCGCTACCGGTGCCGGAAAGACTTCTATCATCAATATCCTGAATCGGTTTTATCCGATACAGCAGGGTGTGATACGCATCGACACCATTCCGGTGGATCATTATGCACTCACTAAACTGCGGAGTCGCATCGGCATGGTGTTGCAGGATGTGTTTCTGTTCAGCGGCAGTATCTACGAGAATATTTCTTTGCGCGACCCCTCCATTACCCGCAAGCAGGTGATCGAGGCGGCGAAGATGTTGGGTGCGCATGATTTCATCATGCGACTTCCCGGTAATTATGATTACGATGTGATGGAACGCGGTGCCACGCTCTCGCTGGGACAGCGCCAGCTCATCTCATTTGTGCGGGCACTGGTGTTTGATCCGGATATATTGATCCTGGATGAGGCTACATCTTCGGTAGACACCGAGACCGAACTGGTGATCCAACACGCTATTGAGAATCTGATCAGTAACCGCACCAGTATCATCATTGCTCACCGCTTAAGCACCATCCGCCGTGCTGACCAGATCCTGGTGCTCGACAAAGGCGAAGTGAAAGAGATCGGCACGCATGAGGAGCTGATGGATATGAATGGCTATTACAGCCGATTGCATGAGATGCAGTTTGAAGGGTGAGCAGTGAGCAGTGAGTGGGTGAGTGGGTCAATGGGTGAATGGGCAGGTAATTTTTATCAGTATTTTTTCGGGATGTCTAATGTAAGGGTCCGATCTGTGATCAGGGTAAGGTGCATTCTTTTCATTTGAACGGCAAAAAAAAAGCCGCCCGAATGGGGCGGCTAAAGCAATAGCTTAGTGGTTGAACCTTACACTGCGTCAGCGAGTTCTTTACCAGCCTTGAAGCGTACCACGTTCTTAGCGGCAATTTTGATGGTCTTGCCGGTTTGCGGGTTACGGCCAGTGCGGGCAGCGCGCTTGCTTACAGAGAAAGTGCCGAAACCAACGAGGGTAACTTTGTCGCCCTTCTTCAGTGATTTACGGATAGCAGTCATCATGCTGTCGAGGCATGCAGTTGCTTGAGTTTTGGTCAGACCGGTGTCGGCTGCCATTGCGTCGATCAATTCGCCTTTGTTCATTTTGGTTGATTTTATCGTTTGAAAATAAGTTTTAACACGGCCAAAAATACAGTGTTTACGGGCATTTCAAAATGCCGATCGGCTGAAACCCCTGTATTTTCAACACTTTATACACATTACTCCTCCGAAACCCGCGATTTTAGGGGGTTTCAGAGGGGGTAACCGGTCTGAAAACACCCTTTTCCGACTATTGCTCCCAAATCATCCGGAGCGCCAGGCGGTATAAGTGTACACCTGTATAATTCAAACCGTGTCCTGCACAATAGAAATTTGAAAGAATATGCATGCACATAAACACCTGGATGGTCATCAGGACATATGAGAAGATCAGCACATTAAGAAACCTTCCCCCACTGTTTGATCTTCCAGGTTTGTTCGGAGAGATATTTTTTCAGCGCAGCATTTTTCGGTTCGTTGAGTACGGGGTCTTCATCCAATAAAGCCTCTGCTGTCAACCGCGCTTCTTTCAGTATCGCTTCATCGGTCACAATATTCGCGATCGCAAATTGGGGGGCGCCGCTTTGACGTGTGCCTTCGATCTCACCCGGTCCACGCAATTGCATATCCACCTCCGCGATCTTGAAACCGTCATTCGTTTGCACCATGGTTTGGATGCGCGTGCGTGCATCGGCATTGAGTTTATTGTCGGTCATGAGTATGCAAAACGACTGATGCGCGCCCCGGCCGACACGACCGCGCAGCTGATGCAACTGCGCAAGTCCGAAGCGCTCGGCATTTTCGATGACCATGACGGTGGCGTTGGGGACGTTCACACCCACTTCGATCACGGTGGTGGAGATCATGATCTGGGTTTGTTTTTTCAGGAAGCGCTGCATCTCGAAATCTTTATCTGCCGGTTTCATGCGGCCATGCAGTATGCTCACCTGATATTGCGGTTTCGGGAATTCCTGATCGATCACCTCTGCGCCGTTCATCAGGTTCTTGAGATCGAGTTTCTCACTTTCTTCGATCAGCGGATAGATCACGAACACCTGACGGCCTTCAGCGATCTGCTCTTTCATGAATCCGAAAACACGCAGTCGCTCGTTCTCTTTGCGATGTACTGTCAGGATCGGCTTGCGGCCGGGCGGCAGCTCATCGATAATGCTCACATCCAGATCGCCATAGTAGGCCATGCTCAGCGTGCGCGGAATGGGCGTAGCGGTCATGACGAGGATATGCGGTGAGATGTTGTTCTTACTCCACAGCTTGGCCCGCTGCTCAACACCAAATCGGTGTTGCTCATCGATCACCACGCATCCGAGATTTTGAAATTGCACGGTCTCTTCGATCAAGGCATGTGTGCCGATGAGTATGTGTATGGATCCGTCTGCAACACCTTCCTGAATTTCCTTGCGTTGTTTGCCTTTGATACTTCCGGTGAGCAGTGCCACGCGTATCGGCATGGCTTTCAGCAATTCGGAGAGGCCTGCATAATGTTGTTGTGCCAATATTTCGGTGGGTGCCATCAGGCATGCCTGAAAACCGCTGTCGAGTGCCATGAGCATGGTGAGCAGTGCCACCACGGTCTTGCCGCTGCCAACATCACCCTGCAGCAACCGGTTCATCTGTCGGCCGCTCAGCACATCTTTTCGTATTTCCTTGACAACCCGTTTTTGCGCGTTCGTCAACTCGAAAGGCATGTGCTGTGTATAGAATGGATTGAAGAACTGATCCAGCTCCTTGAAGATGAATCCCATGCTGCTGCTGTGCCGGAATTGTTTCACCCGCAGCAGTTTGACCTGGTCGATGAACAGCTCCTCAAATTTCAAACGGCGGATGGCGTGTTGGAGATGTTGCTCCGAATCAGGAAAATGGATCTGCCGGTAAGCATCAAAGCGGCTGATGAGCCGGTATTTTTCCAGCACATCTGCGGGGATGTTCTCCGGAAGATCGTACACATTGAGCTGATCGAACAATGACTGCACGAATTTGCCGATGAGTTTACTGGTGATGCCTTTGGCCTTGAGCTTCTCCGTGCCCGAATACACCGGCTGTATCTTGCCGCCCAACTGGTATTCGCTGGTAGCTGCAGGTTCCATCTCCGGATGCATGATGTTCACGATCCCATTGAAGATGGAGGGTTTGCCAAACACGATGTATTGCGTATCGGGTTTCAGGGATTTTTGCAGCCAGTTGATCCCGTTGAACCACACCAACTCCATAGTGCCGGAGCTATCCTGTAACTCGGCTACAAGACGACGGCCTTTTTTTGCGCCTACCAGATGGATATTGCGCAATATGCCTTTCATCTGCACATCCCGCAACTCGGCAACCGATAAGGTGAGGTTCTTTACCTGTTGTATGGTCTTGAAATCGGTGCGGTCGACATACCGCAAAGGGAAGAATTGCAGGAGATCGAAACAGGTCTCCAGTTCCAGTTCTTTCAACAACATCGCCGCCCGTTGTTCTCCAACGCCTTTCAGAAAGGTGAGCGGGGTTTTCAGAGTCACACTTGCCACGTGATAAAATTAAGGAATTGTAGTGGAGTGGGGTGGGCATGCGGGTGTGGAAGTGTGGGAGTGTGAGAGTGTGAAAGTGTGGAAGTTTGCCGGAGTTTACTAGCACTTGCCATCGGGTAGGCGGACGGAGTCCGCAATAGGTGGTGCAAAGTCGGAGACTTTGCACATTGCTTCGTTTTGTTTCATTTCATGAACACAACGAAGTAGAAAATTTTTCCACTGCGCTCCAAAATGTTCACTTCGCGGCAGGCCATACACAATAAAAAAAGTCTGACCTGTGGTCAGACTATAATGTATAAAAATGTTGCAAGCACTCACCACTCACCCACGTGAACCT
>DAIMYJ010000086.1:0-12526 GCA_036734545.1 Chitinophagales bacterium
AATATGTCAACCACCTATTTAGAAACGACACGTAACGTGTATAAGGAAGCGGCCGAGAACCCGCAAAAAGGATTGTGCTGCACCACCACGCCTGTATGGCAATTACCCGGACTCGTGATACCGCAGAAAATGCTGGAGATGAATTACGGATGCGGCAGCACGGTGAATCCGCGCGACCTCATCAACGACCCGACCATTTTATATGTGGGCGTGGGCGGCGGCATGGAACTGCTGCAGT
Source organism: Chitinophagales bacterium (assembly GCA_036734545.1). Lineage (GTDB taxonomy): Bacteria > Bacteroidota > Bacteroidia > Chitinophagales > BACL12 > UBA7236. Next base: position 239 of record DAIMYJ010000086.1, read on the forward strand.
TCGCCTACTTCTCGCGCAGGCCCGGCGGTGTGATCGGAGTAGACGTGGTAGACGAGATGCTACAGGCCTGTCACGAAAATTTGCTGGAAGCAGAAAAACTGAACCCCTGGTTCAAACGCGAATTCATTGACCTGCGCAAAGGCGATGCTTTCAACCTGCCCGTGGAAGATAATTCGGTGGATATTGCCGCGCAAAACTGCCTGTTCAACATTTTCCGCGATGAAGACCTCGAAAAGGCACTGCGCGAAATGTACCGCACCATGAAAAAACATGCACGCCTGGTGATGAGCGATCCCACCTGCGAGCAACACATCCCCGACAATCTGCGCGACGACGAACAACTGCGCGCGCTTTGCCTGAGCGGTTCTCTGCCGCTGCAGGAATATATCGACCGCATCACGCGTATCGGCTTCGGTACCGTTGAAGTGCGCGCCCGCCGTCCGTACCGCATCCTGGACCCGAAACATTATGCCACCGATGAACTCCTCTATATCGAAAGTGCAGAGGTGTGCGCCATAAAGGATCCCATGCCCGCCGACGGGCCGTGTGTGTTCACCGGTAAAACAGCCATTTATTTCGGCGATGAGGAATATTTCGATGACCACGCCGGCCATATCCTCATGCCAAACCAACCGCTCGCGGTATGTGATAAAACCGCCGGTAACCTCGCCAAACTGCAGCACCCGGATATTTTTATATCAGGCTCCACCTGGTTCTATGACGGGGGCGGTTGTTGCTGACCCGGAGATGTTCTTTTAAGCCGCTCTAAAGAGCGGCTTTTTTTTGCCTGCCCATATACGCTTAACACGTATCTTTACTTTTCGAAATTCAACCCGCACATGGAAAACCACTGGAGCAATAACAACGTTTTCCGCACCACCTTCATCGTGGTGCTTACCCTGGCCGGTATGTTTGGCGTGGTGTGGTTGCTCCTGCAGATCACCGGCATCCTGTTCTACTTTATCATCGGCGCCATCATTTCCATCGTGGGCAAACCCATCGCCGGCGCACTGGATAAGCTGCACATCGGCAAATACCGCATGCCCAGCGCCTTGTCGGCACTCATTACCATCTTCATACTGTTCAGCGTCATACTCGGTGTGGCGGCCATCTTTACGCCGCTGGTCATCGAACAGACCAATACCATCTCCAACATCGATACCGAAAAAGTGGCCGAGGGCATCGACCGTCAGATCAAGTCGCTGGACTCCATGCTGGTGAGCCTGCAAAGCACGCAGGAGTCGCCGCAATCGGTGGAGGACATGATCCGGGAAACACTGAATAACGCTATCAACGCCACCTCGCTGACGCATATCTTTAACAATATCCTTGGCGGACTGGGCAATATCATGGTAGCCCTGTTCTCCATCACGTTCATTTCGTTTTTCTTTCTGCGTGATGAACGCCTGTTCTATAATATCGTGATGACCCTTACCCCTACCAAATGGGAAGCCAATGCACGTCGCATCCTGCATTCCAGTAAGACCTATCTGACACGCTATTTCGTGGGGCTTATCATCCAGTCTACCGTAGTATTCATTCTCGTTGCCGGAAGCCTGCTGGTCCTCGGCTTCGGCGCCAACGCGTGGCTGATCGCCCTGTTCGCAGGCATCGTGAACATCATTCCGTACATCGGACCCATCATCGGCATGTTGTTCGGAATGCTCATCGGCGTGACCACCAACCTGAGTGCAGATCCTAATTTTGACATCGTTCCGCTGCTGCTGCAACTGCTCGTGGTATTCCAGGCCATACAGCTCATCGACAATTTCATTTCGCAGCCGATCATCTACTCCAACAGCATCAAGGCGCATCCGCTGGAGGTCTTTTTCATTGTGCTCGTTTTCGGCACACTGGCCGGTGTTCCCGGTATGATCGCCGCTATGCCGGTATATGCCTTCTTCCGCATCATCGCCAAAGAATTCTTCAGCGAATGGAAGGTGGTGCGCAAAATGACACAGGACATATGATGCCGCGACCGGCACCCTGTTGTATCACCTACCCTTCCTGAAAGTGGGCACTTTATCAGACGATCTGTGACCCGCATGGGTAATGGTGCATTTTGCAGGATTGACCGGAAAGGGTAACTTTAGTTATTCTCCCGCAGGCACCCACTTAACCCTTCAAACGTATTGCATATGCACTTCAGATCACCCCTCTTTTTTCTGTTGCTGGCCACCAGTGTATTGTATACGGGTATGGCTGCAGCACAACGGCCGGTTGCCGCGCTGGTACAGACTGCCAAAGAACAGGCTGTCACCTTTAAACAGGCAAACCAATTCTACACCGATGCGGCGCCACATTACCGCAATGCGGCCGACGCTTTTGCCGCAGATGTCACCTACGCTAAACTCGACCTCAGCTCCACAGCTACCTTGTGGGCAGAGCGTCAGGCGGCTCTTGAATTTTCTTTCCCCTATAAGAACGGACAGGTCATCACCCTTGAACTCGTACAGGTAAATCCCTTTGCCGAAGGATTCAAAGTGACCACCAGCGAAAGCGATGGCGCTGCCGTATCCTATGTGCCGGGCGTGTATTACCAGGGCACCATCAAAGGCCAGCCCAATTCCATCGCCGCCATCAGCATATTCCAAAACAGTATCATGGGTATCGTATCCAACGATGCGGAAGGCAATATCAATATCGGGCGCTATGGCGACGGACTGTCGGATGATTATATGATCTATAGCGACAAAGACATCCTCGTTACACCCGACAACGGCGGATGCGCAACACCCGATGATCCTGCATATCTCGACACCTTCCACCAGATCATGGAACAGGATGGCGGTTCACGCATCAGCTCCTGCCCGAAGATCTATTTTGAAGCCGACTACGGATTATATCAGAACAAAGGCACCGTAACCAACACCGTTGACTATGTGACGGGCATATATAACAACTCCGCTGTGATATACACCAACGAAAGTGTACCCACGCAGATCTCAGAGATATTTGTGTGGACCACCGCCGATGGTTATTCCACTGCATCATCCTTCAACGCACTCACCGATTTCAAAAATTACCGCACCTCCTTCACCGGTGATATTGCGCACCTTGTGGCACTGGATCCGGGCGGACTCGGCGGCGTGGCGGCAACCATCAATGGTCTCTGCAACTCAAATAAATATTGCTACAGCGATATAGAAGCTACCTATGCGGCATTTCCCACTTACAGCTGGACAGTGATGGTGGTAACGCATGAGATGGGCCACCTCTTCGGCAGTTATCACACACATAATTGCTCGGCCTGGGTAGGCGGTGCGATCGACAACTGCTATACCACAGAAGGCGGATGCCCCTCAGGGCCTGCACCTGTTGGCGGCGGCACCATCATGAGCTATTGCCACCTCACCGGCTACGGTATCAACTTCAACAACGGTTTCGGCGCACAGCCGGGCGATGCGATACGCAATACCATCAGTGCAGCCGGCTGTGTGACGAGCTGCGGAGGCGGACCGGCCTATTGTGCTTCGGCGGGAACATCTACTGCCGACGAATGGATACAATCCGTTACCGTGGCAGGCTCAACCAACAATTCAGGCAACAACGGCGGGTATGAGGATTTTACCGGTATCACCTTCAACCTCACCCCCGGCGCTTCCACTGCATTTACACTGACACCGGGTTTTACGGGCACGGTGTATCCTGAATATTTTTCGATCTGGATCGACTATAACAATGATTATGATTTTACGGATGCCGGCGAAAATGTATACAACTCCGCAGCCGTGACCGCCGCCGTGAGCGGAAGCTTTACCGTTCCTGCCGGTGAGACCGGTACTACGCGCATGCGCATCAGCATGAAATATAACGCCCTCGCTACATCGTGTGAAACATTCACCTACGGCGAAGTGGAAGACTATACCGTGAACTTCGTACCGGCCATCACCTATTGCGCCAGCGCAGGCACAAGTTCTTCAACACGCTATATCGACTACGTGAAGCTCGGATCCATCAACCGCACTTCCGGCAGCGACGGCGGTTACTATAATGGCACGGCAATCAGCACCAATGTGGTGAAAGGCACCAGCTATACCGTCACCTACAGCGCAGGATTCAGCGGCACCATTTATCAGATGTACTGGAAAGGATGGGTAGACTTTAACCGCGATGGTGATTTTACGGATGCCGGTGAGCAGATATTCCAAAAACGCGCCACCAGCTCCGGCAATTTCAATAAAACATTCACCATCCCCACCACCGCAGGCACCGGAACAACGCGTATGCGCATCAGCTGTAAATACGGCGGCTATCCCACCAGCTGCGAAACGTTCACCTACGGTGAAGTGGAAGACTACACCCTCAACATCATGCCCGCACTGCCCGCAGGCCTCGCTTATGCATATACGATGTCTGTATATCCCAACCCATCTGCCGGCGTATACAACGTAGAATTCCTGAACGCCTTCGACGGCGGTGTGCAGCTGGAAGTGTTCGACCTGCTCGGCAACCGTCTGCGTTTTGAAGAGATCAGCAGCGAGAACGGTATGGTCATCGTGGATATCACCGATGCCGCACCCGGTATGTATATCATCAAAACAACCTCAGCCGATGGCAGCGTGATCTCCAGTCAGGTCATCAAACAATAAAGAACTCCATCATCAGGAAAGGGCGATATCTTTAAGGTGTCGCCCTTTTTTTAGCCGTGCACATGAACCGTGAACTGTTGCACACGATACTGCGTATATACCTGTACAATGAAAAACCTGACACTATTACTCGCGCTCGCCCTCCTCATGGCCGGATGCCGCACGATCGAAGGCATCGACAGTAACAGCAAACCCGTTAGTCACGACGCCTGGAGCACATTGCTGCAGCAACACGTGAGCGCCGACGGGTGGGTGGACTATCCCGGATTCATCAGCGACAGCACGCAGCTCAACAGTTACCTGCAACTGCTCAGCAGCCACTATCCGAATACCCAAAATTGGTCGCGCAATGAGATCCTGGCCTACTGGATCAACGCCTATAATGCCTATACCGTGCAGATGGTGATCCGCCATTATCCCGTCGCCTCCATCAAGGATATACAGCCGGGCATCGGCTTCATCAATTCGGTGTGGGATATTAAGTTCATCGAGATCGAAGGTGAGCTGCTCGACCTGAACAACATCGAACACAATATCCTCCGGAAAATGGATGAGCCGCGCATCCACTTTGCCGTGAACTGTGCCAGCTACAGTTGCCCCAAACTGCTCAACACCGCCTACACGGCAGAAGATCTGGAAGCGCAGCTCGATGCCGCAGCGCGCGATTTCATCAATGATCCCACCCGTAACGTCATCACTACTGAAAAAGCGGAACTCAGCAGCATCTTCAATTGGTTCACCGGCGATTTCACCGGCAACGGTTCACTCAAAGAATTCATCAACCAATATAGCCGCACACCCATCGGTGAGGCTACACCCGTTTCCTTTCTGGATTACAACTGGAGCCTGAATGTTAAACGTTAAAGTGATCATCACCCTTTAACATTATTTTGATGTTCTGTCGGAACTAATCATTTTTTGTCCTTATTTTCACGATAAGCCATTTTTACCTTTGGCGCCACTACTATGCATCACGTTATCATCGGGAACGGTATCACCGGTATCACGGCTGCGCGCACGCTGCGGAAACTCAGCGACGACCGCATTACGGTGATCTCCGGAGAAACAGACTACTTCTTCAGCCGCACGGCACTCATGTATATATACATGGGGCATATGCGATTCCGCGATACCCAACCCTATGAACCGGGTTTCTGGGAAAAGAATCGGATCGAACTCCGCAAAGCGTGGGTCAAAACAGTAGATACCGAAAACAAACGCATCGTGTTCGACAACGATGATACCATGACCTTCGACACACTGCTCATCGCCTCCGGCTCGCGTTCCAATAAATTCGGATGGCCCGGGCAGGATCTGAAAGGCGTTCAGGGATTATACAGCTATCAGGATCTGCTCGAACTGGAAGAGAATACGAAGAATGGCATCAACCGCGGTGTGATCGTGGGCGGCGGACTTATCGGTATCGAACTGGCAGAGATGTTACACGCGCGCCATTATCCTGTTACACTGTTAGTGCGCGAAACCAAATACTGGAATAATGTGCTGCCCGAACAGGAGTCAGACATGATCTCGTATCAGATACGCAAACACGGCTTTGACCTGCGCCTCAACGAAACACTCAAAGAGATCGTGGGCGATGCGAACGGACGCGTAAAAAGCGTGATCACCGGCAGCGGAGAGGAAATACCCTGTCAGGTGGTGGGACTGACCGCCGGCGTTTCACCCAATATTGCGTTCCTGCAGGACTCCGGCATCCATACCGACCGTGGCGTGATCATCAACCAGCATATGCACACCAACGTGCCGGGTGTTTTTGCCGCCGGCGACTGCGCACAATTTCAGCATGCACTGCACGACCGCCGGCCTATCGAACAGGTGTGGTATACCGGCAAACTGCAGGGTGCCACAGCTGCGAAAAATATGCTGGGCATCAAGGAACTCTACAATCCCGGACACTGGTTCAACAGCGCCAAGTTCCTGGATGTGGAATATCAAACGTACGGCACCGTACTCAACAAACTCCGCGAAGGGGAATCCGAATTTTACTGGGAACATCCCGACCGCGACAAGTGTGTGCACATCGTATATCGCAGCGACGACCGCGCGTTCGTGGGTATCAATGTATTCGGCATCCGCATGCGGCACAACGTGTTCAACACCTGGCTGCTCGAAAAACGTACCGTAGACCATGTGCTCACGCATTTGCGCGCAGCGAATTTCGATCCGGAATTCTACGCCGCATTTGAACAGCAGATCATCGACGCGTGGAATGCACAACACCACGATCATCGCATCACTCTGCGCGAAAAAAGTGCACTGCGCAACCTTATTTTCAAAAACTGATCAACCTTTATCTCCACCATCATGGCAGAGACCAATAACAGCATGTCGCTTACCAATGCCTACCCTGCACAGTTCAATCTGCTGCAGAAATCAGGCATTGTGTTATCCTCCATCGGTGTACTCACCATCCTGCTCGCATGGGCCGGCGCAGGCACCACACAGCCCCTGCTGTGCCTCATCATCACACTCATCACTTTATTTTCCGGCGGCATTCTGTATACGTATGGCAGTTACGGACACCTGCCCAAAGGCATAAAAAATAATCGCGCTTTCATCACCTCCATGACCTCACGCGGCGCACTCGCCTGGATGAGCGCGATCGTGATCACGGGATTTTATGTCGTACTGTATTGGCGCGATTACTGGAAATCCGTTTTCGGAACGGATATTTTTCTGGGCCTCGTAAATATGTTCGAACCACTCAGTCAGGCCGTACGCCATGCCCCCGCCGACCAGTGGTTCGTATACGGTTCATTCTATACCGTTGCCGTACTGGTGATGGGATTTAAATTCATTTACAAATACCGCCACAACAATTATCAGATACTGCGCACCATTTCAGTCATGTTCTTTCAGCTCGGATTTGCCTGGCTCATTCCGGCCGTGATGAAAGCGCTCTACAATTTCGAACCGTATTACAGTTATTTCTGGCCGCTCGATTACGACGCCATATTCCCCTCCACGCTCAGTTATTTCCAAACGCAGGGCGGCTTCGGCACCTTTTTCATTTTCTGGGGACTCGTCATGACCTTCATCGCCACGCCCGTGCTCACCTATTTCTTCGGCAAGCGCTGGTATTGCAGTTGGGTGTGCGGATGCGGTGGCCTGGCAGAGACAGCCGGCGACCCGTTCAGGCATCTGTCAGACAAATCGCTGCGTGCCTGGAGGGTGGAAAGATGGATGATCCATTCCGTATTGGCAGCCATTATTCTGATCACCGCCGCACTGCTCGTCGATAACGCCTTCGGCAATGCCCTGCTGGGCTCGGCAGCGGCTCCCATCGCAAAAGCATACAGCTTTACCATCGGTATGGTGTTCAGCGGGGTGGTGGGCGTAGGATTTTATCCACTGATGGGCAGCAGGGTGTGGTGCCGCTTCGGTTGCCCCATGGCTGCCTATATGGGCGTGATCCAGCGCTTCAAATCGCGGTTCCGCATCACCACCAACGGCGCCCAGTGTATCTCCTGCGGCAACTGCAGCACCTACTGCGAGATGGGTATCGACGTGCGCGCCTATGCCCAGCGCGGCCAAAATATCGTGCGCGCCAGCTGCGTGGGCTGTGGTGTGTGCTCGGCCGTTTGCCCCCGCGGGGTCCTCAAACTGGAGACCGGACCCGACAATGCCGCCCGCACCGAGGTTTTATTCACATCCGACGACTTGAAAATTCTCTCCTGACAGGTTAGGTTTATCATGTAAATAAGCGGTAACTTTGTGCACTTTTTCAGGAAGGCACTTGGGAACCGTACAGGCATGACAAGGATCAACGTTATCATCCCGGTTTTCAACGAGAGCGGCTCGATAGGCCATGTGCTGAACGATATTCCGGCAGATCTGGTTGAGGAGGTGGTTGTAGTGAACAACGGCTCCACCGACGATACGGCAGAGATCGCCAGGGCCAAAGGGGCCACGGTGCTGCTGGAGGAAAGGAAGGGATACGGATCGGCCTGTTTGAAGGGAATGGCCTATATACAGGACAAACCCGCCGACCGCCAACCTGATATAGTAGTGTTCATTGACGGCGATTATTCCGACTATCCGGAACAGATGCGCGAGCTGATCAGACCAATTGTGGAAGAAGGGTATGACATGGTGATCGGCAGCAGGGCAAGAGGAAAGCGGATCAGAGGCAGCATGGCGCCACAGCAGATCTTTGGCAACTGGCTGGCCACCAACATGATCCGCGTGCTGTTCGGAGCGCGCTTCAGCGATCTGGGACCCTTCCGGGCTATCACCTGGAGATCCCTGCAGGACCTGAAGATGCGCGATACGAACTACGGATGGACGGTAGAAATGCAGGTGAAAGCGGCCAAACAGAAGTTGCGCTTCACCGAGATCCCGGTTGACTACCGGCCGAGGATAGGCGTTTCTAAAGTGACAGGCACCGTGAAAGGCACTGTCATGGCCGGATACAAGATTATTACAACGATTCTAAAATACTATTGAACCTAACCCTCCCGACATGTCGATCACGATCATAGTCATCTACACCATTGCCATTACCCTCCTGTTCTTTTATTGCATCATGCAATTGAGCCTGGCTATCCACTACATCCGCTATAAGCGCCGTATGGAAGACGAGGAAGCCACCATTTTCACCGTGCCCGAGTCACAATACCCCATGGTTACCGTGCAGCTGCCGGTATACAATGAGCTCTATGTGGTAGAGCGCCTCATCGACGCCGTGGCCAAGTTCGACTACCCCAAAGACAAGCTGGAGATCCAGCTGCTCGATGACTCAACCGACGAAAGCTTCGAGATCGCCCGCAAAAAGGTGGAATTCTACCAGCAGCAGGGCCTCAACATCGTGCAGGTGAAGCGCCCCGTGCGCAAAGGCTATAAGGCCGGCGCCCTGGAATACGGCATGCACACCGCCAAAGGCGAATACCTGGCCATCTTCGATGCCGACTTCGTGCCCTACCCCGACTTTCTGAAAAAGACCATCCCCTACTTCCTCACCGACGATAAGATCGGTGTGGTGCAGGCGCGCTGGGAGCACATCAATAAAGACTATTCCATCCTGACCAAAATGCAGGCGTTTGCGCTCGATATGCACTTTACCGTTGAGCAGCAGGGCCGCAACGCAGCCGGTTATTTCATCAACTTCAACGGCACCGCCGGTATCTGGCGCCGTGCCTGTATCGATGACGCCGGCGGCTGGAACAGCGATACCCTCACCGAGGACCTCGACCTCAGCTACCGCGCTCAGCTGAAAGGCTGGAAGTTCAAGTATGTGGAAGATGTAGTAGCCCCTGCCGAACTGCCTACCGATATGAACGCGCTGAAATCCCAGCAGTTCCGCTGGAACAAAGGCGGCGCCGAAACAGCTCGTAAGATCGGTCGTCAGGTAATGGGTGCCGAACTGCCACTCCGTATCAAACTGCACGCTATCGCCCACCTGTTCAATACCACGAACTACATCTTTATCCTTATCACGGCGATCTTGAGTGTGCCGCTGTTGTTCATCAAGAACAGCTATATCGACTTCAACTACTTCAAATACGCTTCCATCTTCCTGATGGGCTCCATCGCTATCGCCTATGCGTACTACATCTCTACGCTGCAGCGCGAAAAGTCGGTAGGACAAACCATGAAGGTGTATATCAGCCGCTTCCCGGTATTCCTGGCCATTACCATGGGTATGAGCCTGCACAATGCCTGGGCTGTTTTCCGCGGCTGGCTCGGACAGCAAACCGCTTTCGTGCGCACACCGAAGTTCAACATCATGAACACCGGTGATATCTGGAAGAACAAGAAGTATGTGGCATCACGCATCAGCCCGATCACCTACCTCGAAGGTATCTTCAGCCTCTATTTCCTCAGTGGGATCATTATGGGATTCTACTACGGCGATTACGGTCTGCTGCCCTTCCACATTATGGCGTTCATGGGCTTTGCGCTGATCTTCTATTTCAGCCTGAAGCATTCCCGCACTAATTCCTGATCATGGCCGGCAACGGCACAACACGCATCCGGCGGTACGCCCTCTACGTGTTGTACGCTGTGCTGTGTACCGGCATTCAGTACTATACGCCCAGAACGGAATTCGTTCAACTGATCACACTGTACGGCGGATTGTTTGCCGTATACCTGCTCACCATACGCACTGCCGGTGAACAGATCTCAGCACGCGAGATCATCTTCGTAGGCCTGGCCATGCGCCTGCTGGTGCTCTTTGCCATGCCTAACCTAACCGATGATCACTACCGGTTCATCTGGGACGGACAGCTCACCGCCCACGGCGAAAATCCATACACGCTCACACCCGAACAGGTACGAAGCAAAGGATTTCCGGAAGTGAAAGGCATCAACGAAGGACTATACATTCAATTGAATTCAGTTCCCTACTACACGATCTATCCGCCTTTATGTCAAGGCATTTTTGCGATCGGCGCATGGTTGGGTGGCGACAATTTCAGTGCGCAGGTGATCATCATCAAATTTCTGCTGCTCTTGTTTGAGGCAGGAACGCTGCTCATGCTGCCTGCCCTGCTGCGTGCACTGCAAATAAATGAACACCATTCCATCTGGTATGCACTCAATCCGCTGATCATCCTCGAGATCAACGGCAACATGCACCTCGAAGGGATCATGATCTTCTTTCTGTGTGCAGCGCTGTTGCTGTGGCATCGACAAAAGTGGATATTCTCCGCCATTTGCTTCGGCGCCGCCATTGCAGCGAAACTGTGGCCGTTGATGCTCATGCCATTGTTCTTCCGACAACTCGGCTGGCGGGCATCACTGCGCTATAGCGTGATCGCAGGTGCCGCCGCACTATTCCTTCTGCTGCCCATGTTGTGGCAATACGCGAACATTCTGGGTAGCTTGAATCTGTATTTTCAGCAGTTTGAATTTAACGGCAGCATTTTCTATCTGGGAAAATATTTCTTTGATAAGGATGTCAACTACGAACACTTTAGTTCCATGCGGGCATCCTTGCCGTTCTTTACATTGATCAGCATAATGATGCTGAGTGCTGCATATAGAAAACACTATTTCATCACAGCCATGTTGCTGGCATTTACGCTCTATTTAGTATTTGCCACAACCGTGCATCCCTGGTACTTGTCGCCGCTGATCTTTTTGTCTGTGTTGAGCTGCATGCGTTATCCCATTCTCTGGTCGCTGTTGATCTATTTATCGTATTACACGTACATCACACCCGCCTATATTGAGAACATGACATTCGTGTGGATCGAATATATTCTGGTGGGTGGCTTTGCTATTTATGAATTCACACGCAAACCCATATTGAATTGGGATATGCGCTCGATATTCAAACAACCCTGACCAACGCTGATCGCAACAGTGCGTATACGTTATGCAGGGAAGCGCTGCATCTGCAGGGTATTCTTAGTTCTTATCAGCCAAAATAATGCCGCCCCTACGGGGCTCAATATTACTCGCTTTTTTTCTACGAAAATATCGCCCCGATGGGGCTTACATATTGCATGCATCGAATTATTCGCTTCGGGTCGTGAATACCGAAGCGAGAGATGTACGATTTTTCCCAATGTATAAAAAGCGTAATAAGGCTAATAAGCAATATCGCCAGGGGCAAAATATTCACAGAGTTATTGTCATGCCAGAATCATCCAAGCCCCATCGGGGCGAAATTATCGTAGAGATATAATGATGCCAGAATCATCCAAGCCCCATCGGGGCGACATTTCCG
>DAIMYJ010000087.1:0-12324 GCA_036734545.1 Chitinophagales bacterium
TTTTTTTATGTATGAGTTATGAGTAATGAGAATTGTGTTGTGAGTGGTGAGTGGTGAGTGGTGAGTGATCACTTAAAGATCTTGGTGCTGTAGAGGGCGCCGGTGGTGTCGCGGACGGTGACGATATATATACCGGATGCTGCTTCGAATGGAATGGTGAAGTGGTTGACCATATGCAGTTCAGCACCGGAATAGTGCAGCAGGCTGCGTCCGGATAGATCGTATACGGAGATTTCCTGCACATGGGTGATATCCGCCTGCACAATAAGCATACCGCCTGCCATCCAGGCATGCACAGGATCCGGGTCTGTGGCCGGGATATTGGTGGATGCACTGAATTCGACAGCTTCTGATTCGGGCGATAAACCATTCAGCATCGTTACCGGATGATCGAATTTCGTATATACATAGGCCTTGATCATATCTCCGGGTTCGATCGCTGCTCCTGTCCAAAAGCGTGTGAGCGCAGAGATATTTACCGTATAAGTATCTGCCCCTGTTTTGGGCACCAGAACATAATCTTCAGGAGCCGTTATTTCGCACATCTCGGAAGTCAGCGGAGTGGCGAACGCTGCATCACGCAGTATCACGCGATAATCCTGCAGTTTGGATTCATCCGCCGCCCTGGGGAACGTGACCATCAGATCATCCCCCGCATAAAACAGCGAGAGTTCCTCCGGTGCAGGAGCATACATACCTAACACAGTTGGTGTTACTAAACCGGAATCCGGGACAGGAACAATGAAGTAATCTTTGATAAAATTGACCTGGCCATTATCATTATGCCTGATCCGCATCCAGCCATAGTATAGTTCTGGCTTGGATAATCGAAAACCGATGAATTTATCCTTCTGGCCGCCTGAAAAAGGCCAATCGCCCTGCTCTAAAAAGGCATAGGAGGTGCATGACTCACCGCGCGCGAGTATCTCGGCCTTACCCCAACTATCCGCCTCATCGATCTCGATCATACCACTGATCTGTGCTACTCCAAGCGCAGCGGGAAAATAGCAGAAGTCCGAATAAGATGTCCATGTTATGTCGGCTAGCAGAGGGCTGATAACCACTTCATGCGATGCCATCTGTTCCATATACCATTCATAATTCTGAATTCCGTATCCTGCAGATGCACTCCATTCCTTACGGAAGAAAAAACCGAAATCACTTTCGCCATCCATATCCAGATCCACTACCACGTCCTCATTGAAGGTCATGGGAAAATACGGATCGAATTCATAATAGCCGGTTTGCGCTTCGGTGCGGCCCGCTGCCAGGAATCCTGCGGATAACAGTGCATAATGCTGAAGGGTAAATGCTTGCTTTTTCATCTTTACAGGTTGATGTTCACGCAGCTAAATTCTGAAAGGATGGAGATGATGACAACCGATATTGAGCGAATTGTCCGGTTTGCCTGACGAAACGTACCGATAACTGAGTGAATGCCCGGAAAAGCAGCTGTGGTCGCTGCGACCTTATTCGTATCGCAGCGCTTCAATGGGATCGAGGCGGGAGGCGCGGCGGGCGGGGATGTAACCGGCAGCCAGACCGGTGATCACACAGATGGTCAGCCCCACGAGTATCCAGAGCCAGGGCAGGATGAATTTCGCTTTTAATGCAGCGGCTACCAGGTTGCCAATGCCGATACCCAGCACGATACCGCAAATACCGCCGATGATGCAGATAACAATACTCTCAATGAGGAACTGCCTGCGAATGACCTGACGGTTGGCGCCAATGGCCATGCTCACGCCGATCTCGCGCGTGCGCTCATTCACCTGCACCAGCATGATGTTCATTAAACCGATGGCAGCGCCGATAAGTGTAACCAGCCCGATGAACATGGCACCCAGCGCCACATAGGACAAACTATCGAGCATGATGCTCACCACGCTATCGCTTTTTGAAATGGAAAAATCATCGTCCTCACCCAACCTAAGCCTGCGCACCTGTCGCATCAGCCCGGTGGCTTCGCCGATGGCGGGTTCCATGTCGACCGCCGTTTGCACACCTACGGAAAGGATATAGGAACTGTTCCCGGATTTCGGAAAGATACTCCTCGCGGCAGTGAGCGGTAACAACACGCGGTTGTCGCTCTGCATGAAACTGCTGCCTTTCGGCTCGAGGATACCGATGACGCGGAAATACTGATTGTTGATGGATACGCCCTTGTCGATGGGATCATCTTTCGGACCGAATAATTTCTCTGCCACATCATTTCCCAGCACCACCACACGCGATGCGTAGGTCAATTCGGATGCCGAAAAGCCCCTACCCTCTTTCACGGTGTATCCCACCACCTGAATGAAATTCTCATCCACCCCGAAAACATCCACGTTAGGATTCGTTTTCTTCATGCCCTGCTTTACCGTCGCGGAGCCCTGAATGAACAGGCTGGAAACAGATACATAAGCCCCGGGATAAGCATAGCGGTCCTTGAATGCCGTTGCCTCTTTATAAGAAATGGGCGGATTGGGTTTCTCCCGCTCATTGCTGATCTCGTTGAAATTCTTGATGCTGAATGAATTGGCACCCAGCATGGTAAAGTTGCTGTTGATACTCCCCTCCAGGGCATCGATGGCCGTCAGGATGCCCACCAGCGCCGTCAAACCGAGCGCGATGATCGCAATGGTGATGAGGCTGCGCAGCCGATTAGCGCGGATGGCCCGGAGCGCTAGGGATATGTTTTCGCGAAGGGTCAATATTTAGATGCGTCTAAAAATTAATTTATGTCTGTTTAACAAACGATTTTGTGGCTCAAGTGTTACCTTTGCAGACGATTTACAAAAATACTCCGCAAGTTAACGGCGGAGGCATATTTAACAAAATTTAGCCAAGCCAATAAACCAAATCACGATATGGCATTTGATATAGACATGATCAAACAGGTGTATGCCGCATACCCTGAGAGGATCGCTGCAGCGCGCAAGGTACTGAACCGCCCGCTGACCCTTACCGAAAAGATCTTATACGCCCACCTGAGCGAAGGCAAGGCCAGCCGCGCCTATGACAGGGGGAAAGATTATGTGGATTTTGGTCCCGACCGCGTGGCCATGCAGGATGCCACCGCACAGATGGCCCTGCTGCAGTTCATGAGCGCAGGCAAGAAAAAAGTAGCTGTGCCCTCCACCGTACACTGCGACCACCTCATTCAGGCCAAGACCGGCGCTGATGTAGACCTGGCCACCGCACTTGACAGCAACCGCGAGGTGTATGATTTCCTGGCCTCTGTGTCCAACAAATACGGTATCGGTTTCTGGAAGCCGGGAGCCGGTATCATTCACCAGGTAGTGCTCGAGAACTATGCGTTTCCGGGCGGTATGATGATCGGTACCGACAGCCATACGGTAAATGCCGGTGGTTTGGGCATGGTAGCGATCGGTGTGGGTGGTGCCGATGCCGTGGATGTGATGGCAGGCTTCCCCTGGGAACTCAAAATGCCGAAACTGATCGGTGTGAAGCTGACCGGCAAGATGAGCGGCTGGACCAGCGCAAAAGATGTGATCCTGAAAGTGGCCGGTATCCTGACCGTAAAAGGCGGAACCGGAGCCATCCTCGAATATTTCGGCGAAGGCGCCGCAGCTATTTCCTGCACCGGAAAAGGCACCATCTGTAACATGGGTGCCGAGATAGGCGCCACTACCTCTGTTTTCGGTTATGACGACAGCATGCGCCGCTACCTGCAATCGACAGGCCGCGCCGATGTGGTTGCACTGGCTGATGCGGTAGCTGAACATCTGGATGGCGATGCGGAAGTATATGCCGACCCGGCCAAATATTTCGATCAGGTGATCGAGATCAACCTCAGCGAACTTGAGCCGCACGTGAACGGTCCGTTCACCCCCGACCTGGCCTGGCCGATTTCCAAACTGAAAGATGCCGTGCTCACCAACAACTGGCCTACCACTCTGGAAGTGGGACTGATCGGCAGCTGCACGAACTCCAGCTATGAGGACATGACCCGCGCAGCATCACTGGCGCGTCAGGCAGCTGCGAAGAAACTGAAAGCCAAGGCCGAATTCACCATTACCCCCGGGTCAGAGCAGGTGCGTTATACCGTTGAACGCGACGGTCTGCTCGATGATTTTGAAAAGATCGGCGGTGTGGTACTGGCCAATGCCTGCGGACCCTGTATCGGTCAGTGGGCGCGTCATACCAGCGACCCGAACCGTCCGAATACCATCATCACCTCCTTCAACCGCAACTTTGCCAAGCGCAACGACGGCAACCCGAACACACACGCGTTCGTGGCTTCTCCGGAGATCGTGACGGCACTGGCCATCGCGGGCGATATCACCTTCAATCCGCTTACCGATACCCTCATCAATGAAGATGGTGTGGCCGTGAAACTGGATGAACCTACCGGACTCGAATTGCCTGCAAAAGGCTTTGCCGTAGAAGATGCCGGTTATGTTGAGCCTGCGGCTGACGGCAGTGGTGTGCAGGTGCTGATCGATCCGAACAGCAACCGCCTGCAGAAACTGGAGGCCTTCAAAGCCTGGGAAGGTACTGACCTCACCGGACTGAAGCTCCTGATCAAGGTGAAGGGAAAATGTACCACCGACCACATCTCTATGGCCGGACCATGGCTGAAATTCCGCGGTCACCTCGACAACATTTCCAATAATATGCTCATCGGTGCCGTAAATGCATTCAACGATAAAACAGATTCCATCAAGAATCAGCTTACCGGCGAATATGATGCCGTGCCGAAAGTACAGCGTCACTACAAAGCCAATGGCATCGGTTCTATCGTGGTGGGTGATGAGAATTATGGTGAAGGCTCCAGCCGTGAACATGCGGCGATGGAACCCCGCTTCCTCGGTGTGCGTGCGATCCTGGTGAAATCTTTCGCCCGCATCCACGAAACCAACCTGAAAAAGCAGGGTATGCTGGCGCTTACATTTGCGGACAAGAACGACTATGATAAGATCCGCGAAAATGACAACATCGATATCCTGGGTCTGACCACCTTTGCTCCCGGTCAGCCGCTGACCATCCGCCTGCGTCACGACGACGGCACCTCAGAGGATATTCAGGTGAACCACACCTACAATGCCCAGCAGATCGAATGGTTCAAGGCCGGCAGCGCGTTGAATCTGATCGGGGATAAGTGATCATCCGTTGTCTAAACAGCAATAAACTTTTGAAAAGCCTTCTCTTTGGAGAGGGCTTTTTTTATGTGCTGATTCGATGATATTTGTTGTGTACGCCGAACCATGGCATCATCCCGGTAGACAAAGCATTTGCATGGTGCTTTGTAATACTTCCATCACATTGCAGGTGCGTGGATAGATTATTTCGTGAACCTGATAACTTAGCGGTATGCGCAGATACTGTATCGGGATGACCTTAGGGCTGATCAGCCTTTCCAATACTGCGTTTGGCCAGCACGACCATGACTGTGGAGTGGTGATCGGCAACCGCGCGGAAGACCGGGTGATGTCAGACGTTGAGGTACGCGTGTCCGGGATGCAGCTGAGCCTGCGAACCGACGCAGTCGGCCGTCTGGACCTCACAGGAATATCTCTGCCGGTGACACTGGATATTCACGCACTCACCTGCAAACGCAAGGTGGTTGCGCAGCAATGCGGCGATACCGTATGGGTGGAATGTCCTGATATATACTTACCTACCGCCGAATATATTTACCTCGATGCACATGCGATTGTAGCCAAAGCGGTGGCGAACATTCCCGCCAACTATCCTGACAGCGGGTTCGTGTTGTATGGGTTCTTCCGCAATTACAAAGACATCAATCATCGTTTTCGCGAGTTTACAGAGGCACGTGTATTCTCGGCCATGCGCGTGGAACAGGAACAGCAAAAGCTTCGCTGCAGGGAGGCCTTCGGCGTGCAGGCCTTGCGCAGAACACCCTATACCATCGAGATCACCGCCTTCTATGATCATGCCCTGGAGGACCTGTTCAAACAGAACATGATCTATCACCCGGATCTGTTTCCCATCTCCGGTTTGTATATCGACCATACCACGTTCATCATGGATAGTGCGGCCACCACCGATACCACCTGGACCATTCGGTATGCCATGCATCGGGTGACAGGAGAAAATCACGGCGTGGACAATTATGTGCCTGAACATTACGCCGGTGAGGCGAAGGAAACTGGCTATTTCATTATTCACCGCGAACATTTCGCCTTTCTGAAGATCGTGCGTGAAAGTGTGCGCAATCCAAAATACGGTTATCCCGGGCACAACAATTTCCTGAAGCCGGACCTGATCTATACCGGTGAATTCATTGAGGGCTATCTGGAGGTTGACTACGCGCCAACCTCCATCGGCTATATACCCGGACACATTTTCCATGCACACACCAACACATTCACCCACGTGGCTACAAACACCCAAACCTACCGTGTCACAGATTACAATGAGTGGTTCAGCGATTCCATCAGCATGGTGGTCAGCAGCAAGGATCATCCGCTCCTGCTCTCCTACCGCAACGACCTGCTCATCCCCTACACCTATGATCCCAGCCTCTGGACGGCCACCCCGAAGTGGGTATTCGTGCGGTCTGAATCCGTGTGGGAAGACTTGTGGCTGCGCGATGATCCGGAAAAGCAATTCATAGCGGGAGGTCGCTGAAGCATACATGCATGCATCCACCCACTCCAATACATGACCAGAGTCATACCTGTCTGTAACATTTATCATACTGCCTGAGGGTGTATCCGGGGTACTTTTGCATTGGTGCTTTCACCAATAAATCACGCATAAAATGAAAACGAAAATCTTACTCACCCTTATCGGCTGGGTTACCATAACGTTTGCACAGGCGCAATGGACGATGGACTCCGTGAATACGCCCGGTGCATATCCCTATGCGGCCGTGAACGGCAATAAAGCTGTATTCTCCAACGGCGGCGAATGGAACATATTTGATGCCACTACCGGTGTGCATACTTTCGGCAATTTCACCATTTCCAGACAAATGATCGAAGTGGTATCGCTGGGCGACAAGGTATTGTTCGGCGGCGGTAAATACGGCTATTTCGCCGACCCGCAGTATACCAAGCAGGTAAATGTGTACAACAGCACTACCAATACCTGGAGCATTTGGAACATGGGCACAGCGCGCGAAGTGGGCGCTGCTGCCGGTATTGGCAGCAAAGTGCTGTTCGCCGGTGGTACAGGCAGGACCGACATTGCCGGACCTGTTTACATGTATAACAAGGTCGATATCTTCGACATCAATACCGGTGCGCGCACTTCGGGTAAATTATCCAAAGCACGCACCAATATTGCCGCGGGTGCTGCAGGCACCAAAGTGGTATTTGCCGGCGGCTGGTACTGGGATATGATGTATAGCACCGTGTATTCCAACAAGGCCGATATTTACGATGTAAGCACAGGCTTATGGACAAATGTATTATTGTCCAAAAAACGCGATAACATTTCCGTAGCCGTGATCGGCGACAAGATCCTGTTCGCAGGTGGTTCCGGAAATATGGGTGCCATGAACAATGTTGACATCTACAATGCCACCACCAATACCTGGAGCGTGAGTTATATGCCCGCTGCAGGTTACAGTTTTAAAACGGCTGTGATCGGCACTGACGCCTATTTTGCCGGCTACGACTATGGTGTACTTAATGCTATTTACAAGTATAACAGTCTGACCAGCTCCTGGAGTACCTTCTACATGCCTACTACGCTGAGCGGCTTCTCCATGAACGTGATCGATGGCCGATTGGTATTTGCCGGAGGCACCATTCCGGGTACCAATACCTATAGCAACCTGGTGCAGATCTATGATCCTGTTGCCAACAGCTGGAGTACGGAATACCTGAGCATGGCACGCACAGGAGTTACTGCTCTGAGTATAGGAAACATCGGTTATTTTACCGGCGGTATCAAGACCTATGGTTATCCTACACCGCTGTATACCAATCGCGTAGATATCTTTACTGCACCGTTCCGATATGGTGAACCGGAGATGATCATACCTGACTGGACATTGAAGGTATATCCGAATCCGGCAACACGGATGATCATGATCGGTATAGATAATGACGCGGTATTGCCGCTCGATGCAGTGATCATGGACCAGCAGGGACATAAGGCATTGGCATTTACGATCTATGACGAACAAACACGGGTGGATGTAGGTGCACTGCCGGCAGGTGTGTATTTTATCGCTGCAGTGGATATGCATGGTCACAGGGAAACCGTGAAACTGATCAAGCAATGATCCTTACCCCTTAAAAGTATGAACTGCGGTCACTCCTCGCCGCAGTTTTTTTATGCCCCGATCTGTGTATTTTTACTCCATGCGTATCCTGCACACACTTCTTATTTGTCTGTCGGCACAACTGGTTCTCGCGCAGGCACCCCGGTTCGAAAAATTTGCCATCGGCAACTCCGGCTGCGCTGTTTATGCGCCCGGTGACCCGATGTTTGAGTTTAGCTATTCGGAGGACAGTTCAGTGGTCTATACAGGCGAGGTGGCTGTAGACAGCTTTCACTTCATCATCATCTGTGTCGACCTGCGGGAGTCGGTGGGCGATGACACTGCCGTTAAGACCGATCTGCTGATCAGTTATCTGGACTACCTGAAGCAGGCATTCGATATCACTGCCTCCGCCGGTTACGGCACAGGACATACGCTGGAGGGCAGCACCACCACGGTTGGTGTCATCGATTTCTGGGAGGATGCCTTCGGCGGTCAATGGCAGGTGAAGGGATGGGTCGACAGCGGATATCTGGCCGTTCTGGGTATCAACGGACCCACCGAATACCCCTATTTCAATGCGGCACAGCTTTTCCTGAACGGGTTCAGGCTACCCGGTATGTAACCCGGCTTGCGCAGTTAACATTTACTTTACGTATATTAGTAGGATGAAGTCTTTCCTCCTCACCCTACTTTTTGCCTGTTCACTAACTCTGCATGGACAGCTTGTCATCAATGAAGTGGCGCCGAACAATGCCCTTTTATACGATGATGAAGACAATACCTACCCCGACTGGATCGAATTGAAGAACACCGGGATGTCGACCATTAATCTGGCCGGTTATACCATTACGGATGATCTGGATCTGTGGAATAAATGGGAATTGCCCAGTTTCAACCTGGGGGCAGGGAATTCGGTGATCCTGTTTGCCAGCGCCAAGAACAGGGATTGCCTGGGATGCGGTGGTACGGTCACAGAAATGCACACCAACTTCAAACTCAGCAACGGTGAGACCGTAGCACTCTTTCATCCCGATGGCCTGTTAGCGGATAGCATCACCATTCCCGCATTGCATGCAGGCCATTCCGTGGCGCGCATTCCCGACGGCGGCCCCTGGTGTTATTCGGATGACCCCTCGCCCGATATCGATAATGGCGGAACCTGCTATACCGGTTATGCCGCTGAGCCCACGTTCAACACCCAACCCGGATTCTATGCCGGCTCTGTGAATGTAGTGGTGAGTGGCGGTGAAGTACGCTATACGGATGACGGCGACTGGCCGGGATTCGGCAGTACGCTGTATACGTCGCCCATCCCCGTCAGTTCCAATACCGTGATCAAGATCGCGGGTATAGAACCCGGAAAATTACCGAGCCGCACGGTGACCGGCAGTTTCTTTATTGACGAACCTACGCTGCTGCCGGTCGTAAGCATCAGCTCCAATTCCTGTGATATGTTCAATGAGGGCCCGCTGTGCATTGCCGCATATGATGGCGCCGATGGCTGGGAGCCTGACAATCCGCAGATACCCGCTGCAGTGGAGTATTTCACTGCCGATAAAGTGCAGCAGTTTGAAAAGCGTATCAAATTCGAGACCGCCGGCAACTCATCCATTTTTGTGTATCCGCAGCGCGGCATGCAATTTACCTGTGATGAGGATTTCGGTGAGACCAGCGAGTTCGATCATAACATCTTCATCATGGATAAGCCCGACCTGGACAGTCTGGATGGTTTCCGCGTGCGGGCCAACAACGACTGGGGCAACTCGGCTGCGCGGATGAAAGACCTCATCCATAACCGCCTTGCCTTGCCCACCACGCTGGTCGTGCCGGGTTATCAGAATGTAGCCACCTTTATCAATGGTGAATACTGGGGACATTATTCCGCAAGGGAAGAACTTGATGCCGGATTCCTGCGCAACAATTTAGGTGTGGACCCTGATTCAGTGGATATCATCCGCTCCGGAGCCGGGGAAGATGTATGGGATGTTGCCGAAGCAGGCACCATGGATGCATTCAATGCACTGGAGGTGTTCTTCAACACGCACGACATGGATGATCCTGAAGATTATGCCGAGGCGCTGACACTGATCGACAAAGAGAACTGGGTTGACCACTTTGCCACACAGATCTTCATCAATAATGATGAGATGCCTTACAATACGCGGTGCTTTAAGTCCTATGCACCGAACATGAAATGGAAATTCATCCTGTGGGATACAGGCGCCGGCGGTGAGGGTGAGACAGTGAACAGTATTTCCTCCATGCTTGGCTACCCGTATTACACCGAACAGATCAACATGATGAATGACCTGCTGGATAATGCCGAGTTTGAATTGTATTTCATCAACCGGTATGCAGATCTGATGAACTACTATTTCACGTGGGATCGCATTGAGGCACTCATCGATGCCAATGCCGATGAGATCGAGGAAGAGATCCCTGCACATTACGGACGCTGGGGAACACCCACCGTTTCTGCGTGGAACAGCGGCGTGAATGAATTGAAAGGCTTCTTCGACAATCGCGCTTTTTATCAGCGCAACGAGATCAACAGCTATTTTGACCTAGACGGTCAGGTGAACGTTACCCTGGCAGTGGAGCCGGAAGGAGCAGGCTATATCAAGATCAGCACCATCGTGCCGGAGGAATTACCCTGGACAGGGGTGTATTTTGATGATGCTCCGGTACAAGTGACCGCCATTGCCAATCCAGGCTATACTTTCTCATACTGGGATGATAATGCCTTCATCGCCGATGAACTGCTGAAGACATTTACGGCGGATATCAGCAGCAACACAACCTTTACCGCCCATTTCACCGGAACATCAGCAGGCGAGGCCATCGTGATCAGCGAGGTGAATTACCACAGTGATCCCTCACTGGATGCCGGCGACTGGATAGAACTGCACAATACTGCTGATGTTGATGTGGATGTGAGTGATTATGTTTTCCGCACGCACATTTTCTATAACAAATTCGCCATCCCCACCGGCACAATGATACCGGCGGGCGGGTTCTTGGTATTGGCTCAGGATACTGCGCAATTCTATGCGCAACATCCCGGTGTTGACAATGTTGTTGGCCCATTCCTTTTCACGCTGGAGAACGATGGTGATTCCATCATCCTGCAAAATGCCGTAGCGGAAACGATCACCGCCTTTGCCTTTGGCGATGACCGTCCCTGGCCATATACGGCCGACGGTTACGGTCGCACCATGGAATTCCCATATTACAACCTCGACCCTGCCGTGGCTGAGAACTGGATAGCCGGCTGTATCGGCGGTTCACCGGGTGTAGCGTACAGCCCCTGCGTAGAAAATCCCATCGTGGAAGAGATCAATTATAATTCCTCAGCGATGGAAGATGCCGGCGACTGGATAGAACTCTATAACTGGTCTGCTTCTGTGATCTATTTGAGTTATTGGTCACTGGGCGATAAGAGCGGTAATCGTTTTGAGATCCCCGCCGGCACCTATATCACGGGTGGTGGCGGCAGACTGGTGCTGTATCAGGACAGCCTGAAATTCTTCACCCAGCATCCGGATGTCGACAATGCCATCGGACCCACCGGTTTTGGATTTGACGGGAACGATGATGTTGTACTTTTATATGACGCTTCCGGTCAATTGCGTTTCAGTGTCGGCTATGATGATCAGGCGCCCTACCCTGCCAGTGCTGACGGCGGCGGAACGGCTTTGCAGCTGGTCAACGCCGCACTCAATGTGAACGATCCGGAGAACTGGACCGAAAGCTGTCCCGAAGGCAGTCCCGGCAGTGAATTCGTAACCCCTTGTGCCAATGCGATCGACGAGATCACACAAGCACCTACCCTGCTGATCTATCCAAACCCGGGCAATGCTATTTTCCATATCTCCACCGGCAACTGGATGGGCTCAGCCGATCTGCTGGTATCCGATATGACCGGTAAGATCATCCACCAATTCACAGTACAAAGTGGTTCCATCACAACCATCGACATGGCGCCCTACCCTGCAGGCATGTATCCTGTTCGCATTCAGGGAGCAGATCACGTGGTGATGGATATTTTGGTGAAGAGTGAGTAGTAACGGTGAGTGGTGAGTGGTGAGTGGTGAGTCGGGAGTCGTGGATAGTGAGTAGTGAGTCGGGGGTCGTGG
>DAIMYJ010000088.1:0-12259 GCA_036734545.1 Chitinophagales bacterium
CTGCCTATTTTTGATCAAGCAATCATTCAACAGCCAATCTACCCATGCGTATAATTCTGACCTTTGCCTTCGGTTTTCTGTTGTGTCTCACAACGGTTTCAGCACAATCCGTGATCGACAATCGTGATCAGGCTGACCGACAGCATCAGGAGGCACGCTTAGGCATCGGGCAGTCGCTGACGGTAAGTCCAAATCCGCTTCCCAAATCCAATGCATTGCTCACGATCAATGCCGTGAACGTAGAGATATACTCTTACAAACTGTATACCGCTGCCGGCCAGATCGTAGAGCTGGAAAATTTGAGCGGCCGTCCGGATATCAGCATGCTGGACCTCAACGGATATGTTGACCTGGGTGCCTACATCATTCAGTTCGAGACCGATGCAGGCAAAGTGACCCGCAAGTTCCTGGTCATCTGACCCGCGTTTCCCCTTATTGTGTATAAATTGCCGTCCGGGTATTTGTTTGCCCGATGACACTGTATTAATTTCATTCACGCCGTTCAGGCGAACGTTGATCGTATGCGTTACTATATCCTATTTCTACTATGCCTGGGTTTGACCGTCAGCGTGCACGGTCAGGTGGGCAAGGTGGAGGTGGGCATCGCCAGTTTCTATCACGATAAATTCGTTGGACGCAAAACAGCGAACGGCGAGATCTACAGTCAGGAAAAACTCACCGCTGCGCATAAGTCGCTGCCGCTGGGCTCCTGGGTGACGGTGACCAACCTCAGCAATGATTCGGTGGTGATCGTGCGCATCAACGACCGCATGCCGCAGTCCAACAAACGCTCCATAGACCTCACCGAGCGTGCCGCACGGCAATTGAATTTTATTGCCAAAGGATTGACGAAAGTGCGCATTGAAGTGATACCGGCGCCGGATATGATCCCTGCACCCAGAGACCTGCCGGTGAACCCGATCAGTCAGATCCGTAGTCGGAACATAACCTTAAGCGAGGGACAGCCTTCGATCATCGGCATCTCCTACCCTGTTGACTGGGAGGTGTATGATACTCAACCGAAGGTGCGGAAATGGTGGCGCTTATAAGTGCTTTTCCATGGCCCAGTGCGGTATGGTGACTTCCTCGAACATCTCCCCAACCCGATCATATCCGAGTTTCTCGTAGAAATGCACTGCGGTGTCACGGGCATGGCAGTACATGATGATGAATCCTTTATCGCGCGCAAATTCTTCGGCGGCTTCCACCATGATAGCGCCTATCCCCTCCCCTTGCCGCTCAGGGTCGACAGCCACCTGTTTCATTTTCATGCGGCCATGCGCTTCGGGCACTAACTGCAGAGTACCCACGAGGATATCACCGTCGAAGGCACCGAAATGGTAGTTGTCTTTCTCCGCAGCTAACTGCTCATCCGTAAAAAATAATCCGAGCGGCTTGCGCAGCACTTCATACCGAAGCGCAACAAGCTCATCATATAACGCAGAACCGTGATTGATGGGACCGACCTGGATCATTGGTGAGTGGTGAATGGTGAGTGGTGAGTGGTGAGTGGTGAGTGGTGAGTAATGGGTGGGTGAATGTTGTTGGTGAAATTAGTGGATTCTGGATTATTAATAAAATGGGGGTGGGTGGAGTGCCGATGTGCGCATGCTTGTAGTGAGTGAGAGGTGTTAAGATCGGTATGATTTATTTTGTCCAACGCGCTGAAGGAGTTGGACCTTGGAAGGATGGAGCACTCCACTCACCCATTGACCCACTCACCCACTCACTGCTCACCACTCACCACTCACCAAAGAGCCCATTCACTTCACAGCGAATGGGCTCTTAATTTGGTTATCTGACAGATCACTTCACTTCTTCGAATTCCACGTCGTCGGTCTTGTTTGCGCTTTCGGTGTTGCCGGTATTATCGGCGGTACCGTTGGCGCCGGCGTTTTGTTGTGCGGCGTAGATCTCCTGACTGGCGTTGTTCCAGGCGGTGTTGAGCTCGTTGATGGCGGCTTCGCAACCTTCCGGGTCTTGTGCCTTGTGGGCGTCGCGCAGTTTATTGAGGGCGGCTTCGATCGGTGCTTTGGTGGCATCGCTCAGTTTGCTGCCGTATTCGTTCAACTGCTTTTCGGTCTCGAAGATCATACCGTCGGCCTTGTTGAGTTTTTCGATGCGTTCGCGCACCTGCTTATCGGCCTCTTCATTGGCCTTGGCTTCGTCGCGCATGCGCTTCACTTCATCATCGCTGAGACCGGTAGAGGCTTCGATACGGATACTTTGTTCCTTGCCTGTGCCTTTGTCTTTGGCGGTTACGTGCAGGATACCGTTGGCATCGATATCGAAGATCACTTCGATCTGCGGAACACCGCGGCGTGATGGCGGGATACCGTCGAGGATGAAACGTCCGATGGTACGGTTGTCCTTGGCCATGGAGCGCTCGCCCTGCAGGATATGGATCTCTACCTGGCTTTGGTTATCGGCCGCCGTGGAGAATACTTCACTTTTCTTGCTCGGAATGGTGGTATTGGATTCGATGAGCTTGGTGAACACGCCGCCGAGGGTTTCGATACCCAGTGAGAGCGGAGTAACATCCAACAGCAGCACATCCTTCACTTCGCCGGTGAGTACACCGCCCTGAATGGCAGCGCCTACAGCAACTACCTCATCGGGGTTAACACCTTTGTTCGGTTTTTTGCCGAAGAACTGCTCTACCACTTCCTGGATCTTCGGGATACGGGTGGAACCGCCCACGAGGATCACTTCATCGATCTCACCTTTGCTGTAGCCTGCATCGCGAAGCGCTGCTTCACAGGGGCGCAGGGTGCGCTGGATGAGGTCGTCGCTCAGCTGCTCGAACTTGGAGCGGCTGATCTTTTTCACGAGGTGCTTAGGCACGCCGTCGATAGCGGTGATATAGGGCAGGTTGATCTCCGTTTCCTGAGAGGACGACAATTCGATCTTGGCCTTTTCAGATGCCTCTTTCAGGCGCTGCAGGGCCATCGGGTCTTTGCGGAGGTCAACGGTCGGTTCTTCTTTTTTGAATTCATCCGCCAGCCAGTCCATGATCTTCTTATCGAAGTCGTCGCCACCGAGGTGGGTATCACCGTTGGTGGATTTCACTTCGAACACGCCCTCTCCCAGTTCAAGGATGGACACATCGAAGGTTCCACCACCGAGGTCGAATACGGCGATCTTCATGTCTTTATGGCGCTTGTCGAGACCGTAGGCCAGTGCGGCTGCGGTAGGCTCGTTGATGATACGCTTTACCTTGAGGCCTGCGATCTCGCCGGCTTCTTTGGTAGCCTGGCGCTGAGAGTCGTTGAAGTAGGCCGGCACCGTGATCACGGCCTCGGTCACTTCCGTGCCCAGATAGTCTTCAGCGGTCTTTTTCATTTTCTGCAACACCATGGCAGAAATTTCCTGCGGTGTATACAGGCGGTCGCCGATCTTCACGCGGGCAGTATCGTTGTCGCCGCGGGTAACCTCATAGCTCACCATGCTCAACTCATTAGGTACTTCGCTGTAGCGATGTCCCATGAAGCGCTTGATGGACTGGATGGTCTTGCGCGGGTTCGTGATGGCCTGACGCTTGGCGGGGTCTCCCACTTTGCGTTCGCCATTGTCGAGGAATGCCACGATGGAGGGTGTAGTGCGACGTCCTTCGTCGTTGGGGATCACCACCGGCTCATTTCCTTCCATTACGGAAACGCAACTGTTCGTGGTGCCTAAGTCAATACCAATGATCTTTCCCATGCTATATCAAATGTTTGTTTACAGGTTAACGAATGGGGCTGGTCAATTTCCATACCACAGCAGGAAAACTGACAGCATGACAGTTTGACGGCAGACGGCAACCCGTCTGCGTCAGTGGTTGCGGGCCATATCCTGCCCGGTTAGTCAGGCCTTGGTGCTGTTTGTCGCGGCACATTAGGTGTTTACCATGGAGCAGGCCGTGTTTCATCCTGACACTCACTTTACAATGGCTTCCGCAAAACCCCCTATCTTTGCGGCCTATGAAAAAGTGGTTGTTCGTGGCCGGGATCGCCGGCGCTGCGCTGTCAAACAGTTGTTCCACCGATTTTGATCTCAATGCCGATTTCATCGAAACGCCGGTCATCTATGGCCTCCTCGACGCCTCGGTAGACACGCAGTTCATTCGCATCAATCGCGCCTTCCTCAGCGACGACATCGATGCCCTGACCATGTCCACCGACCCGGAATCCATTTATTACGGGGATGAGCTGAGTGTCCATATCGAAGAATATGACCTGGGCGTGCTGGTAAACACCTATCCGCTGCAGCGCGTGAATGGCGACACACTGGGCATTCCCAAGAACACAGGTATCTTCGCGAATACCCCCAATATCCTGTATCGTTTTGTTGCCGACCTCGACTATACGCACACCTATAAGATCGTTGCCGAAAATTCTGAGACCGGCAAAACCGTGTGGTCGGAGACCAGCCTTGTAGATTCTTTCGCGATCATCCGCCCCGACGACGAAAGTGTGTTCCCGCAATCCATCAGCATCGCGCCACAAACGCAATATCAGATCCGCTGGCGTTCGGCGCAGGATGCGAAGATCTATGATCTGGCGCTGCGCTTTCACTATCGCGAGGGTATCTATTTCCCGGAAGGCGATAGCATCCAATACACATTTTCAGGCTATAAGGACTGGACATTCGAAACCAACCTGGAGCAGGAATCCGTTGATGGCAATATCATCATCACGTACGATATCCCCGGTGAAAGTTTTTACAACTTCATCAAGTCCAGCTTCGATCCGGTGGCCGACAATAACTTCATCCGCATCGCCGATTCCATTCAGTTTTTCATCGACGGCGGCGGTGTCGAATTATTCAATTATTTCGAATATAACAACGCTACACTCGGTATCACCGAAGGTCAGATCTCCCCTACCTATACGAACGTGAACGGCGGACTCGGTATCATGAGCAGCCGTTATCATAAGGAAGGAAGGATCTACCCCTTATCCATCCAGACACGTGATTCCATCGCCTGCAGTTCGGTGACCAACGGATTGAATTTCGCGCCCGACGGCAGCACGTTCGGTTTCCCGTATTGTGATTGATCCCAACAATATTTTATAATCCGCAACCCGGATAATCAGGGTTGGAGGCCGCGCTCACAAATCCGAGAGGACGTGTGATGACACCGCATGCCAGCGAATCGAGTGTGGCATCACCAAGACGGATATTGCCGGCACTCTCTTTATGCCGTGAACTGAAAATGCCGATACCGCCATCTACATTCGTATACTCAGGTGAAATATAATCCTGATTGATGCCGAGATTGGCGAGCATATTCAGATACTGATCATATAATTCCATCCCGCCTGCATACCAGTCGAACTGCAGGTCCAGTGCATATCTGACCACCTGCGTATCCGGTTCCAGGGTTGCTGCGAGAAAAGTGAAAAAAGAATATCGCTCCATGGAATAAGCGATGTTGCTATACCCTTCTGTATTCGTGCCCGATTTGTTGGAGAAAATATTCCATGTCAGCGCATGGATAGTGCTGTCTCCGGTAACTGTATTTTTCTCGGCATAGCGGAAGGTCAGGTTCAGGTCGTACAGTTTCGCATGCACAGCCTGCTTGCACGTGAAGGTGATGCGGCCGGTATCGGCGAAGTCAATGTAAGTATCCGGACGCGTGGGGAAATACAGGTAATAACTCCAAACGATGCGTGTGTAGGCAGAAATGGTATCGCCCGATGCGTGGTGGATGGCCATCAGTTGATAATCAGACAGCGTGTCAATGGTTGCCGTGGTTCGGTACAGGATGTTCGGCGTGCTGGCGAAGAGTCCTTCCGGCTTATCGATACCCAGCGTATCACCGTCCACATACTCCAACGGGATACTGTCGGTGCGCACGCCATCCTGCCATCGCCAGAGATACACCGTCAGTTCTTCGGGCAGATAATAATTCTCTCCTGCCTGTCCTGCCAGTTCCAGCGCGCTGGTATTCTCGCCGAGAAAACTCTTCTGAATGCGGATATACTGCGTATCCGCACCATGATCCAAAAGCCCGTAAACGATCACCCGCTCCTGATAACCGCCGTTGATCTCCAGCGTATTATCACAGCCTGCATGTATCACTGCCGTCAGGAGCAATACCGGGATGAAGGCGGAGAGGCGATCCATATGATCAAATATACTACCGGAACAGGGATATCTCGCAGAGGCAACTTCATCACCCTGTCATTTGTTCATCCCCTCGGACAAAAAAAGAACCGGAGCTCTGTGGAGTCCGGTTCCGAATATGTTTACAGCTTGCGGCATGCACCGTTCGCTGTTGATCACTATTAGTGGCCCATGTGGTCGTGCTGCATTTTCATGTAGCGGTCGTTGCCCATGTCCATGGTCATCATCATCTTGTGGGTGAATGACCTTTCAGGTGTGCTCTGGAATTTGAACGGCGTCAGCGGGATATTGGTATATCCTTCCTTGCCTTCCGTTACGGCGATGTATTGATTCATCGGCACGTTCTTCAGCACGGTCTTGATACCGCTGGTTGGCCAGGTGATCTCGATCTGCTTGATCTCGGTGGATTTACCCAGACCGATCTCCTGACGCAGGCTGTTCGCGCCGAAGCTGGAACCGCTGGTTACCCATTCGTAGATATTGCGCTCCTTGCCATTTTCCATGGTAGTGATCTTGATGCGTGCACCACGAGCGATCTTGTTGGATTTGGTACCGGTCAGGTCAATGGAAATCCAGTTGTTGCCGAAAGAAGCCGGGTTCTCAAACACGCAGTCATAGAAACCGGAAGCTTCATAGGCACCGCCCATTTGTGCGAAGATCTCCGGATAGCCGTCGTTGTTCAGGTCGGCAAAAGAGATCTCATGGCCTTTCTGCAACACACCTACACCGGCAGCGGTGGAAACTTCCTGGAAGTATTTACCGCCATCGTTACGCAACATACGGTTCGGGGTCAAGCTGCGCATGTCGGGCTTACCTGTTCCTACGTAGAAGTCAATAAAACCGTCCATATCAAAATCGCCATAGCTGGAGCCCATTACGAGGAATGTGCGCTTGGCGAGGCCTGTTTCTTTAGCCACATCCGTAAAGGTGCCATCGCCATTGTTGCGATATAAAGCAGTTTTATCAGACTGTGTAGGTTTGCCCATGTATTCGGCAGGGATATCGTTATCAGAGATATTAGCGCTGTAGCTGAAGTTCATGATATCGAGCCAGCCGTCGTTGTTGTAATCGAAGAACCAGCAGGGGAAGCTGGACTCAGGTCCGCTCACACCGGCTTCTTCGGTCACGTTGGTGAATTTCATCTTGCTGCTGCCTTTCTTGGTATCGTTGCGGAACAGGTAGTTCTTGAAGCCGTTGGCAGAGATATAAATATCCGGGTCGCCGTCGTTATCATAGTCACCGGAGCTCACACCCTTCACGAATGAGTTCACATTCACTCCGGCTGATTTAGCGATCTCCTTGAATTTACCTTTTTCGTTGATCCACAACTGACAGTCGTTGATCTTGTCTCCTTTGCGGGAAGCTTCATTACCGATATACAGGTCGAGCCATCCGTCGTTGTTGAAGTCGGCCCAGGTAGAAGCCTGAGAAGGACGTGTGGTCCAGATACCTACTTCACGGGTAACATCCGTAAATGTAGAGTCGCCGTTGTTACGCAGGAGCGAGCTCGGCAGGATACCGAAGTTGCTGTACCAGGCGCCACGGGAGATCCAAACATCGAGGTTACCGTCGTTGTTGTAGTCGGTCTGCTGGATCATCAATCCACCGGGATAGCGGTCGAGGCCTGCCTTGGCAGAAACATCATCGAAAGTACCATCGCCTTTATTGAGCAACAGGAAGCTGCGCTCTTTCAGTCCCCACCCGCAGGTGAAGATATCGATCAGCTCGTCGTTGTTAAAGTCATCGAGGATAACACCACCACACATGTTCGGGTTATCAACGCCGAGGTCGATGGCGATATTCTTGAAGCGGGGAACATCATATTCCGACTGGAAAGATTTCGGATCAACGAGCCACTGCTTAGGCACCGCATCGGGGTGTGTACCTAACTGCATGTAGGCAACGTTCATCAGCCACATGGCTGAGAGGTTCTCTGGGTCGTACTGCAGACATTTGGTGAATGCCTCCACTGCCCATGTAGGACCATCCTTCATTTGGCTTTGTGCAGCTTTGGAAAGCGGCCAGATACAGGATTCTGCATTGTGCAGACCGATACAGTTCTCCACTTCACCGTAGCGCAGGAACACCAGGCCTTTGGTGTAATACCAGCCGCCGTATTCTGCATCTGACAGTTTGGCGAACTGCGGTTTAGCCTCGAATTCTTTGGCCTTGGCTACCGCGTCATTCACCTTACCGGCGTTCAGCATCTGATTACATACATCGAAATACCATTGATACATGGCGGAAGGTTCCTGCGGGATGGGTTCTGCCAGCAGGCTGTTCAGGATGGCGGTGTTCATGAATCGCAGACCCGGCTTGTTCACGGCGTCGTATACCTTGCCCAGGTATTCGATCATCGCTTCATTACCGGATTTATCACCTTCCCAGGCGATCTCTTTGATGTCTGCTGATTGCTGAGCCGCAACGCGTTTGTTATCCTTGCCCTTGATCATGCCTATGATCTTGCCTTTCATCATGAAAGCGCCGGCTCCGAGAGCCACCACCAGGATTCCGGCGATCAGCAGGATACGTGTTGTTTTCTTACTCATATTGGTTTAGTTGTGATTTTTCTTTAAGCAATGCAAAGTTCAGGCAATCTCCGCTATTCCTGTAAATCTGTCAGCCTGAATAGATTAAAAGTACTTTAAGGGCAATGCAAATATTTTGTTAATGGTGTTTCTGTTGAGCGTTTGGCTCTACAGATCACATGTGATGCTGACTATGGTCCATCTCGGGTGCCTGCTGCGCCAACTTGAAAGGCTGCAGGGGCAGTATCTCAAAGGCGGGCGTGCCTTCGGTGAGGCGGACAAAACTGTTCATCGGCACGTCGGTGAACACCTGTTTGGTATTCGGGCCCTGCCAGGTCACTTCCACCTGCTTGATGGCCACCGCCTTGCCCAGACCGGATTCCAAACGCACGCTGTTCACGCCGAAGCTGCCGCCGTTGGACACCACCAGATATACATCGCGGGTGCTCTTATCGGCCTGCTCTACGGTGATCTTTACCTTGGAACCGATGGCGGCCTTATTGGCCTGCATACCTACCAGTTGCAGCGTAACCCAGTTGTTGCCGGGTGTACCGGGATTCTCGTAGAAAGCGCCCTGGAAACCATCCCCTTCGTAACCGCCACCCATATCTTCATACACATCCTGGTCGCCGTCATTATCTACATCGCCGAAACCGATACCATGGCCTTTCTGCACGTGGCCGAAACCGCCTGCAGTGGTCACATCCTGATACTCCTTTCCGCCGTTGTTGCGGAACATGCGCTTAGGCACGAGTGAGGTGTAATTCGGTGTACCGGTACCGTTATAAATATCCAGCCAGCCGTCGTTGTCGAGGTCGCCATAATTCAATCCCATTACAGTCATGGCCACCTGCATCTGCATGTCTTTGGTCACATCCGTAAAAGTGCCGTCGCCATTGTTGCGATATAAAATGGAATACTCACCTTTTACCGGTTTATTGAAATATTCTGCTGCATTATCATAATCGCAATTGTCTGCATCATACGTCGCGATATACAGGTCTTCCCAGCCGTCGTTATTATAATCGAGAAAAGCAACGGGGAAACTCTTGATCGGATTCTCTACGCCGGCTTCTTTGGTCACATTGGTAAATTTGATCTTGCCTCCGTTCTTGCCGGTGTCGTTGCGGAACAGGAAATTCTCGGTACCCTGACTGCTCACCGCGATATCCATCCAGCCGTCGTTATTGTAATCCCCAGCAGCAACGCCTTTCGAGAAACACAATACATCCACGCCGGCTTCCTTGCCTACTTCCGTGAATTTCCCTTTGCCGTCGCTCAGGAATAATTCGTTGTAATACGGTTCTGAATCGCGACGGGATTCATTGCCGAAATAAATATCCAGCCAACCGTCATTATTGAAATCGGCGAATACGGCTGATTGCGTGGGACGTAAATGTTTGAACAATCCTGTTTCATACGTTACGTCGGTGAACGTGCCGTCGCCGTTGTTGCGCAGGAGCGAAGCCGGCAATTTGCCGAAATCATTCCACCATGCACCGCGCGGGATGAGAATGTCCATAAAGCCGTCGTTATTGTAATCGGCCGCTTTCAGGTCGAGGCCGCCGGTGATGCCTTTCAGCGTGGAAGCCTCTGTCTGATCGGTGAACGTGCCGTCGCCGTTATTGAACATGATGCGGATCTGTTCATCGAGGAACCATCCGGAAGCAACGATATCCAGTTTGCCGTCGTTATTGAAATCTTCCACGCACACACCGCCGGATTTGGTGATGAAATCCACACCGAGGTTGGCGGCGATATTCGGGAAGCGTTGTAATTCGTAATCTGATTTAAATTCCGCGGGATCGATGCGGTATTCTGTTGGCATGCCGTCGGGATATTTTCCGAGATTCATGTAGGCGATATTCAACAGGAATTTCGCTGCCAGATCATCCGGATCGTCTTTCAGTATCTCTTCCCAAATGGCCACAGCCTTCACCGTCGGATCTTTCTCCACATACCATGCGGGTTCAGCGATCGGCAAAATGCAGGATTCAGCCACGTGGTTGGCGATACAGTTCTTCTGCTCACCCAGACGCATATACGCCACCGCCTGCATGTAGCGGATGTCGTTGATCATACTGCCTTTCATACCCTCCGACTTAGCCTTGTGCATGGCCTCATCGTACGCGGCGATCGATTTTTCCGTTTCGCCGGCGAACAGCCATTCATCACCAATGGCCTTCTTCCACTCTACAAATTTTTTGGCCTCCTTGGGTGCGGGCTTGCTTTCCAGATCCAGAGCGCGTGTCGAACTGGCAAAGCGGTTCTTTGGGTGTTTAAAATAATTCTCATAGCACTCGGCCAGATACTTGGCCATGGCTTCGTTCGAAGGCAGCGAAGTGTCATACACGATCGTGTTCTGCGCAAATTCGCGTTGCTTCTTTTTCTTGTCGCATCCGCTGAACACCAGGATCAGCGCGGTAAACATCAATAAATAGGCGGGTAACTTCAGGTGAGATACCATAGGTAGGTCTTTTCAGGGTGCAAAGGTAAGGGGAAATAGCAGCAAAACGGCTGATTATCAGAAGTTTTACAGTTGGGCTAACGCTGCCGGCCAACAAGAAGTTCACAACTGCTCCGATCCTGATCGCAGGGATAGACCGGGCTGCCTCTTAACCGGTTGCATCTGCAGGCATGGAAAGACGTTCGGCCGCTCTGGCATGTCCGTTCCGGGGGTGGGAAAAATGGCCTGAGTGCCCGCCACCGGCATTCCCGTGGGGGTGGCCGCCCGGTTTACCTCCGCGAATGGGGTGGCAGGAGATTTATGGCTATCTTTCGGCCGTTAAACAAACTCCTATGTCTGCTGCCCAGCCGGATTTTGCAAAAGTGAAACGGGTTACCGTGCACACCCTTCAGGAAATGAAGGAACATGGCGTAAAGATCTCCATGCTCACCGCCTACGACTTTTCCATGGCGCGCATCCTCGATGATGCGGGCGTTGATGTGCTGCTGGTGGGCGACAGCGCCAGTAACGTGATGGCGGGTCATGAGACCACCCTGCCCATCACCCTCGACCAGATGATCTACCACGCCGCCAGTGTGGTGCGGGCCATAGATCGCTGTCTGGTAGTGGTCGACCTCCCCTTCGGCTCCTATCAGGGCAACTCCAAGGTAGCCCTCGACTCGACCATCCGCATCATGAAAGAATCCGGCGCCCATGCCGTGAAACTGGAAGGCGGCCGCGAAGTGAAGGAATCCATTGAACGCATTTTATCGGCCGGTATTCCGGTGATGGGACACCTCGGCCTCACGCCGCAATCTATCTATAAGTTCGGCACCTACACCGTAAGGGCTACCGAAGAGCAGGAAGCACAGAAACTGTATGAGGATGCACAACTGCTCGAACAACTCGGCTGTTTCTCGATCGTTCTCGAAAAGATACCTGCCGACCTCGGTGAAAAAGTGGCCGCCAAACTGCACATCCCTGTCATCGGCATCGGCGCCGGCGGTGGTGTCGACGGCCAGGTGCTGGTCATGCACGACATGCTGGGCATCACAAAAGAATTCAAACCCCGCTTCCTCCGTCGCTACCTCAACCTCTACGACGACATCAAAAAAGGCGTGGGACAATACATCAACGATGTAAAGTCAGGAGACTTCCCGAATAAGATGGAAGA
>DAIMYJ010000089.1:0-12152 GCA_036734545.1 Chitinophagales bacterium
CGATATCTGGGCATACGTTTTGATGACACGGAAGGGTGCCGTCATTATGGGTGGATACGATGCGTAGTGGCTGATTCGGTCAGTCGGATGATCGTGCAGGGTTATGCTTATGAGGCAACATGTGATAAGCCTATTATGGCGGGTGATACAGTTGGATTTACTGCCATAGAGGATGATCAGGAATTAGCTGCTCAGATTTGGGTAAACAACAACTTGCTTCATGTGTACTTGGCGGTTCCGTCAGGTGTTGCAGAGATGGCGGTTTATAATAGCATGGGGCAAATGGTTGCGCAGGATAAGTTCCAGGGACAATCTCATTCAATTCCCCTTGAAATGCCTGATGGGGTTTATATAGTCGCAGTAACCGCAAATGACCGGCGATCTGAAATGAAAGTAGTTATTCATTGAATAGTCTGGAATTGATCGATATTCAGTTTGCATTGACTAAATCATTCATTTTCTTAAGCAGGAGCTGGGACTCATTTTAGTAGCAAGCAACCGCAGCATGCAAAGGTTACCAATAGAGTAATTGATTCTCCTGCTACTTAGCGCAATTTGCATTTCAACACAGGCTCAAAGCGCTGATATGCGCACACCAGAACACCCCGAAGTCGAAAATTTCTCCGCTTCGCTACGAAATTTAAGCTTCAGGGCAGACCCGTGACACTATGCATGACTGACCAAAGGTTAGACGCTTATTTTCTTATTGAACTTCCCATCCATGCACCCACTCCACCACGAACACAACCTCACCCGATCCCCCGCTTCTCCTTCAACGCATCCCTGGCGTCGCGGAGGAAGTCGCTGGCGAAGATGAAGGAGTTGAGATTTTCATCCTTGGCACTCAGTATTTCATCTTTAGTGCCTTCCCAGTCTTTTTTGCCTTTATAGAGGAATACGATCTTCTCACCGATCTCCATCACGCTATTCATATCGTGCGTGTTGATGATGGTGGTCATCTTATATTCTTTGGTGATCTCGATGATGAGGTCGTCGATCACGAGAGAAGTGCGCGGGTCAAGCCCGGAGTTGGGCTCGTCGCAAAAGAGGTATTTCGGATTGAGCACGATGGCGCGGGCGATACCCACGCGTTTTTTCATGCCGCCGGATAGTTCACCCGGGAATTTTTTATTGGCGCCGGAGAGATTCACCCTTTCCAGACAGAAATTCACCCGTTGCATTTTTTCTTTGGCGGTGGCATTGCTGAACATGTTCAGCGGCAGCATCACATTTTCTTCTACCGTCAGGCTGTCGAACAGCGCAGCTCCCTGGAACAGCATGCCGATCTCGCGGCGCAGGGCTTTTTGTTCGTTGCGGCTGAGGGCATAAAAATCGCGGTTGTCGAAATACACATGCCCCTGATCGGGACGGATCAGTCCGGTCATGATCTTCATCAATACCGTTTTCCCCGAACCGCTGATGCCGATCACCAGGTTCGTTTTGCCGGCCTCAAATACTGCCGACACATCGTGCAGCACGTGCTGCGTTTCAAAGGATTTTGATATGTTGCGTATCTCTATCACAGCAGTAATTCAGCGATCACATAATCAGCCAGCAAAACAAAGATGCAGGCATACACCACCGCTTTGGTGCTGGCCTTGCCGATCTCCACGGAACCACCCTGCACATAATAGCCCATGTAACAGGAAATGGATGAAACGATGAATGCAAAGGCGAAGGATTTGATGAACATCAGCTGCACATCGAAAGGATCAAAGAACATCCGTATCCCGCGCACATAGTCTTCGGTGGAGTAGTATGAACCGGCAGCAGTGGCCATATAGCCGCCAAAGATCCCGGCGTAGGCGGCAACCGACACCAGGATGGGTATGGTGATGATCGCTGCCAGTATACGAGTCGCCACTAAGTACGATTCCGTATTCACACCCATGATCTCCAGCGCGTCGATCTGTTCGGTCACGCGCATGGACCCCAGTTCCGAGGCCAGATTGGAACCCACCTTGCCGGCCAGGATCAGCGCGGTGAACGTGGGCGCCAATTCAAAGATCACCGTGTTGCGCACGATCAGCCCGATGTAGGAGGAAGGCACGAAAGGGGTGCCATACAACTGATACGCCGTTTGCACTGCCGTTACCGCTCCGATGAATATCGAAACCAGTAAAACAATGAACGCCGATCCCACCCCGATATCCACCATCTGACGGAAAAACTCCCGTATGAACATCTGCCACCGCTCCGGACGCGAAAACATCCTCCGCAGCATGATCAGATACTTGCCCAAATGGTAAAATAATTTGAATTCGATCGTCATTGGTGTAAAAATAGCATTTATTGGCTCGGGTTGGTATTCTAGTGTTCACAGAACATCCCTTACTTCGGATCCGGTGCAGACTTCTTTTATTTTGAAGTAGTAGTGGGTAGTGAGTAGTGGGCAGCGAGACAAAAAACAAAAGGCCATATCCGGCTTAAATGAACACCTCACCACTCACCACTCACCACTCACCCTAAAACGCCTCCCTAAAAGTAACATACACCCCGTCATTCCCTTCACCATCAAATCCCACATCCACCCGCAAACTTACCCGGTCTTCCGGAACGATAAAAAGTCGTCCCCCGATACCGTATGAATATTTTAGCTCCGGCAAATTAAAATCGGAAAAAGTAGGGGCTACTTCACCGATGCCGCCGAATACGGTCACGCCAAAATATTTCCATAGTGTGGCACGATATTCAGCCTGTAAGGTTATATAATTCACATCCCTGTAACGCCCTTCAAAATGGCCGCGCATATTTCTTTCACCACCTAATTCTGCCAAACGGTTAAAAGGGGCATCACCCGGCACGCACTCTGCATAAAAATTAAATGCGAGCACGTCATTTTTCAAAACGCGGGTAAAGTGACTGAATTCAGCTTCATAGTGGATGTATTCATAAGCACTGCCTAAGTATTTTGTATGCACGACAGCAGAAATGTTCGCTATCAGACCCTTTGTTGGAAAATATACGAAGTCGCGCGTGTCGTAGGTCAGCCAGGGGCCCAGCCCTGTATTTAATCCACCCTCCTCGCCGGTGATATCCAGCGAATCAAAGAATCCGCCCGGTGTAATGTCATACATGCGTGTGTGCTCAAAAAATAGCCGACCGCCTGCAAACCAATTCGTGCGTGTGCGTCTTTGCATGTTGAGTAACACATTGAAAAAATCAAAGCCATAGGTTTCTCTATCGCTTAACAGAGTTGCATTTCCATTCCCGAAATACGCATCCGGAAATTTGTAGTAACTGGTAGAATAATCCAACTTATATAAATTATTCCGCAACCAGTTTTCTCCGTTAATATTTGTTTGAATTTGTTTGTTGATGGTATACACCCCCACAGCCTTCAACACCGAGGGATTACTATTCGGATATTTTTTTGAGGGGGGCAGATACCACACAAAACCGGCACCAAAGTACCAGCGCGTTTCCGGTGAGTACCCGAGTAATGGCGAAGGGAAAAATCGCCCTTTTCTTTGCGTGGTGTCCGTGGCCACCGAATCGGTTTGCGCAGATGCCGTTATGCTGCCCGCCAGCAACAGGCTCAGCAACAGCAGCAACACACCGGAGCGCGGGTGGGGCAGGGGCAGAGCGGAAAAGACGGGAGATCGCAGGGACATGCTGGCAGATTGCGTCAGTAACGGCGGTTGTTCACCGTATGGTATCGACGCTGCAAAGTTCCATTTTTTTTGTTGGGAAAAAGGGAAGTATGCCCGATACCGGCGGTGGATACACGCAGGGCCATATACGGCCGCGGCGCATCGGCGGTTTTCCGTGCCGTGTGCATGGCTGGCACCTGATCCCTCGGCAGAGGCCATGCGGCAGCTCCAGGGGTAGCCGCGTGGGGTGTGGACTTCCGGTGCGCGCGTAAGGGGGCGGGCGGCAGAATACGGCCCTGGTCAAGGTTTCACTGCCTGACGGAGCCAACAGGCGCCTGATGCCGCAACTTTCATTTTCTCCCAAACCCTTTACCTGCAAGGGGTTACGGCTTAATCCACAGGGGGTGTTACAGGGGGCAGCAGAAATCCCTTTATTCTTTGGATACTTTGAATCTTTACCCCTATCTTTGCGGCGGATTTCAAAACCGTATATTAAAGTCTACAAACCATGCCTGGAAAAGGAAAAATCAAGCAGATCATCGGCGCCGTAGTCGATGTGGCTTTCGAAGAAGGCAATCTCCCGGAGATCCTCAACGCGCTGGAGGTAAAGCGTGAAAATGGCGAATCCCTCTACCTGGAAGTGCAGCAGCACCTCGGCGAGGACAGCGTGCGTACCATCGCGATGGATTCCACCGACGGCCTCGTGCGCGGCGCAGTGGTGACCGACCTTGGTCAGAACATCTCCATGCCTACGGGCGACGAGATCCGCGGACGCCTTTTCAACGTGGTAGGTACCGCCATCGACGGTATGAAGCCGGTTGATTCCAAGGTGCGTTACCCCATCCACCGCAAACCGCCGCTGTATGAAGAACTGTCTACCGAGTCGGAAGTACTCTTCACCGGTATCAAGGTGATCGACCTCATCGAACCTTACGCCAAGGGTGGTAAGATCGGTCTGTTCGGTGGCGCCGGTGTAGGTAAAACGGTATTGATCATGGAGTTGATCAACAACATCGCCAAAGGTTACTCCGGTATGTCGGTATTCGCCGGTGTGGGTGAGCGTACCCGCGAAGGGAATGACCTGCTCCGCGAGATGATCGAATCAAACGTTATTAAATATGGTGAGGACTTCAAGCACTCTATGGAACAGGGTGGCTGGGACCTCAGCAAAGTAGATTATAGCCAGCTGAACCAGAGCCAGGCCACCCTGGTGTTCGGTCAGATGAACGAACCTCCGGGAGCTCGTGCACGTGTGGCCCTCTCCGGTCTTACCGTTGCCGAATATTTCCGCGATGGCGACCCGAACGAAGCCAAAGGACGTGATATCCTGTTCTTCATCGATAACATCTTCCGTTTCACGCAGGCCGGTTCTGAGGTGTCAGCCCTTCTGGGCCGTATGCCTTCAGCGGTAGGTTACCAGCCTACACTGGCCTCTGAGATGGGTCTGATGCAGGAGCGTATCACCTCTACCAAGCGCGGTTCCATCACTTCCGTTCAGGCCGTTTACGTACCTGCGGATGACCTTACTGACCCCGCTCCGGCTACCACCTTCTCCCACCTGGATGCTACTACGGTATTGAGCCGTAAGATCGCCGAGTTGGGTATCTATCCGGCCGTGGATCCGCTGGATTCCACTTCCCGTATCCTCACTGCCGATATCGTAGGTGAAGAACACTACCGTTGTGCGCAGCGCGTAAAAGGTATCCTCCAGCGCTACAAGGAATTGCAGGATATCATCGCCATCCTCGGTATGGAAGAATTGAGCGAAGACGATAAACTCGTGGTAAGTCGCGCCCGTCGTGTGCAGCGCTTCCTCTCTCAGCCCTTCCACGTGGCTGAACAGTTCACCGGCCTCAAAGGCGTTCTCGTTCCGATCGAAGAGACCATCCGCGGTTTCAATATGATCATGGACGGCGAAGTGGATGAGTATCCGGAAGCAGCCTTCAACCTCGTAGGTTCCATCGATGATGCGATCGAAAAAGGTAAGCGACTGCTCGCTGAAGCAAAGAAATAATGGACAAACAGGCGTTCACCACACACTATTCACCATTCATTAAAATGCAGCTCGAAATATTATCACCCGAAAAAAAGATCTTCAGCGGAGAAGCCGTAGGCGTGCAAATGCCCGGTATCACCGGATCTTTTGAAGTGCTGAACAACCACGCCCCGATGATCGCCGCACTCGCCACCGGCAAGATGCGCGTGAACACCGGCAAGGAGAACATCACCTACAATATCAGAGGTGGTTTCGTGGAAGTGGTGAATAATACCGTAAGTGTGCTGGTGGAAGGCGTGGAAAAAGCCTGATAGGAACATCCTTACATAACTGAAAAAGCCTCCAAACGGAGGCTTTTTTTTATTGTGGTCGGGAGACCACATAAGGTGGTGCAAAGTCAGAGACTTTGCACATTTCTGAGTTGTATTTTACATAAACACAACAATTAGAGTATAGAGAACTTCCCATACATCTCATACCGCAGTTTTATCTTCTGAAATCCGATGTCGCTGATCACGGAACCGGTGCTGAAGCTGAGGTTTGAGCGGTAGTTACTGAGTTCGTATTGGGAATATGAGTCCATGGGTCGCACATCCGAATTGATCTCTGTGATCACGATGGGTTTGCCGATCTGCTGGCCGATGGCACTCAGGAGATAGGAAGCTTTATCATGCGTGGCTTTCATGGCATTGATCTTTACCTCCTTGCGGTATTGCTCGATCTTGGAGTGGCTCGTCTTCGAGATATAGGCGTTCTCGGCATCGATCTCTACCAGCTTGGTGTAGACCTTGCTCACCATTTCGGCGGTGTGCACC
The DNA here is from genome assembly GCA_036734545.1 of Chitinophagales bacterium. Lineage (GTDB taxonomy): Bacteria > Bacteroidota > Bacteroidia > Chitinophagales > BACL12 > UBA7236. Next base: position 6,405 of record DAIMYJ010000089.1, read on the forward strand.
AATACCACATATTGCTTGGTGGCCAAAGCATCCTCTTTCTTCCATTTGTAAGCACCGAAGTCGGAGATGGCATCACTCAAACTGATGTCGGTCGATGGGATATTCAGTGCTTTCATGCCGTTGATGAATTTCTCCTCCTGCTGTGCCATGGTCACCTTGGTGCGGCCGTCATAGCGCTCCTGCAGGGTAACCACAATATAGATCTCGTCGGGAACGATCTCCATCTCGGCACTGCCGGTCACTTCGATATACGGTGGTTCAGGAGTAGGAATGGATTGAGCAAAGGCAGGCACGGTCAGCAGGCAGGCAAACAGGAACATGAGTGTACGCATCGCAGTAGAGTTTAGTAAAAGAGTATGAACGCATAACCCGGCAGATTATTGCTATTGACCATCGAAATGTGCTTCTAATCGCTTCATAATCAGTTGTATAGGCCTGGTTTCGGCCCGTCAAATGCTAAAGTCTGGCCATATTTTCCATCGTTTGGGCCTTTCGGCCGCCTGACCTTTGGATCAAACAACAACAATCATGAGATCAATGAACATTCTTTTAGCGGCGGCGGTACTGGTAGTATCGGCTGCTGCAAACGCCCAAACGGCAATTTGGACCAAGGGCTTTGCCACCACTACGTGTGAGAACATGATCACCGATGAGGCGGGAAATACCTATGTGACCAGTTATTACAGCGGTGTGCCGCTGGAGATCGACGGCACGCAGATCGAACCCGAAAATGAAACCAGCAGCTGGCTCTCCAAATTTTCTGCTGCCGGCGAGTTGCAATGGCTGGTGAACATCACGGCAACCGACTTTGTGGTGACCACGGATGTGCAGCTCGATGCCGATGGCAATGTGGTGATCTGCGGTGTTGCTTACGGCGAGATCAATTTCGGGGCCATGACATTTGGTGACCCTGCCGATATCAATGCGCGGGGATTCATTGCGGTATTTGATCCCAACGGCACCTGCGTGCGCACCGGCGGAACCAATGGTGAGGCCTATGTCGCATTTACGGAGATCGAACCTACGGATGCCGGTGATTATTTTGTGAGCGGCCAGGCGGAAGGCGAGTTTTATTTCGGTGTTGAACTCGTGCCATCTTATGGTGGCCAGGATGCCATCTACGGTAAGTTCGATGCAGACCTCGACCCGAAATGGATGTACTCCATCGGCGATGTCGGCGACGATGCAGCCACAACCCTCATACTGGATTCAGATGGAAACTTATTTATTGCCGGCTATCACGAAGGATCATTCCTTTTTGATGCCACGTTCTTTTTTCTCAGCTATGGAGGTTCTGAATTGTTCCTCGTGAAGGCGCAGAACGATGGCGACCTGGTTTGGGTGCGCACACTCGGCAGCAGCGAAGAAGAAGCGCAATACTGGATGTCGGTAGAAACGGATGCCGAAAATAATGTTTACCTGAGCGGGAATATGATGTTGGAAATGTACCACGGCGGAGGGCTGACAGATTCGTATGGTTCCGTAGATCCGTTTGTTACGGCTTATGATGCCGACGGATTCTTTAAATGGTTCACCCATGGAGGCAGCGTGGATTATGATATTTCCATGGGCATGATCAAAGGCAAGGATGACAACCTGTTCATCTTTGGATATTTTACCGGCACGGCCGAAATAGATGGTTTGATCCTGAATGCCGTTACAGGCTATGACGGTTACTTTGCTGAATTCGGATTGGATGGTAATGCACAGTGGGTATGGCAAACCAATGGCGATGCAGAAGAATACGTGACCATCATGAGCGTTGACCCCTGGCATAATGTGATCGCCGCAGGCTATTCAACAGGGAATATCACCGTTGGCGGTATGGAGGTGGATACACCCGAGGGTGTCGACTTCAGCGTATGGCTGGCCAAATTGCTGACCCCTGACAGCGAGCCGGAAACGGCAGTGGAAGATATCGTTGCTGAGAACACACTTGCCGTATATCCAAACCCGGCTGATACAGAGATAAAATTCACCACCACAGCACCCTCTTCGTCACTGCGATCACTGGAGATCACCGATCTGCAGGGCAGGTTGATCAGAACGATCGACTTTGAGGCGATTGGTCAGGCGATACCGGTGAGTGATCTGCTGCCCGGTTGTTATATATTGACACCTGTGTATGCAAATAGCCTGCGCGGAAAGGCGGTGCAGTTTGTTGTTGTTCATTGATCACCGCATCTATGCGTCGTGCCGCGGCTGTTTACGGCCGCGGCAGGGTGCTTGGATCAAAGCAGTATGGTAGATATCTTTTCAGTGAACCCAGCAAAGATGCCAAAGCCGTTCTCTATATTGGAGAATACGACCACCGGCGTGCTGAAGGGATTATCTCCGTTGACATCCTGCGCACGTGAGGTGGTGTAATACTGATAATACTCCTCCGAAACGTGTTTAAGGCTGATCAGATATTTCGGATCTGTCGTAAAGGTGGTATCGATCGCATATACAAGGACCGTAATGGTATGCAACTCACCATCAAATGTGATATCAGAAAAGATCACTTCATAGCAATAGGTTATGCGCTCTGCTGATTCATCAGTGCCGATCACATTATAATCCTCAAGGGCAAAGGACGGCTCGTCGGAAGAAAAACAGGCACTCGTGCTGCCGAATACATCATCGTATTGCACGTTGAACATATACCGGTCTTTGCCTGCAGGGTCTTCAAAACTTACCTTGATCTCATAATAAGGGACAACAGTGTCGATAATAATGACATTACCCAGTGAGTCGTAAGCACTGTAACTGAGCGGTTCCAGTATCGTATCGCTGATATAACACGCAGTGATGGGCACCTCAGTAGGTATAACGGTGCTCGTGGTCACGGTAGTGCGTCCTTCTGCTTCAGCCGTGAGACTGATCACATCACCGGGTGCTGCCAGAATACTCGCGGCATCCAAAATATACACGCCTGAACCTGTATGCTCGAAAGTGCCTGCTATGTCGTTATTGCGATACAGGGTGATGATGGCATCTTCAACAACCACATCCTCAAACCCGATTGCCAGCGGATCCTGACTCAGGGTGACACGCAGATCGGCATCCGTACCGGGCTGAATGAAGCCGTTCACAACGAGTCGGTTCTCCTGTGTGTCGATGTCGAAATACACGGTTTGCTGACATCCCGTGAACACCCAGCCGCTCGCGAACAAAAGGCCGGCAATAAGGATGGGATTATATTTTTTTCTTAACTGCATATCAGAATTTGAATTCATAGGAGATGTTTGGAATGATCGGGAATAAACTCACCTGCACATATTGATTCGTGTTTGTCCGGTAATCGTATTCCAGATATATGAAATACGGATTCAGACGACTGTAGGCATTATAGGCACCAATGTTCCAGGTGCGCGACCAGTGTTTTTTCTCTTTGTGAAATGCCACATTCAGGTCGAGTCGGTGATACGCCATCATGCGATAGCCGTTGCGGCCCTCATAGGCATAGAGCGGTTCACCAAACTGTCCCTCATATTTGGCCACCGGCAGGGTGATGGGCTGTCCGGAAGTATACACCCACGTGCCGGAAAATTCTATGCGGTCGTTGAGTTTGTAAATACACGCCACCTCAAAGTCATGCCTGCGGTCGTATTTATAGGGAAAGGTCTCTCCGAGGTTGATGGTGGGGAACCGGCGGTTACTCCAGGATAACGTATAGCCAACCCATCCGCTCAACTGTCCATATTTTTTCTGAACAAAGAATTCTGCGCCGTAAGCCCATCCTTCACCAGACTCCACCTTTTCTTCCCAGCCTTCCAAACCGTCAACCAGATAATTCGCTCCATCCAGATACTCAATGATGTCGTTCATCTTTTTATAATATCCTTCCACACTTACTTCGTATTCCTTTTTAAAGGAATAGGCTACGCCAATTGCCGGTTGCCATGCTCGCTGCGGCGGCACACTGTCAGTGGCCGGCACCCACAGGTCGGTAGGCAATCCGATACCGGAGTTGGTGAGGAGGTGAATATACTGTGTCATGGTGCTGAACGACGCCTTCAGCGAAAGATCAGGTGATAACAAATACCGGGCGCTGATGCGCGGTTGAATGCCGTAATAAAATGATTCACCCACGAAGAAGCCGGAAAGGTGCAACCCGTAATTCACTTTCAGCAGATCCGTTATTTCGTGGTCATTTTCGGCATACAGGTCTACTTCTGTCGCATAGATATTGGAAGCACCTACCGATATCGGCGGTATCTCAAAATCCGGATCATCGCTTTCAAATTCTGATGCACCCGGTCTGAACGTGTGATAGGTGATGCCGGCTCCGTATTTAATATAATGTTTAGGTGAGGGGATATAGTCGAAATCATATTTCAGACTCCAGTCTGAGATCCCGGAATAATATTGAAAGCCAAAGTAGGTGTCGGGCAGTGTTTCCTGCTCATCCTTGAAATTGCTGAATATACTAAAGGTGTAATCCGTGAAGGTGGCAGTCAGGTTACTGAAGGTCTTCTGACTGAACATATGGTTCCAGCGGGCAACGGCTGTGGCATTACCCCAGGCTATTCCGCTTTCTTCCGTGCGATAGGTGTCTTCATCGTATTGATAATCATTGTTGAAGTATGCACGATCGCGCCCGAAATATCCGCTTACATACAATCTGTCCTTATCGGAGAATTTATGATTCACTTTGGCATTGAGATCGTAGAAATAATAACCCTGTGTGCTGTTCCCATCATTTTGTGATTGCATGATGGGCCTGGTGATCAGGTCTATGTATGTGCGCCGGCCGGAAACAATGAATGCCGTTTTATCTTTTACGATAGGACCTTCGAGTGTCAGTCGCGAAGCGATAAGTCCTATGCTGCCTTCGCCGTGATACGATTGCATGTTGCCTTCCTTCATACGGATGTCGACCACACTGGATAAGCGCCCGCCATAACGCGCCGGGAATCCGCCTTTGATGAGCGTTACTTTATTGATGGCATCCGAATTGAATACGCTGAAAAAACCGAAGAGGTGTGAAGCATTGTATACCGGCACGCCATCGAGTAATATCAAATTCTGATCCGGTGAACCGCCACGCACGAACAAACCGCTCGTGCCTTCAGAACCGCCTGAAACACCGGGCAGCAGTTGCAGCGTTTTTAATACATCCACTTCACCCAGGAACGCCGGCAGGGATTTGATCTGTTCGATCGGTATCTCCATGGTGCTCATCTGTGTGCGCTCCTGGATCTGCTCTCCACTCTTATCCGCTTCCACTACGATCTCTTCCAGCTCGGCCGATGACTGCAGTTTGAAATGATAGGTGGTGTCGCGTAGAAGAGTAAAGGTGTGCAGCTGATTGGCATAACCGATGTAGGAGGCCTGCAGCGTAACCTCACCGCCGGGAACGGTCAGACTGAAAAAACCATATTCGTTGGTAATGGTGCCTGCAAAATTCCGCTTGTCAATAATGGTAGCTCCGATCATCTGCTCTCCGCTCGCCGCATCGGTAACGTAACCGCTGACAGTGAATACCTGCGACTGCACCTGCAAAAATGATCCCATACCCGCAAGCCATAACGCGAGTTGTAGTAAATGCCTGTTTTTCACGGGGACAAAATTAGCGGACTTACGTGTTAAAGACTGTTATTGTGTATGCCTGCATTATCATAATAAAGACAGCTTCGTGATCTCTATGGCTATTGGGAGTGAGTCGTGAGTCGTCAATCGTGAGTCGTCAGTCGTCAGTCGTGAATATCCCTACTTTGACCAGTAGCCTCCACTCACCACTCACCATTCACCATTCACCATTCA
>DAIMYJ010000090.1:0-9855 GCA_036734545.1 Chitinophagales bacterium
CAGGCGCTACAACGGCAACAATGAAAAAGGATCAGGGTGTGTGTGGAACAGAAACCTCGCCGGCGAGTAATTTATTTACAGATCCAACTTTTGAGAATGTCAGCATGCAGATTTTAACATCAGCTGATATAACAACTTCCGAATATTATAAATTTTCCTTTCATGAAGATTTTTTGCAGGCAAGTGCGCCATTTGCATCGCCTACTCATTTTTCTGATGCAATAGACCCTAAACCTAATGGAACCGGAGTAACAGGTTGTAATGAATTTAGTATTGATGAAATTGAATTTGCAAATTATTGCCCTACCAACTTCACAACTGGAAGTGGAGGAAGCGGCCGAATGGCAGCACCCAAATCATTGAAAAATCGTCCTGCAAATTTGATGATGCCGCTAACGTACAATCCCTACGAATATTTAAAGCCCGCTGGCGTAGCATACGAAGCCTTTATGGGCAATATTCGATTTAATATGCTCGCAGCCTATTACTTGCAAAATGAACTCTTAGACAGCTTAAATATATTGTTGAATGAAAATGATAATTCGCTGGCAGCAAGCTTGAAAATACAAATATACGTGGATTCTAATGCTTATGATAGTGCGGATTTACTAAGTGCTGAGCTTACGGAATCCCCCGAAGCCGATTTGAATGGATACAATTCAAATATATTGTCTTTAGGTTTGAACTTAGTAAGAGATACCTTGACATGGTTGGAAACAACAGAAGAACAAATTTCCACCATCAAAGCAGAAGCCCAGCGAAAGGACAGAGAGGGCATACAGGCGAAATTACTCATGGAGCTTCTTGTCAATAGTACATATATAGAACCGATTAATGAGATAAATGAAGAACCAACAACTGAAGAGTTGCGATTTATACAGCAAAGCTTGCCACTAAGTGAACCTAATTCAATACAAGTTTATCCACATCCGGTTGGCAGTGGTAGTGTGGTCGAAATAAATCTTGAATCAATCCAAAGTAATACTCGATTTATTATTACAGATGCGCAAGGCAGATATGTATTGCAATTCCCAATCGACAACTTAGTTTCCTATATTAAGTTAGATAATTCTACGCTAAAGCCTGGTGTGTATATTGGTTACGTATCAGGCATTCATGGTGAAAAGGTCAGTACGCAAATAGTAGTTATACAATAATCTGATGAAAAGAATTATTCTCACAAGTGGTTTATTGATTTTAGGCCTATTAACCTTCGCCCAAACCACATTCTCAAAGTTGTATTGGAATAATCCAAATATAATTGCAGGCCAAGCTATTGCTAGAAATGATACCTCATTCTTTGTGACAGGTATGGGATACACTGAGGTTGAGCCATATATATTGCAGAATCATTTTTTTATGTCCACGGATTTAAATGGTAATAAACTTAATCAAGTAAATATCTCTGGTGATATTTATAACATTTGGGGAGATAGTTATAGCAGCGGGCTTGATTTTCTGAATAACCACACTTTGGTAGTTTCAGGAAATCATTATAGTGTTGATTCATTAATTGAACCGGTTTCTGAGGTGCATGCTGGAGTAATTTATTATCATCAATTGACAGGTGATACTATTAATGCGTCAAAGTTTTACGGAGTTGGATTTGCTGAATTTAATAGGTCAGTGTTATATGCTAATGGTATAATTTGTGGTGGATTCACAAAAGACTATAGTGGGATGGCAAGTATGGCATATTTGATGAATGTTGGAGCGGATAATGATATAATCTGGTCAAATACTTTTGGAGATAGTGTACAATCCGAAGGCACAGGATTATTGGATGTAATTTCAGGTGGGCCGATCATTTCTGGCGGTGCAATTATAGAATCTATTGGTGCTGAAGGGATAATTCGGAATGGTAAAATCTACAAACTTGATTCTTCGGGCAACACATATTTCTCTAAAGAAATTGGTACTCCTGGTGATGATTCCGAGATAGAGGTTAAAGTAGCTAAGAATGGACAGTCTTATATAGTAAGACAATATATGGATACAGTGATAAATGAAGGTGATTATGAGTATGTGCAATACATTGGAAAAACAGACACGAATGTAAATTTCATCTGGCGAACATTCCTGAATGATGAGTTTTACAAATACATTTATACCCTCCGCACTTTTGAAGATGGTAGTATCGTAGCAGTAGGTGCTACCATTGTAGATGACACCTATGAGCCTCACGGATACATAGTGAAATTAGACAGTAACGGAACCGTATTATGGGAGCGCGATTACACAAACAATTCTGCCGGCAATCATTATCTATATGATTTTCAAAAGATGCCTGATGGCGGATACATATGCTCCGGAATGGGGGCAGATACGGTTGAAGGAGGAGGAATAGAATCTATGTGCTGGCTATTACGTTTAGATAGCATGGGTTGCCTCATTCCGGGCTGTGATGAGGTGTCAGTTCCTGATATTGCTGTTAATTCTGAAACTTATCTCAGTATATATCCTAACCCGTTTGGAGATGCAGCAACTGTAGAAGTCCATTTGCCTCAAGATTTTGCCATAAACGGCACCCAGGCACTCAGACTTGATATTTATGATATGCAAGGCAGGCTGATAGATGGATATAGTAATATTTATCCAAGCAATCCCGGAGAAACCATACGTTTTAAAATGTATCGCAATACAATGACGGCTGGAAATTACTTCGCAACGCTTAAGTATGGTGATGAAATTTTAAACACAATTCAATTTGTGCTTAAGTGAATGTTATAGATGTATCTCGCCCTCAGCTACGATCACCTCATCATCGACGGCAAAGAAAGCGTAAGCTTCCTTGTTCGCATAAAAGAACAACTCGAAAAACCGGAGCAATTATTGTTTGGTGCTGATCCGGTTTCGTTGTTACTGGATATTTAAAAAGGAACACGGATTGAACGGATAAAACGGATGAACACAGATCAGTGTAAATCTGTTCAATCCGTTTAAACCGTGTTCCATTTAACCACCACGAGCCGAACGGGTAAACCCTTATCTTTGCACCATGTCCGACCCAACATCATCATCGCGCAAGCACGACCATATCGAACTGGCCTTTAAGAGTCAGCTGGCCGCAGATGCTAACGATGAGCGCTTTTACTATGAGCCGATGTTGGGCTTTCACCAGCAGGATATCAACCTTTCCCGCAGTTTTCTGGGCAAGCAATTGCAGATGCCGCTCTGGATCAGCAGTATGACCGGCGGCACGGAGCTGGCAGGCACCATCAACCGCCGGTTGGCAGAGGCATGTGCCGAGTTCGGACTGGGTATGGGTCTCGGCTCCTGTCGCAAGCTGCTGTATGACGATACCTGGTTCAATGACTTCAATCTCCGGCCTGTACTGGGCGCTGACAGGCCCTTTTTTGCCAATCTGGGCATAGCACAGGTGGAAACCCTGCTGGCGGAGGGGAAAGCCGACCTCATCCATGCCCTGGTTGCCCGTTTACAGGCCGATGGCCTGATCCTGCATATCAATCCGCTCCAGGAGTGGTTCCAGCCGGAGGGCGACAGATTCACCCGTCCGCCCCTGGAAACCCTGCAGCAATTGCTGGAAGTGGCTGAATATCAAATAATTGTGAAGGAGGTGGGGCAGGGTATGGGTCCCGAGAGCATAGGTTCTTTGCTGCAACTGCCCATCGCCGCCCTGGATTTCGGGGCATTTGGCGGAACAAACTTTTCCCGCCTGGAACTGTTAAGAGATAAGCGCGAGGAGTCAGGGCTGTTTGCCGATCTGGCCCATATTGGCCACACAGCCGCCGAAATGACGGGTTTTGTGGCCGATGCGGTGGCCGGCTTGGGCAACAGGGTGCAGTGCAGGGAAGTGATCATCAGCGGCGGTATCCGCAACTTTCTGGACGGATACTGGTGCATGGAGAAACTCCCCCTCAACAGCATCTACGGCCAGGGCTCCGGATTCCTCAAATACGCACAACAAAGCCCCGAGGCGTTGAAAACCTATATCGAGAGTCAGAAACAAGGGTTAATTTTGTGTAAACAGTATTTGAAAGCGAAGTGAGGTTAGGGGGTTGAAGGTTGTGAGTTGTAAGTTGAAGGTTGATTGCGTAGATCTGATACCGAGGACCATTAAAAACGAAAAATAGTGATCGGCACATTTGCACATCTGCACATTTGCACATTAGCCAATTAGCACATTACCCAATGTCGAAAATAAAAGGGTTTTCCAAACTCAGTAAAACAGAGAAGATCACGTGGCTGGCCAAGCATTTTTTGACCAGTAATCCGCTGGATATTGCGCGTGAATTCTCCAGTTACATGCATACCAATGCCGAGTTGCAGAAGGTGTTCGACGGTATTTCGGAGAATACCCTGACCAACTTTTACCTGCCCTACGGTGTGGCCCCCAACTTTGTCATCAACGGCCGCACCTACGTGGTGCCCATGGTGATCGAAGAGAGCTCTGTGGTAGCCGCAGCCGCTGCAGCGGCCAAATTCTGGAGCGACCGCGGCGGTTTTCAGGCAGAGGTTATCTCTACTACTAAGGTGGGACACGTGCATTTTTTGTGGCGCGGTGATGGCGATAAACTCCAACAGATCTTCGACGCCGAACTCAGGGAAGCCCTGATCGCCGAGGTGCAGCATCTCACCGCCAATATGGAAGCGCGCGGAGGCGGACTGCGCTCGCTCGAGCTGGTCGACTGCACCGAACTTGAACCCGAATATTATCAGCTCAAGGCCACCTTCGAAACGATGGATGCCATGGGCGCGAATTTTATCAATTCCGTACTCGAAGCATTCGCTGAAGCCCTCGCCGACGAGGTAAAAAGCCATAAAGCCTTCACCGGCGCCGAAAAACAGGTGGAAGTGGTGATGAGCATCCTCAGCAATTTCACTCCCGAATGCCTCGTGAAGGCATGGGTGGAATGTAAGGTGAGCGATCTCGGCAACTTCACTGAAGCCAACCTCACGGCACAGCAGTTCGCCCGCAAGTTCAGCACCGCTGTGCGCATCGCCAAGGCTGATGTGTATCGCGCTACCACCCACAATAAAGGAATATTCAACGGTATCGATGCCGTAGTGCTGGCCACCGGCAACGACTTCCGCGCGATCGAAGCGTGTGGTCATGCGTATGCCGCGCGCAATGGCAAATATGAAAGCTTGTCGGAGTGCGTGATCGATGGCGATATGTTCCGCTTCAGCATTACCCTGCCGCTGGCGGTGGGTACGGTGGGCGGACTCACCAAACTGCACCCCCTTGCCAAGCGCTCGCTGGAGATGCTGGGTAATCCCGGTGCCCGTGAGTTGATGATGATCATCGCCTGCGTGGGACTCGCACAAAATTTTTCCGCGGTGCGTGCACTGGTCACTTCCGGTATTCAAAAGGGGCACATGAAAATGCACCTCACCAATATCCTGCGCCACTTCGGTGCAACGGATACCGAGATACAGCAGGCTACCACCTATTTCGCCGATAAAACAGTGTCATTCAGCAGTGTGCGCGAATTCCTCAACGACTATCGCGCTAAACTCGCTCCTGAAAAATGATGCTCAGGCACTGCGCCTGATGTATCTTTACCCATACTTATGCAACAGGATCTGTATGCGCATGGCAAGCTGCTCATCAGCGGCGAATACCTCGTGCTGAAAGGCGCTATGGCACTCGCCATACCCACGCGCTATGGCCAGCATCTGCACGTGTCGGCAGGCGACCCAAAGAACAATAGCATTCGCTGGACGGCCAGGACCGATACCGGTGCTGTCTGGCTCGACCTCAGCATCCGCAAACAGGACCTCGCCGTTACACAGGTGCATACCGGCGATCAGCAGGATGCCGCGCGTGCGCAGGAAGTACTGCGTGCGATCCGGAAAATGCGGCCCGATCATTTGACACAGGAAGGTGAGACAATACTGGAACACGTGCTGGAATTTCCGCGCGACTGGGGACTGGGCAGCAGTTCCACCATGCTTTACAACATGGCCCGCCACGCCGGCGTGGATGCGTTTGCACTGAATACGCAATTGTTCAACGGCAGCGGATACGATATCGCCTGCGCCGGTTCCAACTGGCCCATCTTATTTAAAACAGATGATGAAGGCCCCGTATTCGATACCGTGCATTTCATGCCACCCGCTCCTGAACAACTGTTGTTCGTGCATCTGGGTGTGAAACAAAATTCACGCATAGCGGTCGATGCCTTCCTGGCACAGGAGAAAAATTTCGCGCACGAGATCGAGATCATATCCGAGATCTCAGAAGCACTCCTGTTCTGCGACGATGCAGAAGATTTCATCCAACTGCTCGATGAGCACGAAGAGCTCATGCAATATGTATTGCAGGAAGAGAAGATAAAGACACAACGATTCCCCGATTTCCCCGGAAGCATAAAATCACTCGGCGCCTGGGGAGGCGATTTCATCCTCGCCGCCGCCCCCATGGAACCCGCGGAGTTACAAAAATATTTCACCACCAAAGGATACACCACCACGATCAACTATATGGATATGATGCTGAAATAATACTGCATTAGATCCGCGTAGACCCGCTCGATCCGCGTCATCCGTGTTCCTTTGTATTTGAAAAGACCATGCAAGCAACCTGGAAATCTCCCTCCAACATCGCCCTCATCAAATACTGGGGCAAACACGGCGAGCAATTGCCCAACAATCCCAGTTTGTCGATGACCCTCAGCGAAGCACATACCATCACTTCGCTGGACCTGAAGAAGAAGCGTTCCAAAAAAAACCTGGAACTCGATTTCCTCTTCGCCGGTGAAAAGAATGAAAAATTCGCAGACAAGCTCACCGCGTTTTTGGAGACACTCATTCCGCAAATGCCCTGGCTCGCAGAACATCGCCTGGTATTGCGCAGTAATAATTCATTTCCGCACTCCGCCGGCATCGCGTCGTCGGCCAGTGCCATGAGCGCGCTGGCCCTGTGTGTCATGAGTATACAGCGCATGCGTACGCAGCAGCCAGATAACGATGCTGCCTTTTTGCAGCAGTCGAGTGTAATAGCCAGGCTGGGCAGTGGAAGCGCAGCACGCAGCGTGTACCCCGGATTTTCGGTGTGGGGAAAAACAACCGCCGTTAAGCGAAGCAGTGATGCCTTCGCCATACCCTTCCCCATCGATTTTCACCCGGATTTCAATGAACTGCAGGACAGCATCCTCATCGTAAGCGCACAGGAAAAATCTGTGAGCAGCAGAGCAGGTCATGCACTCATGAACAACCATCCCATGGCATCGCAGCGCTATAAAAATGCACATGCGCGACTGAAGGAATTGTTGAAAGCACTGCAGCATGCCGACTGGCCATTGTTCTGCAAGATCGTAGAGACCGAAGCGCTCGAATTACATGCACTCATGATGACCAGCGATCCGTCGTTCATCCTCATGCATCCGAACACACTCGCGATCATTGAACGCATTCGTTTTTTCCGCAACACTACACAAATACCCGTATGCTTCACACTCGATGCGGGACCCAATGTGCATGTGTTGTATCCGTATTTCGCCAAGAAAGAAGTGCGCAATTTCATCCAGTCGGAATTGCTGCCGTTCTGTGCAAAGAAGAAAGTCATCTATGACCGTATGGGCGATGGTCCCGCCATGCTGATCGACTGATGCAGAAACAGTATCCATCCAAGCTTATGCTCTTTGGTGAGTATGCGGTCATCGCCGGCGGTGAAGGACTGGCCATTCCGTGGCCGGATTTTTTTGCCCGTTGGGTGGAGGAAAAAGATACGCCTTCAGAGTATAAACAGCATCTGCTGCGATTCGCTGCGTGGTTGGAAGCAGAAGGGTTCGATGCTTCTCTTGAGGTCGCGCAACTGCACAACGATCTGCAGAACGGCCTCGATATGGCATCTAATATTCCGATCGGTTATGGTGTGGGCAGCTCCGGTGCAGTGGTGGCAGCCGTGTATGATCGCTATGCACGCAACCCGATACCCCACACGCAACTCCCGGCATTGAAGCAGGCACTCGCTTCCATGGAGAATTTCTTTCACGCCACGAGCAGCGGTCTGGATCCACTGGTGTGCTACCTGCAAAAACCCATTCACATCCTGGGCGATACCATTCACATTTTGGAAAGTGCTTTACCGATAGAACTCCTGCACATGCATTTGCTGGATTGCGGACATGCGCGTTCCACACATGCCCTGGTGTCGGCCTTCCGCACGCGAATGCAGGAGTCAGAATTTCAACACGCGATGCAGGAGTATGTGCAGCTGTCGAATTCATGCATACATGCCTTATTGTTGGGAGATAGCACTACACTGTGCGCGCAGATGCGGAAATTATCGGCATGGCAATTTGCCCACTTCGACTTCGCCATACCGCAAAACCTGCGCGCCGAATGGGAAGATGCCCTCGTATCCGGAGCGCATTACTACAAATTATGCGGTGCCGGCGGAGGAGGATTCATGCTGGTGTGCGCGCCGTGCAGTTAATAGACCTATTTTCAGCTTATTTGATCTTCAGTGGAACATACACCGGCAGGTGATCTGAAAATCCGCCATACCATTTCGTGCCGCTATATGTGCGGTTAGGGGAGAGTCCATACGAAGGATGCGTGAACATCATCCAGTCGCGCTGTATCCAAACAGCGGCCTGTGCATCTGCTTCAGTCTTTTTACCATCGACCAGGTTAGCGCTCACGATCATTTGATCGAGTGCCTGCCATTTGCCTTTGTAATTATAAGAACCCTTTCCGTTCTGCTGATCGTTCGCCATCAGGTTCACAAGTGCATCGGCTGCATAACTGTTCCCTTCGGGAACAGCGCCGAGGATGGATTGTATGCTTTTGTCAAAAGGTGTGTCATTGAAATCACCCATGATAACAATATGGGCGTCCTTGACAGCCTGACGCACAGAGTCCACAGCAAGTTTTAATGTTTGTGCTGCAGCGGCGCGTTTCCATGCACTGGCTTCTTCTCCTTCACTGCGGCTGGGCCAGTGGTTCACAAAGAACTGCAACACGGTGTTCGATCCGCGCACGGTACCGGCCACGGCGAGAATGTCCCGGGTATGGTCAACAGTGTCATTTTGTATCAGGTGCACCGGAATGGCAGAAGCTTCCTTCAGGTTAAAGAGTTGCTCATTATATAACAAGGCCACATCTATCCCGCGTTCATCCGGTGAGTCGAAGTGTACATATTTATAGTTTCCTTTCTGCAGAGCAGGTTCGGCGATAAGGTCGTTCAGCACGGCGGCATTTTCCACCTCACACAAGCCCACGATCATCGGCAGCCCATCGGCGCCTTCTGCTATCACGCGCGCCATCTGTCGAAGCTTGGTCTCATATTTTTCTGTGTTCCACTGCCGATCGGCATCCGGCAGAAAAATACGGTCGTCAGTGTTCGGATCATCGATCGTGTCGAACAGGTTCTCCAGATTATAGAACATAATGCCGGTGGTGGCCTGTGCATCGGTCGGGGTTTGCGCGGTGCAGGAAAGCGAAAAGAGAACGGGTATGAGCAGGCTCAGATACTTCATGGTGCTGCGGTTTGTGCGGGCATAAAGGTAAGGTACTTTCAGGGTCATCACCTCTGGATGTAAGATGGCAGGAACGCCTGTCCTACCGGTCTGCGGGTGGCGGGGCTGGTCAGGAACAGGGTAAATGTCCGGACGACCGGTGTCATCCGGAGCTGATCATTTCATCCGCCAACGATTACCTTTGCAGAGATGAAATTTTCTGAATTTCCATACACACGTCCCGACATAGATACGCTGCGCTCCGCCATGGATGCGGCGTTGGCGAAATTTACCGGGGCAGCAACGGCCGGCGAGCAACTGCAGGCCATGCAGGAGATCAATGCGCTGCGCAGCGGCTTCGACAGTCAGTATCAGATCTGCGCCATCCGCCATTCCATTGACACGAACGATCCTTTTTATACGGCCG
>DAIMYJ010000090.1:9955-11866 GCA_036734545.1 Chitinophagales bacterium
CAGATCTGCGCCATCCGCCATTCCATTGACACGAACGATCCTTTTTATACGGCCGAACAGGCATTCTTTGATGAGCATGCACCGCTGGTGGAGGAAATGGTAAGCCGCTATTACCGGGAACTGGTGCAGGCGAAATTCAGGAACGAGATAGAAGCGAAATTCGGCAAACAATTATTTCGCATCGCCGAGATGCAGCTGAAGGCATTCCGCCCGGAGATCATCAGCGACCTGATCACCGAAAATAAACTCGGCACCGAATATCAGGAATTAGTAGCCTCAGCGGCCATACCCTTCGACGGCGCTGAGCGCACCCTGGCCGAAATGGTACCGTACCTGCGCTCCACCGATCGCAACATCCGCATGCGCGCTGCCGCAGCACGCTGGCAATTCTTTGTCGACAACGCCGCGGCCTTCGATCGTATATTTGATGAACTGGTAAAGACCCGTCACCGCATTGCGCGCGCCCTCGGGTACGACAATTTTGTATCGGTAGGCTATCTGCGCATGTTGCGCAGTGATTACCATGCGGAGATGGTGGCAGGCTTCCGCGAGCAGGTGCGTAAACATATCGTTCCGCTTGTTACCGCACTTAAAGAAAAGCAGGCGCGCCGACTGGATCTGCCGTCGCTCAAATATTATGATGAGGCCATAACGTTCAAAAGCGGGAACGCCACACCCAAAGGAGATCCCGATTATATCATCGGCAAAGGCAAGTTCATGTATGATGCTTTGTCGCCCGAAACATCCCGTTTCTTTAACGACATGCTCAGCAATGAGCTGATGGACCTCGTGGCCAAGAAAGGCAAAGCCGGCGGCGGCTACTGCACATACATCCCGACACATCGCGCGCCGTTCATCTTTTCCAATTTCAATGGCACCAGCGCTGATATCGATGTACTTACCCATGAAGTGGGTCATGCATTTCAGGTATATATGAGTCGTGAATTTGAGACACCGGAGTATTACTGGCCTACCAGTGATGCGGCGGAGATTCACAGCATGAGCATGGAATATTTTGCGTATCCGTGGATGGACCACTTCTTTAACGGAGAGGCAGATAAATACCGGTATGCGCATCTGGTCGACAGTATTCTCTTCCTGCCGTATGGCGTGGCTGTAGATGAGTTTCAGCACCGCGTATATGAACAGCCCGAGTTAACACCCGATGAGCGGAAGGCTGTGTGGCGGAGCATCGAAAAGAAATATCTTCCGCACAAGGATTACGACGGCAACACCTTCCTCGAGAACGGCGGATTCTGGCAAACACAGGCGCATATTTATCAATCGCCATTCTACTATATCGACTATACCCTCGCCCAGATGTGTGCTTTCCAGTTCTGGAAGCTGGCGCAACAGGATCACGATGCAGCGTTTGCACAATACGTAAAACTCTGCAAAGAAGGCGGCAGCCGCTCATTCCTGGAGCTGGTCGCATTTGCCGGCCTGCGTTCACCCTTCGATGCGGATGCCTTCGGCGATACCATGCAGCATATTACGGCTTACCTGAGTAAGGTCGATGATATGGTATTCAATTGAACACCATATCCGATAATTCTTCAGGTTGACTGGCACGATGACATTTGCGCTCCTACATCGCAGCACCCGCTATCCGCATTCTCACAACGTTACTGAATTTCTGCGCATCGCGGTCTTCAAGCATTGTACTGCATAGTCATGGCCATGTTTCTTCGAATAGTATTTTCCACCTTTTCCTTGATGAAAAGGTGGAGCCAAAAATCACGGGCTGTCGCGTGCGGCGGCGTATCCCTAATACGCGCCACCGCACCGCGGGAAAGGGCGCTGCCCGGTTTGTAGCAGCTGTGTATGCCACAATACAGGTGTTCTTGATACGTTACGTGTTGATCCTTCGCCTGCTCCCGCTTTACTTTTTCTTATAGTCACGACATTCAG
>DAIMYJ010000091.1:0-11743 GCA_036734545.1 Chitinophagales bacterium
TGCTCAATATCTGCGATCAGCACATCCGCTTCTTCCAGACCGGCGTAAAAGCGTACGAAGCCTGCGGGATGCTCGCTGTTTTCTTTGATACAAGCGGGCACGACCAGGGATTCATAGCCACCCCAGCTCACCGCCATCAGGAATCGCTGCAGGTGATCACAAAATGCTTCGGTCTCCTGTGTGCTGTTCGTCTTCAGCACCATAGAAAATAATCCGTTGCCCCGCTGCATTTGTTTCTTCGCTAATGCATACTGCGGATGCGAAGGATGATACGGATACAATATGCGCTCGATCTTCGGATGCTGCTCAAAATGTGCAATGATGCGTTCTGCATTGGCTGCACTTTTCTCCAGTCGCAAAGGCAGCGTGCGCAATCCGCGCAACAACAACCACGCATCATGCGGCGAAGGCACAGCGCCGAAGGCCATGAAAATATTGCTGAACATCGATGCCATCTCACCACGCGGCCCACACACCGCTCCGGCCACCACATCACTATGGCCTGCCAGATATTTGGTGGCCGTGTGGATCACAAAGTCGACACCCATCGCATGCGGATGCTGATACATCCCGGCCGCATAACTATTGTCAATAGCCGTATAAATACCCCGCGCACGCGCAATGGCGCTGATGGCTGCGAGATCCTGCAATTCGAATAAAAAGGTATTCGGACTCTCCAGATAGATGAGTCGCGTTTGCGGTGTTATCGCCTGTTCTACCAACGCCGTGTCCCTGCCATCCACAAAAGTGCAGGTAACACCATAGCGCGGAAATATCTCGGTCAGCAAAAAATGTGTCCAGCTATACGGACTCCGCACACATACCACGTGATCACCGGATCGCAGGGTGTGCAGCAATACAGCCGAAATGGCCGCCACCCCGCTGCCGAACACCAGGCAATCGTCAGTCCCCTCCAACGCGGCGATCTTTTTCCGTACGATCTCTACCGTCGGATTATTGCCGCGTGTATACAGGTGACTATCCTGCTCTGCCCGCATGGCATTCCGGAAATCTGCCACGGTGCGGAAGGCAAAGTTGCTGGTTTGCATGATGGGAGGCGTCACCGCATTGAAATAATCATCGCGGTCTTCACCCAGGATGTTCAATATGTAACTGAGGTCCATGAGGTAAAGGTAATGTGGTAATTTGCTAATGTGCTAATCTGCTCATCCCGAGAGCTCGGGACGCGGCGAATGCAAAGGTCGCACACCTGAGACCTGCAGATCTGATGATCATGAGAAAGAATGAGAGATGAGGAATGAAGGGTTAGTCGTCATGTTAACAGGGTCAGCTCCAAATTAGCTACAACCACTGCATTCATCCCACTACTCACTACCCACTACTCACCACTCACCGCTCACAAAAAAAATAACCCGCCGAGCGGCGGGCTATTTTTTCAGGCATACTCAAAGAAAAGACAACCGTATGGCACGATTGATCGTGTCAAGCGTCGTTTTAACAGAACGATGGATTACGACGCAGAAACTTTATTACCCTTCATCATGGCTTTGACCGGGCACCAGCCGAGCACGGCGGTGAGGAAAATACCCATGACTAGAGGGATCAGCCAATATACCTGCAGCACGCCGACAACTATGCCAACGATAAGCAGCAGGGCATATCGAACAATAATTTCATCCATTTTGAGGTTCGGATTGAAGTCCATATACATTGTGATTTATGATCGTAAAGATCACGCGACCGAAAACTCAAATGAATGACTTCGGTCAGGCGAACCGGTGATTTTCGTCAGCCGGCGACGGGTAACTTTTTTCAGGAAGGGAGCAGTTCTGTAAGCAGACGGCGCACGGCAGCCGGCGGCAGCAGCTCACCGGAGCGGATGCCGGCCTCGAAGCGGGTGAACATTTCGGCATAGGCCGGATGGGTGCGCACATACCGCAGGAGGGCGGCGTTGAGTTCTTCGGTAAACCATTTGGCGTGCTGTGCGGTGCGGTTCTCGCGGAGGTAGCCTGTATCCTCCATAGCAGCAAAATAGTGCTCTACCAATGCCCAGGTGGTATCCATGCCCATAGCCTCGAGTGCCGAAATGGCCTGCACCCGCGTTGTCCAGCCCGAGGCCTTGGGTTGGAACAGGTGCACGGCTCGCTCCACCTCCGCTTTCGCCAGGCGGGCACGCTCCATATTGGAACCGTCGGCCTTGTTGATCAGGATCACATCCGCCATTTCCATGATGCCGCGCTTGATGCCCTGTAGCTCATCACCGGCACCGGGTATCAATAACAAAATGAAAAGGTCGGTGATATCGTAGACTGCCGTTTCGCTTTGTCCCACCCCCACCGTTTCTACCAAAATGGTGTCAAAACCGGCCGCTTCGAGCAACACGATGGTCTCGCGGGTGGCCGCAGCTACACCGCCGGTATGTTCACCGGAAGCGGTGGGCCTGATGAATACCGAAGATTCGCGCGACAACTGCTGCATCCGCGTTTTATCTCCGAGGATGCTGCCACGGGTCACTCGCGAACTGGGATCTACGGCCAGCACGGCGAGCTGACGGCCTTGTCCTATCAAATAGGTGCCGAAAGCTTCAATGAAGGTACTCTTGCCCGCCCCCGGCGAACCGGTGATGCCGATGCGGAAACTATTTCCCGCATAGGGCAGGCATGCTTCGAGCAGGGCAATGGCCTTCTCGCGATGCTCAGGCATCGCACTTTCCACGAGCGTAATGGCGCGCGACAGCACTACACGATCACCTGCACGCAAGGCGCTCAGGATCTCCGGAATGGTAAGTTGTTCGAAGGCAGACATATGCGCAGGGCTAAAAATACAGAACCCTTCGCAGGTTATGCGAAGGGTTCTGTTGAATATCGTGTGGTGATATCAGAAGGGATTAAAGGAAACACCCACGGTAAGCGGATTGCCGGTGGGGCCTTTGCCTTCTTCGAATATCGTAGCCAGCCCGTAATAAGCCTGGATGTTAATTTTTCCATAACCCAGGCGGAGGGTTGGACCATATTGCAGGTTGTTCATATTGCGTATACGGTATTGCTTGTATTTGATCTCCTCGGATGAACCGGTGAGATAATCATCGCCCACAAATTTCGTATGGTTCGATAATACATAGCCGCCCTTGAAACCAATAGCTACCTTGAACCGGTTACCATTCTTTTCATCGGTGCGGAAACGGAATTCCAGCGGCACCTCTACATAGTTGATCACAAACTTGTTCTTGTTATAGGAAATAGTATCCGCATCCGTGATCGGGTCCGGTATGGTGGACGTGGAATCATACGTGAACAACACGTTGTTATAATAATTTGACCAGGAGAAACCGGCGCCTACAGCAAAGCTGAAATTATCGCTGCCCAGCGGAATGTCATACATGGAATGAATACCGATACCGCTGGAGAGGCCTTTGATCTTCATGGAATCCGGTGCGCCCAGCCAGCCATCCCAATGGAAGCTCAGCAGGAAACGATCGCGGGAGGGATCCTCTGATTCAAAATCCGAATTGGGAATATTCAATTCAGGATTGTAAGTGGAATCTGTTTGTGCGAAGGCCGGAACGATCGCGAAAATCATGAGCAGGGATATCAGCCATTTTTGCATACTGGATGTTTTTGCTTGTCTTTAGAGCGTCAAAATTAGAACATTATCGGTTATTCGCCGGTCGCTGCGGCACGGTAAACCGCTAATAACGCGGTAATTTCCGTTTTATTGGACGCTCATGCCAGTCAGGAAGGCATTTAACCTGTATTTTTGACGTCTGTTCAGCCATCCGCGCCAGACATTCACCACACAACCGCAGCACATGAAAAAAACCATCGCGCCCATCCTGCTGGCCACGGTCTGGATCAGCCTCTCTGAATTTGTCAGGAACCAATTCATTTTGCAGGACAACTGGTCAAGCCACTATGCCGACATGGGCCTCACCTTCCCATCAGCACCTGCGAACGGGGCTGTATGGGGAATATGGAGTCTGCTGTATGCCTGCGTGACCTTTTTTATCGCCAGGCATTATTCGTTAATGGCCACGATCTTCTTATCCTGGCTGATCGGTTTTGGCATGATGTGGCTGGTGCTGGGCAACCTGTTGGTACTCCCCTATTCCATTCTGCCCATTGCCATTCCGCTGAGTATACTCGAAGCCGCCGTTGCCGCATGGATCATTAAAACCTGGAAGAAAAGAACGGAACCGCAATTTTAAAAGTTGAACGACTATGCATACACTGCTAAAATATACCCTGCTCACGGCCCTGCTCTTCACCAGATGTTTGCAACGCGCTGCAGCACAGGAAGCGGAAACCGGGAACTGGTTCATTTATGTGGGCAATCAGTCATTCGAAAAACGCTGGAACTGGTGGAACGAGGTGCAATATCGGAATTATAACTTCGCCGGCGATCTTCAGCAAATGCTGCTGCGCACCGGTATCGGCTATAACCTCAGTGAGAACAATAATAACCTGCTGGTGGGTTATGCGTATATCTACGGCAGACAATACATCACGGATGATTCGGTGAGCACATCAGAAGAACATCGACTGTTTCAGCAGTTCATCACGCGTCAACAATTCGGACGCTTTTACCTGCAACACCGTTACCGACTGGAGGAGCGCAATATTCAGGATGACCCCACACTGCGCTTTCGATACCTGCTCGGCATCAACATCCCGCTCAACAAAAAAACGATGGCGCCGGGTGCAGTATATGGTTCTGTTTACAATGAGATATTCCTGAATACGGATGCGCCGAATTTCGACCGCAACCGACTGTACGGCGCTGTAGGTTATGTATTCACACCGTATGTGCGAGCAGAGGTCGGGTTCATGTCGCAGATGCTCAGCACAAGCCATCGCAATCAGTTTCAGATCGCTGTATTTAATAATATTCCATTCAGGCAACCGCAGGATTAATCACCGGGTGCCACACAGTTAGGAAATCGCATGCTACTCCGACAAGTCACACCGCAAGACAATGCCGCGCTCGCGCACATGATACGCAGCGTTTTCGATGAGCACGGCGCACCGCATGCGGGAACGGTGTATTCCGATCCGACTACGGATGATCTGTATGGCTTATTCAGACAAGAGGGTTCCGTATTATGGGTGGCGCAGGACGATGCCGGGCACCTGGGCTGTTGCGGCATCTATCCTACTGCGGGACTTCCCGAAGGCCATGTGGAGCTGGTGAAATTCTACATCCCGGCAACGATGCGCGGTAAAGGGATCGGTAAAATGCTGATGGAAGCCGCATTGCGATCTGCCGAAGCGATGGGCTATACACATATCTATATCGAAAGCCATCCCGCCTTCGCAAAGGCGGTGCAGATCTATGAGCGATACGGCTTCATCCATCTCACTACCCCGCTGGGCAACAGCGGTCATGGCGGCTGCAATATCTGGATGCTGAAAGCACTCAGCGCAGAGGCCTGAATTTCGCCTGGAAGAAACGCAGGTATTTAGGTTCGTAGATCATTTCCAGTCCGCGTATTTTATTCCTCCGTGCAAACACACGTGCGGTAGATTCAGCGATCACATCCATATGCGCCTGTGTATATACGCGACGCGGGATGGTGAAACGGACGAGTTCCAGTTTCGGAAAATAATGTTCACCGTTCGGCTTCCTGCCGGCCGACACCACACCTCTTTCCATCGTGCGCACACCGGAGTCGAGATACACCTCTGCAGCCAGTGTTTGTGCGGGGAATTGATCCTGAGCAATGTGCGGGAGAAACTTCTTCGCATCCACAAATATCCCATGACCGCCGATCGGCTGCACAATGGGAATGCCGAATTGCATCATCTTTTCACCCAGATATACCACCTGCCCCACACGTGCATGAATATGGTTGTCGTCCACACTTTCCTTTATCCCGATCGCCATCGCCTCCATATCGCGGCCGGCGAGACCACCATACGTGTGCAGTCCTTCATATACCACCACGAGGTTGCGTGCTTCTTCGAACACATCCCAGTCGTTCAATGCCAGAAATCCCCCGATATTCACCAGCGCATCTTTTTTGGCACTCATGGTTGCGCCATCGGTGAGGCTGCATATTTTTTTCACGATGTCGCGCACGGGCGTGTTGTGATATCCTTTCTCCCGTTGTTGAATAAAATGCGCATTCTCCGCCACTCGTGTCATATCATGGATGATGCGGATGCCATGTTTATGTGTGAGCGCGCGCAACTCCTTTAAATTCTGCAGACTGATGGGTTGCCCGCCCGCCATGTTCACACTGGTGGCAATGCTCACATAGGGTATTTTTTTCGCACCGTATTTATCGATGAGGCGTTCGAGTTTGTTGAGGTCTACATTCCCTTTGAAGGGATGCAGGTTTTCCGGATCATGGGCCTCATCGATGATGATATCTTCAAACTTTCCGCCGGCCAGTTCCTGATGCAGGCGCGTTGTAGTGAAATACATGTTACCGGGAATGATATCGCCTTTTTTGATCAGGAGCTTGGACAGCAGGTGTTCTGCTCCCCGACCCTGATGCGTTGGGACCAGATACTTGTATCCATATACATCCCGCACCGTTTCTTCGAGGTGATAGAAATTGCGGCTGCCGGCATATGCCTCATCGCCCAGCATCATACCCGCCCACTGTTGATCACTCATGGCAGCCGTACCACTATCGGTAAGCAGGTCGATATATACATCCGCACTCTTCAATAAAAAGGTGTTATATCCTGCCTGCACCAGTGCTTTTTTGCGCTGTGCCGGCGTGGTCATGCGGAGCAGTTCCACCATTTTGATCTTGTATGGTTCTGCCCAGCTGCGTTTCTGTTCGGCTTTCATGCGATCAAAAGTAGGGGCAACCCATAAAAATTATGGTGACTTTCATCATTGAATCACCGCATAAAATGCATGCCGCCAATTGCCGAACTGAGCGACACCTGCAGCCATGCCGTTGGTTTTGCCGGTGTGCGGATGTAAAACCGTATAAACACTTCATAAATTCCATTTATGCATTTCATATGTACTATTTATGCAACTTTTATGCAAACCCGCCGTTCAAAAAATAAAACGTTCATCATGCGTACATCCATCCTCACCATCACCGCCGGCCTCGCACTGTTGGCATTCAGCAGTTGCACTGTGGTCAGACCGGGAGAAGCCGGCGTTAAACAGACACTCGGCAAGCTCTCCAACCAGGTGAGCACACAGGGTCCTGTATTCTTCAACCCGCTCACCACCAAAGTGGTAAAAACCTCGGTGCAGACCAACAATCTCGAATTATCGCTGAGCCTGCCCAGCAAAGAGGGCCTTAGCATCACCAGTCAGATCTCCATTCTCTATCGCCTCAACGCCGATCAGGTGCCGATGGTGATCCGCAACATCGGGCTCGATTATGAGACCATTATCGCCAACGTATTCCGGTCTGCCTCCGCAGATGTTTGCGCGCAGTTCTTCGCCAAGGACATGCACAGCGGTATGCGGGCAGAGATCGAAGCGGCCATTCTTGAAAAGATGAGCGGCATCCTCACGCAGCAGGGTATCATCATCGAAGCGGTGCTCATGAAGAGCATTCAGCTGCCGCCCGGACTGGCCAGTTCCATAGAACAAAAACTGCAGGCCGAACAGGATGCGATGCGCATGGAATTTTTACTTGATCAGGCCAAACTGGAAGCCGAAAGAAAGATCATTGAAGCGACCGGTGAGCGCGATGCACAGAAGATCCTGGCAGAAGGCCTGACCGAAGAGATCATCAAGATACGATCCATTGAAGCTTTTCAGCTGTTGTCGACCTCACCCAACAGCAAGATCATCGTGACCGATGGCGAAGCGCCGTTGCTGATCGAATAAACGTATTGCAGACGTATGGTTGGATCGCCTGTTTGCCTGTGCAAACGGGCGATCATTTTTTCAGCGCATCTCTACCTTCAGCGCACCCAGCGCACCTTGTCTTCCATACCGGTGCGTTTGCCTTCGGGCGCAGGCACGTTGTAATTGCCGATATATAACATGCCGAGGCACAGATCCTTTTCGCCGAGGCCCATATAAGTGCGCATCTCCGGGTGTGCGGTCATACCGCCGGTGCTCCAGTAGGCGCCTACACCATATGCATGCGCCGTGAGTAAAATATTCTGCACGGCACAGGATACCGCAGCGATCTCTTCCCATTGCGGCAGCTTCTCCGTTTCCTGACGCTTCATGCCGATGAGCACCACATGCGAAGCTTTTTGCGGCGTGCTGATCATCTTCTCATATTTCAACGCATTGAACTGATCTTCAGGTGTAATACGCTTGTACAGTTCACCCTGCCATTCGGCAAATGCCTGCACCCCCTTGCCTGCACATACCACAAAACGCCAGGGCTCCGTGCGTGCGTGCGTGGGCGCCCATTGCGCGCTGTCGAGCATGGCCTGCACGATGTCGTCGCTGACGGGCTGGTCGTTATACATTTCCGGTTTGATGGACCGGCGTGTCCGGATGGTCGTTTCAAGCATATTGATTCCCTGCATAGCTGTACCTTTGTATCGAATGAGGATGCGAAATTACTATATCCCGGTTGTATGCAGCACACTCCTGGTGCTTTGTGGCTGCGCGGAACAGGATGCAGGCCGCAAAGAGCCGGATACGGCTGCTTCCGGCGAAAAAAAGATATATGACGAATGGCTCATCGATCTGGAAAAAGTGGAGGATGGCTGCGAGCGGCTGGACTGCATACGCTCCATCGATGAACCGAAATTCATCTCCGTAGCGGCCGCGGATTTCATCAGCGATGAGGACCTCGTGATCGGCGTGCGCATGGGGGAGGATATCCATTGCTATCCGCATAACATCCTCGACTGGCATGAGATCGTGAACGACTACATGGACGACACCTACCTCGCCGTGAATTATTGTCCGCTCACCGGCTCCGGCATGGCATGGAACCGGAAGATCGACGGCAAGCTGACCGAATTCGGCGTATCGGGATTACTGTATAACAGTAATGTGATCCCGTACGACCGCACTACGCGTTCGGCATGGAGTCAGATGAAACAGGTGTGTGTGAATGGCGAACTGTACGAACGGCGTGCACAGGCTTTTCAGGTGATCGAAACAACATGGGCCACCTGGAAAAAATTATATCCCGACAGCAAAGTGGTAAGCACGGAAACCGGTATGCAGCGCGACTATTACAGTTACCCCTATGGCGACTACCGCGAGAACACCGAGATCTACTTTGATGTGGAATTCGAGAACGACACGCTGCACCCAAAAGAACGCCTGTATGGCATCATCGATGGCGATGCAGCACGCTGTTACCGCTTCAGTAATTTCCGCAACGGCATCCGCGTGCTGCAGGATACCGCTTTCGGCAAAAATATTCTGGTAGTGGGCAGTGAGCGCGATAATTTCATCACGGCGTTCGCACATCCGGCCGGCACCACATTCAAGCCTCACACCAAACAGGTACCGGGCGTGATGGCGGATGCCGAAGGCAATGTATACGATCCCTTCGGGTATTGCATCGAGGGTACAAAAAAAGGGAGCCGACTGACTCCCCTGAATGGTTTTACTGCGTATTGGTTTGCATGGGTGGCGTTCTACCCTGACCTGCAGTTCAAATGATCGTTGTGCAGGCGGCGGATCATCACTCGATCGTCCGTCCACCCGCCTCCTTGGTATTCACGGAGGTGTTGTTGATCTTCTCCATATTCACTTCCAGAAAAGCATAGATGCTTTCCGGTGTGCTCTTGAATTCTCTTCCGGCATAATCCACGATACCCACGCGGCCCTGCCATTCCTTGGCCATCAGCGTATAACGTCCGCCGTAATCGGCATTCGCACCGAAGCGCAGTGTGCTGCCATCGGCATCGAAGCTTACGAGGAAGGTATCTCTGTTCTCGGCTTTCACCACCACACCGGGTGTGCCGGAGCGGATGATGAACTGTTCTACTTTCTTACCGTCAACGATCTTGATCTCACCACCGGAGATCTCCGTTTCGCTGGCAGCCAGTTCCCGATACAGCACAATGTCGCCATTCAGATAGAACTGCACTTTTTTCAGTTGCGATTCATCGAAATTCGTTTGCGATTGTGTGGATGAGGTATACGGACTTAAATAAGTGGTGCATGAGGCCAGAAACAACGACAGAACGGCCATGGCGGGTATAAAAACCTTTTTCATCACGGTGATTTTACTGATTCAGGTGCAAGAATAATGCCATTCATCCGAAATCACCCTATGTCGGCGAGGATGTCTTCAGCGGCGAGGCGGCCGGTCTCTGCCGCTCCGTTCATGAAACCCTGATAGGTGAAGCTGCAATGCTCACCGGCAAAGCGTATGCGTCCCGCGGGCTCCGACTGTGCACCTTCGAGCGTGGTGAACTGTCCGGGCCGGAAACAGGCGTAGCTGGCTTTCGCATGCGGATAGGCAGGCCAGAGGAAACGACCGGTCTTGCCGGTATGGGTGGCGGTGATGCCGGGATACACCTTTTCGAGGATGGACAGACTGTCGGCTGCAAATTCCGCTTCACTCTTTGCGGCCATTACCCCGGTAGCCGCGCCGCCGGTGAATACGGTATAGCCTGCTCCCTCACCCTGCTGCAGCTGTGTGTTATCCCAGGCGTTCTGCGCGATAGTATCTGTAAAAGTGAAACCGGTATAGCCCTGCTCGCGCCATACTTTTTTATTGAAGCCTAAAAAGAATTTGGCATTCTGCCCGTAGCCGAGCTCCTGAATGGCTTTGCGTTTTACTTCCGGCATCGGATAATCGATTTCCACTTCACGCAGCACGGAAAATGGCAGCGTGAGGATCACATGGTCGGCCACTACGGTCTCTGTACCGCCGCCCTTGGACGCAAATTCCAACACCACCTTATCGCCTTCCTGCTGTGCGCGGATGGCCACGAGTTTTTTATCGGTATGTATCTGTCCATCGAGAAGATCCGACAAACTATCGGTAATGGACTGATTACCTCCGATGATCTTATAGCGCTCATCACTGAAGCCTGAATAACGGAAACGATCCGTCATATCGGTGTCGATGAGCATGAGGAAATTGATGGCGGATTGCTCTTCTATATCCAGTCCATACTCAGTGGTATATGCTACATCGATGAGTGTATACAACACCCCGCTCACGCCGATGTGTTGCAGATATTCTGCCAGCGACATGCGATCGATCATCACATCGTGTTCGTTGTGGCTGTTGTAAGCGATGCGGTCACTGAATTTATCGATGTCTTCCTGAATGCGCTGCGCAAAGGGGGTGAACATGTCGAGCAACTCACGATCGGTGATCATACGGCCGCCGATAAAGAAGGTGGCATGGTGCAATTTCTGTTCTGCAGGATCATGCGTGTCCAGCAGCGATAAATTAAAATCTTTGGCCAGCCGCAAAATATCGGCATGTGTTGAATCTATGAATTCTGCACCCAGTTCGGTGTTGAGTCCGAGTCCCATCATGTTGCGCGCCGTGAATATCCTGCCGCCGGTGCGGTTGGAGGATTCATAGATCTGTGCCGTAACACCGGCATCCCGCAATATCTTGCCCGCATACAATCCGGCGATACCGGCACCCACGATAGCGATCACCGGCGGATCCTGCTTGGTGCATGACGTTAAAAATGCCGCACCTGAAAGGGCGGTGAGCGCCGCTGCTCCCGTGCTGTTGCGGATGAATTTTCTGCGCGACCATGTTGCCGCTTCCCACTCCGCCACTTCATCAACAGGGATATGTTTCTTATTGCTGAGCAATGCCCGGCGATATGCCTGGCGGATACTGTTCACTAAAGGTGTTCTGGATGCACGCATATGGATGTTTGAATGTACGATGTGATGGCCTGAT
>DAIMYJ010000092.1:0-11626 GCA_036734545.1 Chitinophagales bacterium
GCTGACCACAACCGAATACGTACCCGGCTTCAGATCGGTCATACGATACTGCCCGTCAATATCTGTGCTCGCTCCAACACCCGGCAGTTCGTGGATCAGCACGGTGGCACCTACTAATGTTTCTGCATTCGCAGCATCGATCACCACACCGGCAATGGATCCGGTCTGGGCAAAGGTCCCGGTCGCGAAACTGATGACCAGGAGGATGAAGAGTTGGAATTTTCGTTGCATCAAAAAATTCTTTGATGCAAAGGTCTCTCCGCTATCTTACGTAATCATTGAGATAACATTAGTATTGGATAAACCCTATGTAAACAAAAAGGCGCCCCCGGCATGACCGGAGACACCTATGATTAAACTGCAATTAACGATTTATTTACTTACTACGAGCTGCTTAGAAATATGCACTTGCTCATTATAGATTTGAACCAGGTAAATACCGGCATCAAAGTCTTCCAGAGAAAGGTTTACCACCTCAGATCCCTGAACCGCGATGTTGTTCAATTGGTATACCGCCTGACCGAGCGCATTCACGATAACCATATTCAGGTCACCTTCTGCCTCAATGTTAATGGTCACCTCAGCAGAAGCAGGGTTAGGATAGAGTTCCATGGCTGCCTCCATCTGTTCGGTCATTTCCACTGCGGCCTCTTCACCTTCCATACGGAAAGGCAGAGTCACGAAGTTGGAGAAACCGGTATAGGCTGATAAGGTTCCGCCGGCAGTGCACAATGCGGCAAGGCGATACTCATAAGTCGAGCTCGGCAACAGACCGGTGAGGGTATAAGATGTTCCCACGATACCGGATACGGTTGTCCACGCTTTGATCGGGTTCTTGCGATACTGCAGGGTGTAGCTAACAGCTGTGCAGGGTGTAGACCAGCTGATCACAGCGGAGTTGGCAGTGATACTGCCTGACGACTGGCTGGTAGGCGCACCGCAGGCAACAGTTGTAACAGATTTGTTCGTGTAAGCTGATTTTTCAGAACCGGTGGGACACAGAGCACGCACGGCCAGTGTGTAGCTGGTAGAAGCTGCTAGACCTGTAAATGTATATTCAAGCGCAGCACCCACATTGACCGGTGATGACCAAGCACCACCGGTGATCCTCCAGCGTACTTCATAAGCGCCTGCAGCAGGTATGGAAGCCCATGTCAAACGAGCTGAACAATGGGTAACCTGTGAAGTAGCCAAACTTGTCGGCTTCGCAATGGTCACATCAGTCAAAGTATAAGTATTGGTTACAGAGCATGAGCCGCTGGTAACAGTAAGTGTATAAGAACCGGCGTTCAAACCGCTTCTGTCCTGGGTGGTAACACCATCATTCCACAGGTAAGTATAACCACCTACGCCGCCGGAAACGCTCACATCAATAGCGCCGGTGTTGGCACAAGACTGATTGGTAACTACAGCCGTTACTACAGGATTGTTGTTGATACCGGGTGTAGTATAAGGCGTGTTTTGAGGATCAAAGTTCACCCACGGCTCATCCGTCCAGTTGTCGCTGGTAGAGAACGCACCACGGTAGCTGGTCACCGTAAAGAAAGGATCAGCGAGCAAACCGCTGAAATAAGTACCGAGGGTAGCAGCAGCACCGCCTACAGTAGCGCGGGGATCAGGGTTGGCAAGGTTAAAGGCATTAACAAGGCCTACGGAAGCATTGGTAGCATAGGTGTTGTTGCTATAGCTGGCAGCCCAGGTGTCGATATTGAAACCGGCATCACAGGTAGTACAGTTATAATCATCCGGATGTCCTGAAAGGATGTTGTTTCTCCACTGCAGTGAATCATTCAAAGCATTGAGTGAAGTATTGGTACCTTCAATACGCAGACCTACTTCGGGGTAACCCATTATAATAGAGTTGTAAAGAGAAGCCATGGTATTGCGGCGGTTGTGCGCGCCACGCTTATAATTCACATTCACCACATCACCGGTATTCACTTTCGGACCGGCAATGGTAACATTGGAGAACAACGGACGAGAGATCGGTGTGTTGGTAGAACCTGTAGCATCATTATCCTGCTCCAAACCGTTAGAGCCTGAAACGTCGGCAATGTTCGGGTCGCGGAGCGCATAAAAGAACTGACCCTTACCACGGTAACCGAAGTCCGTATCAAAGTCATCATCCCAGCCTCTGTAAGCGATCAGGTACTTACCATTTACGCGGCCGCCGAACCATTCGAAAGAATCATCACCGCTGTAAGAAACCTGAATATGGTCAATGGTAGTTCCGCTACCTACACCACCCAGTGTAAGACCGTTGATCTCGTTACCAGGAATGAAAGGGATACCGGGGAATTCGATACGCACATAACGGAAAGAACCGCTGTTATCAGCGGGATTTGCACCACCGTAAGTACCATCGCCTTCCGGAGTATCAACACCACCTTCGATCACGGCAGAACCGCCGGCCACATTGATCGGTGCCTCACCCAGAATGATCACACCACCCCAGTCGCCATAAGTACGGCTGCCGGCAGGCTGATTGGAAGTAAATACGATAGGCTCACAGGGAGTACCAATCGCGTTGATGGTTCCTGTCTTAGTAATGATAAGTGTTCCTTTGGAATCCTTATCCCCTTTGATGATGGTTCCGGGTTGAATGGTCAATGTGGCACCATCCTCCACGTACACGAATCCGTTGAGCAGATAAATATTGTTCTTGGTCCAGGTCGTGTTGGTCGTGATCTCGCCCGAGACCGTAACAACCTGCGCCTGAGCAGTCATAAGGCCTAAAGCGGCGATACAACCGAGTAATAATTTTCTCATAAGTGTTGTGATTTTGGTTTGTGATGAAAAGATGCCACAAAAGTAGAGGCACCATATTAGCACCTAATGACCGGCATCTTATGCTTACATCATGGTTTCCTTTCCGGTTTGATATATTTGTGAACACAATCTGTTGTGATTGTCAAACGGACATTAAATCAGAAAATAATTTAATCCGCATTTACATCCGATTAACAATACGACAGTGTACTAAAATGAGACGACGGTGCTGACACCAATGAGCAGGCAGGTAATACATAAGGAACATGCACAATAATAAGATCATAGATACAGCGCGGCTTCGCTTACGTCCCATTGCCATCTCCGACAGCCCTATTATCTTCTCTATGCGCAGCGATAGCCGCATGAACACCTACGTGCACATTCAACCGCCTCCCGATCTGGCAGCTGCCGAGGCGCATGTGCGCATGCTGCTGCAGGCCACCGAAGAGAACAGAAGTGATTTCTGGATGATCGAGGGTACAGGATCACAAGAGGTGTTTGGCAGTATTACCTTATGGAATTACGATCATCAGCTCAGACAGGCTGAGATCGGGTTTGGCCTGATACCGGCATACTGGGGAAAAGGATATATGACGGAAGCTATCCGTGCGATAATACCTTTCGGACGGTCACAACTCGGATTCATCAGAATTGAGGGGTGGACACACCGCGATAATGTGGCTGCACAAAAAGTGTTACAAAGCAGCGGAATGCATCGCGATATGATCGCAGAAAGCAGAATAGACCCGAACGGTCCGGAGAAGGAGTTTCAGATCTGGGCAGTGGGATGATCACACTTGCACCATCCTGCCCTTCCACTCCTGGTAAGCCTGTGTGATCAATCCGTCACTGAGTCCCTGCTTGGGCACAAAGATCTTTTCAATGCCGGCCGATTTCATCACATTGATATATATCTTCAGAGCAGGCACGATCACATCCGCACGATCCGGTTTCAATCCCAAAGTGCGCACTCGCTCACCCATGCTCAGTCCGTCAATATAGATCATCACCCGCTTAAGAATACTGAGCCCGAGATACAACTTACCGGATTTACCGTAGTGTTTCATTACGTGGTTGATATTACCGCCAACGCCGATAGCGCTGAGCTCAAAATTGTAGTTCTTGTTCTTTTTGATCCAATCCAGCATCTCCTTCCATTCGGCATCGGTCACCTGGTCATTCAGCAATCGCAGCGTGCCGATATTGAACGAGCGGTTCACGATGAGCTTGCCTTTGGAGATAAAGGCCAGTTCGGTGCTGCCGCCGCCCACATCAATATATAAATATTGATACATGGGTTCCAGACCGACCTGTTCGAGCGGCACCTGCATAATGGCCTTGCCTTCGCTGTCGCCGGAGATCACCTCTATCTGCAGGCCGGTTTCTTTGAATACCCGGTGCACGATCTCGGCACTGTTCTTTGCCTCACGCATGGCCGAAGTGGCCGCGATCTTCACGGAGTTCACTTTATGGATGTCCATGATGTGCTTCATGGCCGTCATGGCCTTCACCAGCATCTGTACCTTATCTTCCGAGATCACACCATCCAGAAAAGCATCCTCTCCCAATCGCACGGGAATGCGGATAAGACTGTCTTTATGAAACACAGGGCCGGAAGAAGTCTCATATACGTTCTCGATCAATAAACGCACGGCATTACTACCTATGTCAATCGCTGCAAACTTCATTACTTGTTCTCTGATTTAAAAAATTGTTCTGACAATTTGTTCTTTTCAAAATAATCATACAGATCCATCTGGCTGCGAACGGCCTTCTCGCCTGTCTTCTGTGGAATATATTCATTCAGATGCCCATGTGCGAGCGTTCTGGCTTTTTGATTTTCGCGCCACTGCAACTCCAGTATATCCCTGAGCATTTTCCGGATATCCTTATCCAGTATCTGGACAACCACCTCAATGCGGTGATCGAGGTTGCGCTCCATGATGTCGGCACTGCCCATGAATACCTCTTCCTTGCCGTTATTGTGAAACGCGAAAATGCGCGGATGCTCCAGGAAGCGGTCGAGGATACTGATCGCCTGGATGTTCTCACTCAACCCCTCCACGCCGGGCACCAGTGAACAGGGACCGCGCACAATAAGGCGTATCTGCACACCTGCCGAACTGGCATCATATAATTTCTTCACGATCTCACGATCGACCAGATTATTCACTTTGATGAAGATGGCGGCCGGTTTCTTTTCCCTGGCAAATTTCATCTCCCGGTTGATCAGCTGCTTAAGACGCTGGCGCATATTGATGGGTGCCACCATCAGGTGCTTATACTTATTCACCTCGAAGCGGTTCTCGAAGAACTCGAATATCTTACGTACTTCCTTCGTTACCTCCGGTTTGCTCGTAAGCAGGAAGAGGTCGGTATACACCCGCGCGGTATTCTCATTGAAATTGCCGGTGCCGATGATGGCATACTCCACGAGTTTACCTTCATGATTGTGGATGATATGGCACAGCTTGGAATGCACTTTCAGATTGTTCGCACCGAACAGCACACGCACCCCTTCTTCCTGCAGCTTGTTTGCCCAGAAGATATTATTCTCCTCATCAAAACGCGCCTGCAACTCCATCACTACTGTCACCTCCTTGCCATTTCGCGCGGCATTGATCAGACTCATCACCACACTGGAATGTCTGGCCACACGATATAAGGTCATACGGATGGAGGTAACATTCGGATTGATCGCCGCTTCGCGCAACAGATCGATGATATGATGAAAGCTTTGATACGGGAAATGTAACAACACATCGCGCTTTCGCAACACACTGGTGATACTGCTGTGCTGATTCAACAGCGGATGGTGATGTGGTGCCAAACGCGCATACGAAAGACTCTGACGCCCCAGGTCAGGGAAATTCATGAAGTCCTTGAAATTATGATACCGCGCACCGGGAATGATGGGATCTTGCCGCTGCAGCTTGAGCTTGCGTGCAAAGAACTGCAACATCTCTTCAGGCATGTGCGCATCGTAAATGAATCGGGTGGTTTCTCCGCGACGGCGATGTTTCACACTCTTCTGAATGATCTCCAGCAAGCTTTGCGAAAGGTCGGCCGGCAGATCCAGTTCCGCATCACGCGTGATCTTGATCGTATAAGCCTCTATGCTGTCGTAATTAAAGATGTAATAGATACTGTCGAGATTATATCGGATAATATCATCCAGCAGGATCACAAATTTTCTATCGCCGTCGTCGGGCAACACAAAAAAACGCGAAGGCTCGCCGTCGGGCACCTCTATCAATGAGTAACGCGTGGCAGTAGGCTTATCTTTTTTCACCATACGTATCGCCAGATAAATACTTTTATCATTCAGCAACGGCATCCGCTTTTTTTCATCGATCATCACGGGAAACAACCACTGCCGCACGTGCTCATTGAAATACTGACGGATCACCTCGCCCTGCTGTGTGCTCACCTCTTTCTCGTTCAGGATATATATCCTGTGCTTCTTCAACTCTTCAAGTATCTGCAAATAGGCGTTGTCGAACCTGTTCTTTAATACCAATACTTTTTTCTGTATCTGATTCAGGATCTTGGCGGGGTTTACATCGAAATTTTTAAGCTCTGCCTTCTGTATCCGCAGCATCCTGCGCAACACGGCCACGCGCACCCTGAACAGTTCATCCTGATTGTTGGAAAAGATCCCCAGGAAACGGATACGGTCATTCAACGGCACCCGCTTGTCTTCTGCTTCCTGCAAGACGCGCTCATTGAACGACAACCAGCTGATGTCGCGGTTGATGAGTTTCACCTTGCTTTTTTTCGCTTTCTTAACTGCCATGCCCCTGATTATTCTATTCGCCTGCAAATTACTACCCCGCTAAGTTACGCGCAAGAACACCCGACTGCGTCAACTTTGGCTCAATTTAATGTTAATTTATTATTCAGGTAACGTAAGCGAAAACACCTGTTTATGTAACTTTGCCGCATGGAACAGGATAAGTATGGTTTGCGGGGAGTTTCTTCCCAAAAAGAAGAGGTCCACAAAGCCATCAGCAAGATGGATAAGGGGTTATTCCCGAAGGCCTTCTGCAAGATCCTGCCCGACCTGGCCGCCGGCGATCCGGCCTTCTGCAACGTGATGCATGCCGATACGGCCGGTACCAAAACCTCTCTGGCTTACCTGTATTGGAAGGAGACCGGCGACCTCTCTGTATGGGAGGGCGTGGCACAGGATGCGCTGGTGATGAATCTCGACGACATGGCCTGTGTAGGTATCACCGACCAGATCATCATCTCCTCCACCATCGGCCGCAACAAGAGTATCATCCCGGGCGAAGTGATCACCTCCGTGATCTCCGGGACCAATCGTTTCCTCGAAAACATGGCTGCACTGGGCGTGCAGATCCATCATGCCGGCGGTGAAACAGCCGATGTGGGCGACATCGTGCGCACCATCGACGTGGGCATCACCGCCTTCGGCCGCATCGCCCGCGAAAAACTGATCGTGAACGATATCCGGCCCGGACAGGTCATTGTCGGCCTGGCCAGTTACGGACGCGCCTCTTACGAAACGGAATACAACGGCGGCATGGGCAGCAACGGCCTTACCAGTGCGCGCCACGATGTGTTCGGCAAACAATACGCCGCGCAATACCCGGAAAGCTACAGCCCCGAGATACCGTCATCAGTGGTCTACACCGGCAGCAGAACGCTCACGGAGACCGCTGACATCAACGGTCAGGCGATCACCCTCGGCAAACTAGTGCTCTCTCCCACCCGCACCTATCTGCCCGTGATCAAGGCCATGCTCGACGGTCACCGCGCCGCGATCAAAGGCATGGTGCATTGCAGTGGTGGCGGACAAACCAAGGTCCTGCATTTTGTGGATGACGTGCACATCATCAAAGACAATTTCTTCGATACCCCACCGCTGTTCAGCATCATCCAACAGGAATCCGGCACCGGCTGGCGCGAAATGTATCAGGTGTTCAATATGGGTTGCCGACTGGAGGTGTATACCGATGCGGAGACTGCTCCGAAGCTGATCGAGATCGCCAAAGGATTTGACATCGATGCACAGGTCATCGGCCGCGTGGAAGCGCATACCGGCAAACAGGTGACCATGCGCACAGCACACGGCGAATTCGTGTATTGACCACGCGCAGTGAACACTGCTCAGCGCAGCCGTACTCTCTGCCATCTGCACTCAGCGGAATAACAGCAAACGTTTTAGCTCACAAGCCGGGCATCCACCGAAAATAAGTCAACAGACGCTTTAGGGATGTCACCCGATTCACATAGAGGAAGTTCAATAATATCCCGAAAATCACCACCCCCATGCCGGCGATGGACATGAGCGGATATCGTTCGGAGAAAAAGAGGAATCCGAATGCGAGTGCGAACACCACGCCCAGATACGCGTAGTTGGCGATAGCGCCCGCCTTTTCCAGCTGATACGCTTTGGTCATGAATATCTGCGCCGCCTGTGTTACGGCGCCCATCGCAATGATGAGCAGCCATTCCCAGCCCTGCGGCATCACCCATTCCTGCAAACAGAAAGGGATCACGATCGGGATGGTACACAAAGGCAAATAAAAGACCACCACCAGCGTAGGCACCATCGATGCCGTTGCGCGCAGAGCGTTGTAGGCGAGTCCGCTGAACGACGCCCCAAGAATCCCCAGCAAAACGATACCGGTTTCCTGTCCGAATTCCAGTCCGTGCATCAGGATGATACCGACGAAAGAAACGCCGAAGAACAACCATTGCAGCCAGCGCACCGATTCACGCAACAGATAACTGGCGAATAAGATGGTGAATATGGGCGATAAATAGCCGATGGTGACCGCCGTAGCGAGGGGTAATCGCTGAATGGTAAAAAAATAGATGAGCAGTGCCAGCGAACCCGCCACTCCCCTGCCAATGAGCACCCAGCGCGGCTGCCAGGTAAACGGTTGCAGCCGGGCACGACGCAACATGTACAGCGTGATGAAGAACATCACCAGCGAGCGGAACAGCACCAGTTCATGAGAAGGGAGGCGTTCGAGGTATTTGACCAGCACATTCATGACCCCGAACAAAAATGTGCTCAGCACCATGAAATACACCGCCCGGGTATGCGTAGAGGAAGCCACTGTGGTTCAGCAAAGTAACTTCGCCGGCCTATGGAATTCCGACCAAGTTATCACCATATACACATCGGGCACCACTTTTAGTTCCCGGCACACCGGCGGTTAAAAGTTGTTAAAACGAACCCAAACTGGCACGAATATCGTTTAACACAATAATTAGAAGTATTTTAACGCATCGAAATTACTTGAACGAACTATGCAATTACTGTCGAAAAGCATCCTCCTTTTATGGGCGCTAAGCTTTGCCACGGCGCACGCGCAAACCACCACGGAAACAACAAAACCGCAGCTCTCGCAGGCTGAGGCCACAGAGAAATTCGAACGCTTCATGTCGATCGTCGACGACCGGTACATGGATCCCGTTGACGCCGGCAAACTGGTGGAAGACGCCATCATTGAAGTGCTGGCACAGTTGGACCCGCACTCCGTGTATTTCACGCCCGAAGAGTTGAAGGAAGCCAATGAACCCCTCGAAGGCAATTTCGAAGGTGTGGGCATTCAATTCAACCTGCTGCGCGACACCATCATCGTGGTGAGTGTGATCTCCGGCGGACCCAGCGAAAAAGTGGGCATCCTGGCCGGTGATAAGATCGTGCAGATCAACGAAGAAAAAGTGGCCGGCATCGGCATGTCCAATAAGGGTGTGACCGACCGCCTCCGCGGTAAGAAAGGCACCAATGTGGTGGTATATGTTGAACGCAAAGGCGCCAAAAAACCCCTCGAGTTCAAGATCACCCGCGATGTGATCCCGCTCTACAGCGTGGATGCCAAATACATGGCTGATCCCCAAACCGGATACATCCGCGTAAGTAAATTCGCTGCCACCACCTCTGAAGAATTTCAGCAGGCGATAAAAGAACTGAAAGCCGAGGGCATGCAACATCTGATCCTCGACCTCCGCGGCAACGGCGGCGGTTATTTGAATGCAGCCATCGATATGGCCAACGAATTCCTGCCTGCCAATAAACTCATCGTATACACTGAAGGACGCGCCTATCCGCGTCAGGATGCTTTCTCCCGCGGCAACGGTATGCTGCAGAACGGCAAAGTGGTGGTGCTCATTGATGAAGGCTCTGCCTCCGCCAGCGAGATCGTTACCGGCGCGCTGCAGGACTGGGACCGCGCCCTCGTGATCGGCCGCAGAAGTTTTGGTAAAGGCCTTGTGCAGCGTTCCTTCAACCTCACCGACGGCTCTGCCATGCGACTGACGGTTTCCCGTTACTTCACACCTTCCGGTCGTTGTATACAGAAGAGTTATGAAGATGGCATCGATGCCTACCATAATGAACTCAATGAACGCTACGCGGATGGCGAACTGACCGCAGATACCACCTTCCATTACCCCGACTCGCTCACCTTTTATACGAACGGCAAGCGCACGGTTTACGGCGGCG
Organism: Chitinophagales bacterium; assembly: GCA_036734545.1. GTDB lineage: Bacteria > Bacteroidota > Bacteroidia > Chitinophagales > BACL12 > UBA7236. The sequence goes on from DAIMYJ010000092.1 coordinate 10,256, forward strand.
GCGGTATCATGCCCGATATCTATATCCCGCTGGACACCAGCTGGGCCACCGACTACTACGCTGAAGTGGTAGGTAAAGGCATCGTGAACCAGTTCGCACTCACCTACGTGAACGGCAACCGCGAAAAACTGAATAAGACCTATAAGGATGTCTGGGATTTCAACAGATCGTTCACCGTGGATCAGGCATTGTGGAAGGAATTCTTTGCCTATGCCGAAAAAGACAGCGTGCAGAAAGATGACGCCGACTTCGCACTCTGTGAAGCCAAACTCGCCGGTGTCCTCAAATCGGTGATCGCCCGCGACCTGTATAATTTTGAAGCCTACTGGATCGTGAGCAATCAGGATGATGAAGCCTATATCCGCGCACTGGAAGCACTTAAAGACGATACGTTCAGTAAGATGAACATCGCCGGAAAATAACAGAGCAACGGATGCAATGAATTACAAGCGGCTGTTCGGATCCCGGACAGCCGCTTGTGTTTTAGGTCAATATCCGATAGCTTCACGCAGGTATTACCATTTGCAGCGATCACCATGGCCGGCAAACAGAAAAAATATCCCGCAGCATTACAGGAAGTGGAACACAGCCTGGCCATGCTCCCGCTGTTAAAGGCGCCGGATCCGAAATTCAACCTGCAGAGCTATATCGGTACCGCTTTTCCCGTGCTGGGCATAACCACACCGCAGGCACGCGACCGCTACAAGCAGGGATATACTTTTTCTGCGCTGCCGCCGGAAGAACAATACGCTATATGGAAATATATCTGGCAACACAGCAGGCAGTTCGACACCATGACACAGGCGCTCTACTTTCTGGAAAAACAGGCGCGGCATTTCGAACCGACATGGCTGTGCAGTGAATTACAGCAATGGCTGGAGCGCATCGACAACTGGGCGCACAGCGATATGCTCACGCATCACTTTGCCATGCTGATGGAATCCTCACCGGCCATGATGTATCCCATACTGCAAGGCTGGAATACCGATGCCAACCCATGGAAGCGGCGGCAGTCCATTCTCAGCCTGCTCAACTATGCGCGTTTTCGTAAAAAGCATCCTTCCTTCACCCGCATCATCCGACTGGTAACTCCACTGCTGAACGACCCGGATGTTTTTGTGCAAAAAGGTGTGGGCTGGTGCCTGCGCGAATGTCATTTGGTGTATCCGAAACAAACGCTTGAATTTGTAACACAACAACATGCGCGTTTAAGCAGCATCGCATTTGCTTCTGCCACCGAAAAATACCCGAAGGCACAAAAAGAAAAATTGAAATCACTACGTAAAAAATCCCGAAAACGATAAGCATGGAACACGTTCTCAAAACACTCGCGCATCTGGAATCCGGACTCATCGAAGAGATGCTGGCCAA
>DAIMYJ010000093.1:0-11561 GCA_036734545.1 Chitinophagales bacterium
TTTTGTTTTTTTTGGTTGTTTCTGTGGTTGTGGTGGGTGTTTGTGCGGCGGATTCGGTGGCTTTGGTGGTGGCGGATTCGGTGGAGGCGGTGCCGGTGGGCGCTGGTGATGCACGCACCCGAAATGCGAAGCGCTAAGCTTAGGTTTTTACAGGGTCATTTCCCCGACCTGTTGGGCAAGTCCGGATCCTGTAACTCTTTCGAGGGATCCCAGAAATGTTTGTCAAAATCGATGATCTGATCATTTTTCACGCGTATCCCTTCCTTCTCCAGTAATTCCTGCATTTTTTCGGGCGGGTTGAAATGCGCTTTGCCGCTCAGCAGACCGTTGCGGTTCACCACGCGATGTGCAGGCACCTTAGGCTTGGCTCCGTGCGAGGCATTCATCGCCCAGCCCACCATCCGCGCACTCTTCCCCGTGCCCAGATACCGACCGATAGCGCCGTAACTGGTCACGCGCCCTTTCGGGATCAGACGCACCACCTGCCAAACGAGTTCAAAAAAATGCGGGTCCTGCTGTGCCATACCGGAATCTGCTGCGAAAAATAGAATTTTGTACCCATGAAGCCAAATACGATCATGGCCGGCGGTATCACCCACCTCACCGATGCGCGCTTTTTTGCTGCGTATGCGGTCGACTACCTGGGATTTTGTTTCGATCCGCAGTCGCCCAATTATATTTCACCCACACAGGCGCTCGCCATCAAAGGCTGGGTGACCGGGCCGGAGATCGTGGCCGAGTTTGCGCATCAGGATGCTACGAATGTGCAGGAGATCATCCGCTTCATGGAGCCTTCGTGCGCACTTATCGATCATGCGGAATGGCCGGCATTGCGCGCTGTATTGCAGGAGGCTGACTTGCCGGTGATCATCCGATTTGCAGATGATGATCCACTGGAAACGGTCGATGGTAACATCGCATTTTATTTGTTCTCGAATATCCGCAACGTGCCTTCCGGATTCGCTCCGGGTGAATGTATGTTCGAAGTGAACGATCCCGCCGCACTCGAAGATGTTCCACCCGGAACAGCCGTGTATATTTCCGGCAGTCCCGAACAGGAAACAGGCATTAAATCCTATGATGCGGTGGCCGATTGGTTGGAGAAAATGACCGGCCGCGAGGCTTGAATTTTTTTGCGATCCGCAGATACGTAAATAGAAAGATCACTGCACCGCTCGGCAGTATCTCAGCTTGCAGACGTGCTTTCCGACAACCGGAATTTCACGTATTTGATCTTCCTGCCTTCGGCTAAATGCATGCCTTCATAATACGTTTTGATCTCCAGCAGCGGTTCGGGCAATGGCTTTGTGTAGATGTCATCATCGGCATACAATAATCGATGGCCTTCTTCGGCGATCACCTCCAGGGTGTATTCGTATAATGTCGGGTCGTCGGTCTTCAGGTGAATGATGCCATCAGGCTGCAGGATATTCCGGTATTTGGCGAGAAAGCGCGGACTCGTCAATCGTTTTAAATGCTTACCTGTTTTTAAATGCGGATCCGGGAAGGTGATCCATATTTCGCTGACTTCTCCGGGTGCAAAAAAAGTTTCGATGATGTTGATGTCGGTGCGCAAAAAGAAAGCATTCTCTATATGCTCCAGCAATGCGCGCTTCGCGCCGCGATGCATGCGGTTGCCCTTGATGTCGACACCGATATAATTTTTCCCCGGATCGGCGATGGCCATGTTGCAGGTGTATTCACCTTTTCCGCAGGCCAGCTCCAGAACGATGGGGTGGTCGTTCTTAAAGATGTCGGCATGCCATTTCCCCTTCGGGTCAACCACTTCCTTCCGGTTGTTCACCACCACCGGTTGCATCACGTTAAAATTCTGCAACACATTCGGAAATGTATCCAGCTCGGCAAAGCGTTCTAACTTACTTTTTCTCACCGCGCAAAATTAATCATACCGCGTGAATTGATGGATGCACATCCCGGGCTGCAGCGATGAACCACTCACTGACGAATAGGATTCCCCAACAACACAGTCGCCATCGCTTCACCCGCACATCTCCACGCACCAGTTCAAACACCCTCCCAAGCTTTCAGCCTCCAATCTTCCGCACCCTTCCACCCATCTGCACATCTGCACATTTGCAAATCTGCACATTTGCATCCGCCGCGGCGGACACATCACCTTGCTTTTTCTCCAAATTCCTCCTACATTGCGCGTTCAATTATTGCATACCACATGAAAGACCTCTTCCGTCGAAAGAGTATCGACAGTGTAATGGCCAATCGGGATATGGCCGATGATATCGATCAGAGCAGCGGATTGCACCGCGCTTTGTCGGTGCGCGACCTGACATTCTTTGGTATCGCTGCCATCATCGGCGCGGGAAGTTTTAGCAGCATGGGTGCCGCCTGTGCCGCCGCCGGTCCGGGTGTGGTGTTACTCTTTATCATGTGTGGTATCGCGTGCGGATTTACCGCGATGTGCTACGCTGAATTCGCCTCCCGCATTCCTGTGGCAGGCAGTGCCTACACCTATGCCTACACTTCATTCGGTGAACTCATCGCCTGGGTGATCGGCTGGGCGCTGCTGATGGAATATTCTATCGGTAATATATATGTAGCTTTTGCGTGGAGCGATTATTTCGAGAACCTGCTCAACGTGGTGGGCATTCATCTGCCTTCCTGGATGACCATGAACTATCGCGCTGCACATGCTGAAATGGGCGAGGTATGGAACAATGCTCCGGTGGTGGGCGGACTCCACATCATTTTCGATGCACCTGCATTGTTGATCAATATACTGATCACCTGGCTGGTGTATGTCGGCGTGAAGGAAAGCCGCAACATCAGCAACCTGATGGTGATCATCAAACTCGCCATCATCGTGCTTGTGATCGCAGTGGGTATCTATTATATAGATATAGACAACTGGACACCGATCAACGACGAAGGGGTGCGCAGTTTTATGCCGAACGGATTTACCGGCGTGATGTCGGGTGTGGCGGCCGTGTTCTTCGCGTATATCGGATTTGATGCCGTGAGCACCATGGCCGAGGAGGCGAAGAACCCGCAGCGCGACCTGCCACGCGGTATGATCTATTCACTGGTGATCTGCACGATCGTTTATATTATATTATCTCTGGTGCTCACCGGCATGGCTTATTACAAAGACCTCGCCGTGGGCGATCCGCTGGCCGAAGTGTTCAAGATGCATAATGTGGGCTGGATGGAAGCCATCATTTCCATCGCCGCCGTAGCAGCCATGACCAGTGTGATCCTCGTTTTCCAGATGGGCCAGCCGCGCATCTGGATGAGCATGAGCCGCGATGGATTGCTGCCGAAAAAATTCGAGCAGATACATCCCAAGTACAAAACACCCTCCTTCGCTACTATTGTAACCGGTTTAGTGGTAGGTATCCCCATCCTGTTCACGGATGAGACCTTCGTGCTCGATTTCACCAGTATCGCCACGCTGTTCGCGTTTGTGCTGGTGTGCGGTGGTGTATTGCTGATACCACGACGCGAAAAGGAAAAAGGGAAATTTCACCTGCCCTATGTGAATGCGAGATACATCTATCCGACCCTCATCGGCAGCCTGGTATTGATCCTGTTACTGTTACCCGGCACGCGCAATTATTTCCCGCACCTCCTCGATCTGGCCAACCCGGAACAGGCGACCTATAAGATCAGCACACTCATCTTTTGGATATTGTGCGTGGTGCTTTCGGTATTCGCTTTTGTCAGGAACTGGTCACTTATCCCCCTGCTGGGCCTCACCACCTGCTGCTATCTCCTTACCGGTATGACGGCACGCAACTGGCTGTGGTTCTTTATCTGGTTTGCGATCGGATTGATCATTTACTTCGTATACAGTCGCAAACACAGCCGCCTCAATACTGCCACCACGGCATAGTTTTGGCTGATGCCCTGTGTATAACGGCTTGTCGCTTTGGAAAACCTTTATATCTTTAGCGACCAAATAACCTTGTATACGCATGAATAATACGGCAACACCAAGGCACCCCAGGGGCCTCTATGTGCTCTTCTTCACTGAGATGTGGGAGCGATTCGGATACTACCTGATGCTGGGTATTTTTTCACTGTACATGCTCGATGCGTGGGAGAACGGTGGTATGGGCTTCGACGGTCAGAAGAAATCTGACGTGTATGGCACCTACATCGGCCTCGTGTATCTCACTCCTTTCATCGGTGGCCTCCTTGCCGACCGTATCCTCGGTTACCGCCGCTCCATTTTTCTGGGTGGCAGTTTAATGGCCGCCGGATATCTCGGATTGTCTATACATAATGAAACCGCCTTTTATGTCAGCCTGCTGCTGATCATCCTCGGCAACGGTTTCTTTAAACCGAATATCAGTACCCTCGTAGGTAACCTCTATAACGATGCGCGCTATCGCGATAATAAAGATGCGGGTTACAACATTTTTTACATGGGTATCAACATCGGTGCTTTCATCTGCAACTTCGTAGCGGCATTCATGCGCATCAACTACGGCTGGGGATATGCATTCGCAGCCGCAGGCGTGGGTATGATCATCGGCCTCATCATCTTCGCTTCCGGCACCAAGCACGTGCGTGAAGCAGATGTGCTGAAACCGGTGAAGCCCGGCGATATGTCAACCGGCCGTATCCTCGCTTCCGTATTGCTGCCGATGTTCGCCTTCGGCGTGCTGGGCTACATCATTCCGGGTAACATTTTCGGTACCGATACGAACGACGCCTTCCTATTTGGTTGTGTGCCGGTGATCGTATTCTTTATTTATCTGATGTTCAAATCCGATAAGGAAGACCGCGGACCTATCGCCGCACTGTTGAGTGTATATGCCTGTATCGTGATCTTCTGGGCAGTGTTCCATCAAAATGGTGATGCCCTTACTGTTTGGGCTGAAGAATATTCTCACCGCGAAATGCAGGGTGGGGTAGCCGATGTGGCTGAAGTGGTAGGTATGGCGCAAACCGTGAATTACCACCCGTCAGTGGAATATGATCAAGCGCGATTTGATACCTATATCGACAGCCTTGATGCCGAGCGCACCAAACTCAACGAAGCCGGCAATGAGGATGGCGCTAAGTTGATCAGCGAAGAGATCGCCGTGCGCACCGCTTCGTACCGCTATTTCGAGAACCTGCCTGCTGATAACCGCCCCGCTCCCGGTGGCGACCTGAAACTGTACTCCGCTGAATTGTATCAGTCCATCAACCCGTTCTGGGTAGTGGTGCTCACACCTGTTATCGTAGGTATCTTCGGATTCCTCCGCAGAAGAGGTAAAGAACCTACTACACCCAGCAAGATCGCCATCGGTCTGGTGATCACCGCGCTGAGTGCTTTGGTGATGGTGGCAGCTGTAAATTCAGTGAACATCCACGACGACAAGGCCAGCAGCCTCTGGCTCATCGCTACCTATGGTGTGATCACCATCGGTGAATTGTGCCTGTCGCCCATGGGTCTCTCCCTGGTAAGTAAATTATCGCCTCCGCGACTCACTGCATTGATGATGGGTGGATTCTTCCTGTCCACATCCGTAGGTAATAAACTGGCGGGTATCCTGTCCAGCAACTTTGAAGGTACTGACGACAAGGCGGGCTTCTTCTTCACCAACTTTATTCTGGTGATGATCGCAGCGCTTATGCTGTTTGCCCTCCTCCGCTGGCTGAACCGCGTAATGCGCGAAAAGGGTGTGAACTGATCAACAACTAAAACAACCATATGTCTAATAAAGATCTGACCATTGAACAGATACAGAATTTCGAGGGTAAATACCCGAAGCAATTGTGGTCTCTGTTCACCGTGGAAATGTGGGAGCGCTTCTGCTTCTATGGCATGCGCGGTATGCTCACTGTTTTCATGGCCAGCCAGCTGGGGCTGACCGATAAGGCAGCCAACCTGCAATACGGTGCTATCCAGGCTTTCGTATATGCATTTACCTTCATCGGCGGATTGTTTGCCGATAAGATCCTCGGCTTCCGGAAATCATTGTTCTGGGGTGCTTTCATGATGATCATCGGCGGTTTCATCATCGCCGTTTCACCGGAACAATTCTTTTATATCGGTATCTGCTTTTCCATCGTCGGTACGGGTTTCTTTAAACCGAATATCTCCTCGATGGTGGGTCAGCTCTATAAAGACGGCGACAGCCGACGCGATGCCGGATTCAGTTTGTTCTATGCCGGTATCAACCTTGGCGCCACCCTCGGCGGCTTGCTGATGGTGTATGTGGGCCTGCACGTTTCCTGGAGTCTGGCATTTGCGCTTGTGGGCATCGTAATGACCATCAGCCTCGTAACCTTCTGGTTCTCGCAGCACTCCCTCGGACCTATCGGATTATCTCCGGTTCATCAGGTCGCTTCCGCTTCTCGCCGACGCATCCTCGAGGTGTCCACCTATATCGGCTCGCTGCTTTCTCTCCCGCTCATTTTGATCCTGGTGAAGAACAGCAATTATACCGATATGGTGATGTATGTGGTAGGACCTGCCGCACTGATCTATGTGTTCTATGAAATGTCAAAATATTCTGTTGAAGAACGCAAAAAGCTGACAGCCGCTTTGCTGTTCATTGTGTTTTCGATCTTCTTCTGGGCATTCTTCGAACAAAGCGGTGGTTCACTCGCGCTGTTCGCCTATAATAACCTCCACGATTCATTGTTCGGAATAAAGGGCATCGATCCTAACGTGGTGAACAACACGGCAAACTCTGTTTTCGTGATCCTGTTCGCCGCACCATTGGGTATGTTGTGGATCTGGTTGGCGAAGCGCAAAAAGGAACCCACGGCCAGCGTGAAATTCGGTTTCGGATTTTTATTACTCGCCGTAGCCTTTTTCGTGTTCTATTCTACCATCCATTTTGCGGATGAGAACGGACTCACCTCTCTGGAGATCTTTGCCCTCGGCTATTTCGTGATCACCTTCGGTGAATTGTGTTTGTCGCCCATCGGCCTCTCACTCATGACCAAACTCTCTCCGGCACCGATGCAGGGCCTGATGATGGGTATGTGGTTCCTCGCCAGCGCCTATGGCCAGTATGTGGCCGGATTGCTGGGCGCCGGAATGAGCACGGCAGATGAGAACGCATCCGCAATGGATAAACTGATCGCCTATACCAACGGTTACCAGCAACTGGCCATCTATGCCGTGGTAGCCGGTGTGATCCTGCTGGCATTGTCGCCGGTGATCAAGCGATTGATGGGATCCACAAAATGATTCTTTTGATTTATATACGATGCCCCCGTTTTCTGCACGAGACCGGGGGCATCGTTTTTCTGTGACTTGCATTACAGTCTCCCCTGAAAAACCTGATTAGCTTTGCACCCCATGGAGATCATCGGATATTTGGCCGCCCTGCTCATTGGTGTCACACTGGGTCTATTTGGCGCAGGGGGCAGTATCCTCACGCTTCCGGTGCTCTACTACCTGTTCCATATTGAAGCTGAACTGAGTACGGCATACTCTCTGTTCATCGTAGGCACTACAGCTCTTGCAGGCGCCATTCCCAATATGCGCAGGCGCACCATCAATTATCGCGCAGCCATCATATTCAGTATTCCCAGTCTCATTACGGTGTATCTCACCCGTGCCTACCTGTTGCACTGGATACCGGATGATATTGCTGAAATAGGCAGCTTTTCACTGACCAAAGACATTGCGCTGCTGCTGTTCTTTAGCATCATCATGATCCTCGCAGCCGTGAGTATGATCCGCGGTGCAGCGCGCAAGGATAGCAGTGCGTCTGGGCCCGAAAAATATAATTACCCGATGATCTTTGCAGAAGGCGCCATCGTGGGTGTGGTTACCGGTCTGGTGGGCGCCGGCGGCGGGTTCCTCATCATCCCTGCACTCGTGCTGTTCGCCAAATTGCCCATGCGCATGGCGGTAGGTACATCCCTGCTCATCATTGCCATCAAATCACTTTTCGGGTTCGTGGGGGATATACAGAGCGGACAACCCATCGACTGGATGTTTCTGGTTACCTTTACTGTAGTGACCTCAGCGGGTATTTTCCTCGGCTCATACCTGGCCAAATTCATCGCTGCCGAAAAACTCAAAGGCGCCTTTGGCTGGTTTGTCCTCGTGATGGGCGTGATCATCCTGATTGAGGAATTATTCCTGCAGATCTGATGTTCCAAGAACAGTGAATCTAAAAAAACGCATGACACCCAGAACACTGCTCATAGCCGCTGCCTTGTGCATCCTGTTTGCCATTGTTGCCATTCAGCGCGTGCGTGCCCAGGCGCATGTAGAAAGCAAATCCTATGATATCATGCTGTCTACTCTTCTGGCTCATTCCGTGCCTGAGATCGAGGTCGCGAAAGCAGCCGCCGATACCATGGCGGTTTTTCTGGATGCGCGCGAACAACCCGAATATCAGGTCAGCCACATCCCTTCGGCCATATGGGTGGGGTATGACGACTTTGAACTCTCCCGCCTCGAGGGTGTTGCAAAAGATACACCGGTGATCGTATACTGCAGTGTCGGTTACCGCAGCGAAAAGATCACCGAGAAATTGCGACAGGCAGGCTATACCAACGTTTCCAATCTCTATGGTGGGATATTTGAATGGGTGAATCGCGGCCATGGCGTGGTGAACAGCGAAAATACAGCCACCACCAGGGTGCATGCCTACTCAAAAAGCTGGGGTATGTGGCTGGAAAAAGGGGAAAAGGTGTATCAGTGATGTTCGTCACCGAACGCCGGCATGACACCCCCTAACTTTGGCTTTCAACGTGAATGATATGCAACGCTATTGGGACATCTTTACCGGCTCGTTTACTGATTATTGGAATTATCTGATCAGTGCCATCCTGAACCCGCACTGGGGTAATTATTTCTACTGGCTGATCGGCGTCAGCCTGCTGGTATGGATGCTGGAGATGGCCTTTCCCTGGCGTAAGGACCAGCCGCGAATCCGACAGGATTTCTGGCTTGATGCCTTTTATATGTTCTTCAACTTCTTCCTCTTTTCATTGGTAGGATTTTATGCCATATCCAATGTGGTGGTAGATCTGTTCAATAGCCTGCTGCAAACGGTTGGTCTTGAGAACGGCATAGCCATTGAAGTGAATGCCCTTCCTTTTTGGCTGAAGATCACCTTCGCCTTTATCCTGAAAGATTTCATCCAATGGAACATCCATCGCCTCCTGCACAGCAACCGCTGGCTCTGGCAGTTCCATAAAGTGCACCACAGCGTGAAACAAATGGGATTTGCCGCGCACCTGCGCTTCCACTGGATGGAGAATGTGGTATATCGCACCATACAATATATCCCGCTCGCCATGCTCGGTTTCGGTATCAATGACTACCTGCTGGCCAACCTGATCGCCCTCGTGATCGGGCATTTCAATCATGCCAACATCAACCTCCGCCTCGGGCCGCTGAAATACCTGCTCAACAACCCGCAAATGCATATCTGGCATCACGCCAAGGACCTGCCGGCTAACCACCCCAACGGCGTGAACTTCGGTATCAGCCTCAGCATCTGGGATTACCTCTTCAGAACCGATTACATCCCACATTCCGGCAGGGATATAGAATTGGGATTTCCGGGGGATGAGGACTTCCCGCACGACTTCACCCATCAGGCCATTTACCCGGCCGGTCGCCGGTCGCGATCCTGACACTCAGGCGGTGCTGAACAGTTGACGAAAATCTCCCGCCCTCTGCCGGCGAAGTTTTATCTTTGCCGCTGATGAGCCAACCCTACAAACGTATCCTCCTGAAACTCTCAGGAGAAGCCCTGATGGGCGATCAGCAATACGGGATCGACCCGGTCCGCCTGCAGCAATATGCGATGGAAGTGAAGAAGGCATCTGATGCCGGCGTGCAGATCGCCATCGTGATCGGTGGCGGCAATATCTTCCGCGGCATGAGCGGGGTGGGTTCAGGCATCGACAGGGCTCAGGGTGATTATATGGGCATGCTGGCCACCGTCATCAACGGAATGGCTCTGCAAAGCGCCCTCGAGAATATCGGCCTGTATACACGCATGCTGTCAGCCATCAAAATGGAGCAGATCTGCGAACCGTATATCCGCCGCCGCGCGATCCGTCACCTCGAAAAAGGACGCATCGTGATCTTCGGCGCCGGCACCGGCAATCCGTATTTTACTACCGATACCGCAGCCAGTCTGCGTGCGATCGAAGTGGAAGCCGATGTGATCCTCAAAGGCACCCGCGTTGATGGTGTATATACCGCCGATCCGGAAAAGGATCCTTCCGCCACACGCTACGAATCCATCACCTTCAGAGAAGCGATCGCTAAAAATCTGAACGTAATGGATATGACCGCATTCACCCTGTGCGCGGAGAACAACCTGCCTATCATCGTATTCGATATGAACAGGGAGGATAATCTCGCCAAACTGCTGCGCGGTGAAAAAGTAGGCACGCTGGTAAAAAGTTGATAGTACAGAACAAGCAATAAACGTATCCATATGCACGAAGAAGAATTAGGCTTAGTGATCGACATGGCGCAGGAGCACATGCAAAAAGCCATTAAACACCTGGAAGTAGAACTGTCGCACGTACGTGCCGGCAGAGCGAATGTCATGATCCTCGACGGAATTCGCGTGGATTACTACGGTGCACTCACACCGCTGAATCAGGTAGCCAACCTCTCCACCCCGGATGCGCGCACCATCGCCATTCAGGCATGGGATAAGAAAATGCTGGCCGATATTGAAAAGGCGATCCTCGCAGCCAATATCGGACTTACACCGGTGAACAACGGCGAGATCATCCGCCTCATACTGCCACCGCTTACCGAAGAACGCCGCAAAGACCTCGTGAAGCAGGTGAAGCACATGGGTGAAACCACCAAGATCACCGTGCGCAACTCTCGCAAGGACGCAAACGAAGAGATCAAGAAACTCCAGAAAACAGGCCTCCCCGAAGACATGGCCAAAGACGGTGAAGACCAGGTGCAGAAACTCACCGACAAATTCATCGCCGATATCGACAAACACCTCGCCACCAAGGAACATGAGATCATGACGGTTTAAGTGGCGTGAATCGTGAGGCGGGAGTCGTGAATCGTTTAGGGGATGCAATAGAACGCAGATCCGGTTTAAATGAATAAACTTGATGGTGTTCTACATGCGTTAGATGTCGAGTGACAGAATTTGTTTACCCTTAAATATTTGTTCTTATGTTTCTTGAATTACCGCATAAACGTATGGATGTGTACGTTGCTGCCCGAGAATTACTTGCCGAATGTCGAAAAGCGACAGCATCATTCCCGGGCGAGGAAAAGTATGTGTTGCAAGGTCAGATCCGTCGCGCAGCCTTGTCAGTTTTTTTGAATATTGCAGAAGGCGCATCTCGGAAATCTACCGCAGAAAGAAGACGCTTCTACGAGATCGCAAGAAGCTCAGTGGTAGAGATCGATGCCGGCTTTGACGCAGCGAACTCAGCCGGTTATCTGAATGAGAAGGATATGGATAAGGTGGGTAGTTTGATCATCAGAACCTTTCAAATGCTCAGCAGTCTGATAAACAACACATAAACAACATAATACTTTACAACATTTTGCATTAATCACGATTCACGCCTCACGACTCACGACTCACGACTCACGATTAACGATTCACGGATCAATT
>DAIMYJ010000094.1:0-7467 GCA_036734545.1 Chitinophagales bacterium
TCTCCTTCGTCGAAGGGGAGGGGGCTTAATTTCTGTTTCAAAGTTCAATCTCACTCACCACTCACCCACTCACCCACTCACCCACATCACTTCCACTTCCACGAACTCAGCATGCCTTCAATATCACTTACCATGAACTGGATCACGGGCTTCAATGAGTCGGCATTGGGGCGGTTGTTGAAGTAGAGGGCACCGCGTACGAAATTGCTTACGGTGTCGGTAACAAAGAATTGAAAATTACTGGCGGCATCACCACCTACGAAATAGATAAGACCGTGCACGCCATATTGGTTCTCGATCTGCTGTGGTTCGATGAAATCGGCGCGACTGCTGTGTTTGTACGTGAGCTTGTACGCGTCCTCGATCATTTGAGAATAGCTGTATGAATTATCCAGCGGTTTGTTGCTAAGGTAGATCGTGGCATTGAGGTCTTTGCACACGAGGTTGGTCCAGCAGGGGTCATCCGGCTTTTCGTTGAAGAAGAGGACATTGCGCTCGATCTCATAGTAATTGGGGAGTGTAAAAGTGTACGGACATCCCGGTTCGTCGAAAACGATGGTGTCGGTAGCTTCCGGGTAATGCACGCGCGGCCAGGCGTTGGGACGCGGCGAGGTGTCTGTTTCGCAGGAGATGAGGGATGCGGTGAGGAGTCCTGCGAGGAGTAGGTGGACCGGTTTAAGCATGTGGTAAAGATACAGTGTTCTCTCCTCAGCGGAGGCGGGACAAATTCCCTTGTGCGCGCAGAAATTGTATAAGCCTGTATTTAAAAATTGAAGGCCGGTAAAAAATGGCGGACACTTGCGTGATCGATCAATTAAAACGGCAGATCCTCATGCACATCCGCATCGCCCTGTTTGTGGGTGGTGATGTCGTCGTGCGGGGTGTCGGTGTTGGCGCGTGGGCCCAGGAGGGTGAAGTTCTCGGCTACGATCTCGGTGATATATTTTTTATGGCCTTCCTTGTCTTCCCATGAGCGGTTCTTGATGCGGCCTTCGATATATACTTTGGCGCCCTTGCGCAGGATCTTGCCGGCGATCTCGGCCAGCTTGCCCCACATCGCTATGTTATGCCATTCGGTTTGTTCTACTTTGTTGCCGTTGCGGTCGCGGAACACTTCGGTGGTGGCCAGCGTGAAATTGGCTACCATGTTGCCACCGTCAAAGGTGCGTACTTCAGGATCTTTACCCAGATTGCCGATCAGGATCACTTTGTTTACTCCGCTCATACTGCTGTTCTTTTTCTGTTAACGTCTTTCGAAATTAAAAGTAGAGATTTCTTTGCAAAAACGTGCGTATCGCTCCCGGGAATGCATGGTCGTGTAAGTTTTTCGTTTCAACGATCTTCCAGTCCGGACCATGCACCTTCCGCCAGTCGGCCACCTCTGCCACATAAAACGTGCAATGGAGTTCGCGATGGGTGAGGGTCTGCTTTTCGGTGCCGGCTTTGGTGTAGGGGAGATCGGGAATGCCGGCCTCAGCGAATGCCGTACTTTTTTTCAGTTGCGACAGGGTGTACTGGCGGTCAGATTCAGTAGCCGGGAACTGCCACAGGTTCCTCCAGATGCCGGAGCCGGTGCGCTGCTGTATGGCGATCTTCCCTTTTCCCTTCAAAATAAAGAACGCGAAATACCGCTTTATGCGGGGTGTTTTGGCCGATTTCACCGGCAACAGGTGCGTGACCCCGTGTTTGGCGGCATGGCAGGTCTTGCGGAACGGGCAGGCGTCGCAGTCGGGGTTGCGGGGCTTGCACACGGTGGCGCCGAGGTCCATCATGGCCTGGTTGAACAGGTGGGGACGCGCAGGATCCAGCAGTTCGTCGGCCAGCGCCTCCAGTTTGTTGCGGCCCGCCGGTTTGTCGATGGGCTCGCTGATACCCCGGTAGCGGCTCAGGATGCGCAGCACATTGCCGTCGGCCACGGCATACGGCTTGCGGAAGGCGTAGCTGAGGATGGCCCGTGCCGTGTAGTTGCCGATCCCGCGCAGGTGCAGGAGGCCTTCGAGGGTGTCGGGGAACCTGCCGCCGTGTTCGCGGGTTATTAACTGAGCGGTGGCGTGGAGGTTGCGGGCGCGGCTGTAGTAACCCAGCCCCTCCCAGAGTTTGAGCACCCGTGTTTCGGGGGCTTCGGCCAGATGACGCACGGTAGGGAAGGCCTCGATGAACCGCAGATAGTAGGCTGTCCCCTGCTCCACGCGGGTTTGCTGGAGGATGATCTCGCTGAGCCAGACCTTATACGGGTCGGTCTCTCCCACCCACGGGAGGGCGCGGGCGTTCGCATCATACCAGCGCAGGAGGGTTCGGGCGAAAGAGGGGGCCATGGAAGCGCAATATTAATAAGGGAAATTTTATGTGGCAGAATAGCAATAAATACCCGAAATTTGCAGTTTAACCTATTGATTATCAAACCCTAAAACATGGATCTATGAGAAAGGCCGACATTGTTAACCGCATTACCGAAAAAACCGGACTGGAAAAGGTGGATGTGATGGTTGTGGTGGAAGCGTTCTGCAAAGAGATCAAAGAATCAATGGCGGAAGGGAACAACGTGTATCTCCGCGGTTTTGGCAGTTTTGTGGTGAAAACGCGCAAGCGTAAGATCGGGCGGATCATTAAAAAGAACATCGCCATTGAGATCCCCGAGCAGAAGATCCCCACTTTCAAACCCGCCAAGCTGTTCATCAACCGCGTGAAGGATGGTAAAAAGTCGAAATCGGGAAATTAAGTGAAACAATATCTTCTACCGGCAGGAGCGGCGGCCGTTGTCGTGCTCATCCTCTTTCTGCTGTTCAGCAACAAACCGCCCCGCATCAGCGCTTTTGATGAGCGGAGGGAAAAATTGATGGATTCGCTCCAGTATCCGAACGCCTCCGATCTGGAAGCGATGCACAGCGATATGCTGGGTTCTGCAGGTGCGTCCCGAGCCGCGCTGTTGCGTCAGTTATCAGATGCATGGCTGACCCTCGGGCAACCCTCCATTGCGGCCGATTACCTGCGCCAGCTGGCCGATGCCGATCCCACGTATGCCAACTACATGCAGGCCGGCTCCGCCATGCGCTCACTCATCGATTTTGAACCCGACGACAACCTCCGGGTGAACCTGGTGTACGGTGCGCGCTACTGCTACGAAACAGCCGAAAAGATGCAGCCGGGCGACCTCGACGCGAAGATCGGACTGGCAGCCGTGCTGGTTTCGGGGAGCAGTCAGCCTATGGAAGGCATTATGATGCTCCGCGAGCTGGATGCGCAATACCCTGATAATGTGGCAGTTAATCTCGAACTCGGAAAATTTTCGGTGATGAGCGGGCAGTATGACAAGGCGATCGAGCGATTTGCCGCGGTTTTACAAAAAGATTCCCTAAATTTGCAGGCCCGTTACATGATCGCCCAGTCGTATCTCGGAACACAGGATACGATAACTGCGGTCAAACAACTGGAAAAACTGAGATCACTTACCACCGATAAGACCCTGATCGATCAGGTGGATAATGAGATACACAATTTAACACATTAAAAATATTTATCAGTCATGCCATCCGGTAAGAAACGTAAAAGACATAAAATGGCTACCCACAAGCGCAAGAAGCGCCTGAGGAAGAACCGCCATAAGAAGAAGTAATCCAACCGGCTCTTCTGCCCTTATATTCTCCCACCTTTTCCAACCCCGCTGAGGGGCCTTTATTTCATGATCATCCCTAAATGGGATCAAACCCGTATTTCAACGTGGAAAGGGAACTTATTATCAATTCTACACCAACCGGGGCTGAGATCGCGTTGCTGGAAGACAAGCAACTGGTGGAGATCCACCGCGACTCGCATACCAGCCGGTTCAATGTGGGCGACCTGTATCTCGGGCGCGTGAAAAAGATCACGCCCGGACTGAACGCCTGTTTCGTGGATGTGGGGTTTGAGCGCGATGCATTCTTGCATTATACCGACCTCAACCCGCAGTTCAAGAGCATTTACAAATATTCCAAGGCCGCCCAGGAAGGACGTCCGTACGCCATGGAAAAATTCCAGCGCGAACCGGATATCGTCAAAACGGGCAAGATCAACAACGTGATCGCCAAGAACCAGAACATTCTGGTGCAGATCATCAAGGAGCCTATCCAGACCAAGGGCCCTCGCCTGAGTTGCGAGATCTCCCTGCCCGGCCGCTACCTGGTGCTCACGCCCTTCAATGAAGTGGTGGGTGTTTCACGCAAGATCGCCAGCGCCGATGAGCGCAAGCGCCTGCAGAAAGCCATCGAGCAACTGCGACCGAAAGGCTTCGGTGTCATCATTCGCACGGTGGCAGAGAATGTGCCCGTGCAAAAGCTGCATGAAGACCTGAACAACCTCGTGAATCAATGGAAAGAGGTGACCAAACGCCTCAGCGGAGCACATGCGCCGCACATCGTATTCAGCGAGACCCGCAAAACAAATACCCTCCTGCGCGATGTGCTCAACGATTCATTTAACCGCGTGGTGGTCAACGACCCGTCCATCAGCAACGAGGTTAAGGAATATATCCGTCGCATCAGTCCCGGCTCCGAAAAGATCGTGACCCTGCACAACGGACCCAAGTCGGTGTTCGAGCAGTACGGTATCACCCGTCAGATCAAATCCCTGTTCGGCCGCACGGTGAATATGGACAGCGGTGCCTATCTGATCATCGAACATACCGAAGCGCTGCACGTGATCGACGTGAACAGCGGAAATAAGACAGCCGTGAAGGGCGACCAGGAGGCGAATGCCGTATCCGTGAACATGGAAGCGGCGCGCGAGATCGCTCGTCAGCTGCGCCTGCGCGACCTCGGTGGTATCATCATCGTCGATTTCATCGACATGAAGAATCCCGAGAACAAGAAGGCCGTGCACAATGCGCTCAAGCAGGCCATGGCCGGCGACCGCGCCAAGCACACCATCCTGCCGATATCGAAATTCGGTGTGGCTCAGATCACCCGTCAGCGTGTCAAGCCGGAAGTGAATATCACCACGGCAGAAGTATGCCCCACCTGCTCCGGCACCGGTAAGATCGAAGCCAGCATCCTGCTGCTCGACGACATCGAACGCAAACTCAAACATCTGGTGACCATGCAGAACCTCAAAGAGGTAAACCTGATGGTGCACCCATACGTAGAAGCCTACCTCAAAAAAGGCCTCTTCTGGCGCAGCCTCTACCATCAGTGGAAACGCCAATACAAGATCAAACTCAAGATCACCCCCAGCGATGATTTCCATTACATGGAATACCGCTTCTTCGACGCGAACGAAGAGGAGATCAATGTGGAGTGACGGTAGTGAGTAGTGAGTATTGAGTAGTGAGACAATTCAGTTGTTGCGCAAACAAGTTTGCCTATTAATTGGGTGGTCTCACTACCCACTACCCAATACTCACTACCCTCCGATCAAGATAAGTATTTGCCCTCAATAGGCATCCGTCTGCCGGTGCCGAAGGCTTTGGGGGATACGCGGAGGATGGGTGGGAATTGCCAGCGCTTCCATTCATTCGAGTTCACCATTTTCAATGTGCGGTTCACCGTGTGCGGGTCGAAGCCTTTTTCGATGATGTCCTGCGGACTTTGATGCAGCTCGATATATTGATACAGGATGCTGTCCAGGATGTCGTAAGGAGGCAGTGTGTCCTGATCTTTCTGACCGGGTTTTAATTCGGCGCTGGGCGCTTTGGTGATAGAGTTTTGCGGGATTACCTCGCCATTGCGGTTGATGAAATTCGACAGCTGATACACTTCGGTCTTATAGACATCGGCCAATACCGCCAGACCACCGCAGAGGTCACCGTACAAGGTGCCATACCCGACAGCAGCTTCACTTTTATTGGTAGTGTTCAGCAGGATATAACCATGTTTGTTACACATGGCCATCAGCGTGAGTCCGCGCAATCGCGCCTGCAGATTTTCTTCTGTCACGTCGGCCGGTTTGCCGGCAAAGAGAGGCGACAAATTACTTTCCACGGCATCGAACATGCTTTTGATAGGTACGATATCGTAGCGCATGCCCAGATTTTTTGCGAGGTCTTCAGCGTCGCTGATGGAGTGCGAGGTGGAATATTGGGAAGGCATGAGCAGACCCCATACATTTTCTTTTCCCAGAGCATGCACGGCGAGGACTGCAGTGAGTGCAGAGTCTATGCCGCCGCTCAGGCCGAGGATGGCTTTTTTAAAGCCGAGTTTTTCAAAATAGTTGCGGATACCGGTAACGAGTGCGCGATAGATGAGCTCGATCTTTTCCTTCGGCTGTTCGCGGTCGGCTGTCAGTGTTTGTCCGGAAGCGAGCACCGCATCGAGATCATACACTTTCAGTGCTTCCTCGAAGTAGGGCATCTCATCATACACAACGGCATTACCATTTACCACGAGGCTGCCACCGTCAAAGATGAGGTCTGTCTGTGCGCCACAGTGGTTCACGTAAAACACCGGTATGCCATATTTGCGTGTATTGGCCTTCAGCGTTTCGATACGCTCTGCAGCGTGATCATAATCGAAGGGTGAAGCAGAGATGTTAAGCATCACTTCCGGCCGGTCGCTGTCCATGATGAGTTGATCCATGGGGCAGGCCTTATACATGGGATTATCATTGCCTACATTCCACAGATCCTCGCATACAGTCAGGGCGATGCGCCGGCCTTTGAAGGTGATATTGGAGAATTGTGTCTCCGGTTCAAAGTAGCGGTATTCGTCAAAGATGTCGTAGGTAGGCAGTAGCGCTTTGTTCACCACAAGGCGTATCTCACCCTGATGGATGAAGAATGCCGAGTTGTGCAGGTCTTTTCCTTCGGCCCGCGGATTTCTGCTAGGTGCGCCCACCACCACCGCGATGGAGTGGGTGAGGGGTTTTATCCGGTCGATGACAGCATAGCACTGATCAACGAAATCATGAAATTCGAGGAAGTCGCGCGGCGGGTATCCGCATACGCTCAGTTCGGGGAACAGGATGATATCGGCGCCGGCGTCTTCAGCCTGACGGATATAACGGGCGATCTTTTCAAAATTGCTTTCGAAATTGCCGATGTGCACGTTGATCTGAGCAAGGGCGATGTGCATGATAAGGTAACCTGCTATGAACAACAAAGGTAGTTATTCGACGGTTGTTCATCCTCTGCAGGGGCAGTCAAATTAGGGCATCTGTAATCAAACCCTATGACCAAGCTGATGTGCTTTTTTGCCGGCCTGTGGTGAACGTCGTTGAATTCCCGTCGGAAAATATCAAAATTGCCCTTGAATCATCTTCAATTCGGGCCGGGAGGCCCATTTTTATCTCGTGGGCTTTCGTTTTCTACGGAAATGTCGCCCCTACAGGGCTGGATTACGCCTGGTTTGTGTGTATGCGTTCGGGTCATCCGCCCCTGCGGGGCGTCATCATCATAGAAACAGTCGCACGAATTATCCAAGCCCCATCGGGGCGCCATTATCGTAGAAAAAGACGCACGAATTATCCAAGCCCCATCGGGGCGCCATTATCGTAGAAAAA
>DAIMYJ010000094.1:7567-11514 GCA_036734545.1 Chitinophagales bacterium
AAAAAGACGCACGAATTATCCAAGCCCCATCGGGGCGCCATTATCGTAGAAAAAGACGCACGAATTATCCAAGCCCCATCGGGGCGCCATTATCGTAATTGCGTGTCTATCGGGTAATTCCGGATCACACGGATTAAGTCATGTGATGCAAAAACGAAATACGATCAGAACAATACGCCCACGCGCACGCCGATCTGTTTGAGGTAGGCGTTGTTGTCCTCTACGTCATCATCGATCACATTGGCGAAACCGTTCTGCCAGAAGATACCACCCATGATGGAGGTGTTTTCCGTCAGTGCGTATTCTGCTCCGGCGCCGAGGGTGAGGCTGATGTTCATCAGGTTGTAGGTGGCACCAGAAATGTTTTCTTCAGTGAAGTTGAGGTCTTCATCCAAAGCGGTACCTTCCTCAAAATAATCTGCACGGGCTTTTATCCTGAAGCCCGGGGTAAGACCAAATTGACCATAATAGGTTAGGTAATTCACCTCATTCGTGCGCAAACGCATGGTGAGGGGTATCTCGATGTATTGCACACGTAGATCTATTTCACTGGTGGAATCCAGGCTCACTCCGGTTGCATAGGAATAACTGGCGTTCACATAATTGATGAGGATACCGGAGCTGAAGGCATAGCGCTCAACATTGCCGATCGTTTGGTCGAAAAGCAATCCGTACTGAAATCCGAATTTCGTTCCGCCGTTCTCGTAGCTGTCGCCTTCAATGCGCAGCCAGTCGAACACAGGCGTTGCCGTTAGGCCGAAACGGAAGGTTGGACTTTGTGCATGCAGTGTCAATGCAGAAAAAAACAGGGCGATCAATGCAATTTTCTTCATGGCTCTTTAGTTTTACAGGGTCAAACAAAGACCCCTGATGCGGTACAAACATAACGGATTTTTTGGGATACTCTGTATAGCATCCCTGCTGATAGTGGCGGTTTCAGGCTGCAAAAAGGGTCACGAGAACCCTAAACCGGATATCGACCACATCCCCGAGATACCCGTTGAGGTGGTTCGGGTGGATGAGCTGCTGTTCTCTGCCACGGCCGACAATTACAAACAGGTGTATGCGGATCTGCGTGCGCAGCATCCCGACATCTTTGCCTCTTTCACCGAAAATTTCTGGGGACTGGTGGTGAGTGATTCCCTGACACTGGATCAGGTGTATGATTCTCTGTATAACAACACCACCGGCAACATGTGGATGCAGCGGCTCTTCGACAGCACGCAGCTGATGTATCAGCAAACAGCCGATATCGAGGAGCAACTCACGGAGGCGTTCCGGTATTTCCGGTATTATTTTCCCGATAGCACTTTACCCAAACTCTACACCTACATCGGGCCTTTTGTGTATTGGACCATGTTTGACAGCGCAACACTGGGCATTGAACTGGATATGTATCTGGGTCCGCATTTCGGCTATTACGGCAGTTACGAAAGCAATATGCCGCAATATATCTCGATACGTTGCGACAAGCCCTACATCGCCACGAACGTCATGCAAAGCATGATCGACGGCGTGGTGCCGTCCTGGGGGCCTGATGCCACGTTGCTGGATGAGATGCTGCGCAATGGCAAGATCCTGTATTATCTGGACTGTGTATTGCCGGATGTGCCCGACTCGATCAAGATGGGGTATACGGGACCGCAGATCGACTGGTGCTATGACAATGAAGCGGAGATCTGGAAATTTTTGGCCGGTGAGGACCTGCTGTTCAGCAAGCGGGTGGATGATATGCGCAGGTATCTGGGTGAAGCACCGAACTCACAGGGCATGCCGGAAGATTCACCGGGCCGCGTGGCCATCTGGACGGGCTGGCAGATCATACGGGCCTATATGCAGGAATATCCGGAAACCTCTCTGCAGGAATTATTTTTTCAGATGGATGCCATGGAGATCCTCAGGGGTGCAGATTATGCGCCTGAGTGATAGGTCAATTGAGCAGGAAAGGGGCTACCATGTGGAATTCAGGTATTTCCACATCGAAATACATGCCGTCGAGGGTGCGCATCATCTGATAGGTGCCGTACATCTTACCTGCCGGAGCCAGCAGATGACAGCCTGAAACATACTGATGCAGGTGCCCGGGTTTGATCACCGGGGTTTCTCCCACCACGCCTTCGCCTTCCACTTCGCGCCAGGTGCCGATGCCATCATAGATGTACCAGTGGCGGCGCAGCAGCTGAACGGTGTTCTCGCTTTTATTCTCAATGGTGATACGGTAGGCGAATACATACTCCCCCCTGGCAGCCATTTCAGGCTGGTAGAAGGTTTCTACGCTCACCTTAACACCATGTGTGATTGACGTGACCATGCCGGCGGTTTGGTTTGTAAAACTAACAGAAAAATGCCCTTTTTGGGTCAGGGTTTCGCCAAAAAGTTATGCACGAGCCGGGAAGCCTCTTCCAAAGCGGTTTCCAGCACGTCGTTCACTACCACGGCGTCGAACCGGTCGGCAAAGGTGAGTTCGTATCGTACCCGTTCGAGGCGGGTATTCAGGGTTTCGGGTGTTTCGGTGCCGCGTTTGAGCAGCCGCTCGGCCAGTGCTTCAACGGAGGGCGGACGAATGAAGACGGACAGCGTGCGGTCAGGATACTGTTGTTTCAGGTTGAGGGCGCCCTTCACATCCACATCAAAAATGATGTCTTTGCCATCGGCCCACATCCGTTCCACCTCGCTTTTTAGTGTGCCGTAGCATTTGCCCGGATACACCTCTTCCCATTCCACAAATGCGTTCTCCGATACTTTTTGATGAAAGGTCTCCAGCGGAATGAAGTAATAATCCCGGCCGTCCACTTCATAGTCGCGACGCGGGCGTGTGGTGGCCGATACGGAAAAGGCGAGGTTGGGTTCGGTGGCCAGTAGGTGGCGTACGATGGTCGTTTTTCCGGCTCCGGATGGCGCAGTAACGATGATCAGTTTGCCCGGCATTACAACACGTTGTTCAGTTGTTCTTTGATCTTTTCGAGTTCATCTTTCATGACCACCACCTTGCGCTGCATCTCGGCATGATAGGCTTTGGAGCCGATGGTGTTGATCTCGCGGTTCATCTCCTGGGCGATGAAGCCGAGTTTTTTGCCTTTTTCCTGCGCGTGTTCGGCAAGGGTGTGTTCGAAGTAATCACAGTGTGAACGCAGGCGGATGACCTCTTCGGTGATGTCCATTTTTTCGAGGTAGAAGATCACTTCCTGCTCGAAACGGTTCATATCGATGTTCTCTTCCGATAGGTAATTCTTCAGGTCGGTATGCATCTTATCGCGCTGTTGTGTCATGCGCTGGGGATCCAGTACTTCCACTTCCGCCAAAGCCAGACGTATCTGGCCGCAGCGCAGCAGCAGGTCCTTTTCGAGATTGACACCTTCGTCGGTGCGGAACTTCCACAGCTGTGCGCAGGTGCTCTCCATGTGCTTTTGCACGGTCAGCCATTGATCATCGCTCAGCGGTTCAACGGAAGAGGTGGTCACATTGGGCAGGCGAAACACCAGATCGAGCACACGGGCGTCGTTCACCTGCAGCTCATCGGCAATGGATTTGATCTGACGGAAATATTCTTTCACGGCTGCAGGATTCACCTCGCCGGCCTTTTCGTCCATCTGCTCATAGGTGAGCATGCAATCGGTCTTGCCGCGCAGGATCTGCCTGCTCAGGATATTGCGGATCTCCATCTCATACTCCTTGAACAGCGGCGCCAAGCGCAGATTCAGATCGAAGGATTTACTGTTCAGCGTCCGTATCTCTAAAACGATGTTTTTACCGTTCAAACTGAATGTCGTGCGCCCATATCCGGTCATCGAAAGGACCATAATGTATTATTTTATGTAAAGGTAATGTTCTTGGGGGAATGTGTTCATGTGAATGCAGGATGAGGAATGAGGGAGAGATTGATATATGTGTGGAGTTACATTGGATACGGGGATGCCAGATTCCCCAACAGATTTTCACTACTCACT
>DAIMYJ010000095.1:0-9175 GCA_036734545.1 Chitinophagales bacterium
CAATCCATCCAAAACACAGCAGCATGAAACCGGAATTTATTAACTTAGCAAATGATCCTCTTGGTCCAGAGAATAGGGAGTATTATAAATAATCTCACAGAGGTCAAACAATCCAGCCATCCGCCCTCCTTTGAACTCTTTTTCTCCCAACCTGTTACTACCTTTGTTCTATGAGCTACAAGAGTTTACAGGAGTTTGTCGACGCGCTGGAAAGGGCCGGTGAACTGGTGCGGGTGAAAGAATTTGTGGATCCGAAGTGGGAGATCACCGAGATCGCCGACCGCTATATCAAACACGATAAACCGGCGCTGCTGTTCGAAAATACGGGAACCGACTTTCCGCTCCTCATCAATAGCATGGGCAGTTATAAGCGCATGTGCATGGCGCTGGGCGTCGATCATCTCGATGCTATCGGTGATGATATCGCCGGCCTGTTCAAAAAATTCACTTCTCCCAAACAGGGATTTCTGGATAAAGTGATGATGCTGCCCGAACTGGGCAAAGTAGCCTCCTGGATGCCCAAAGAGTTAAAGGGCAAAGGTGCCTGTCAGGAAGTGATCCTCCACGATCCAGATATCACCAAGCTGCCTGTGATGACCTGCTGGCCGGCCGACGGCGGACCGTTCATTACCCTGCCGGTGATCCATACGGTGGATCCGGAGAATGGTATACGCAATGTGGGCATGTATCGTATGCAGGTGTTCGGTCCCAAGCTTACAGGCATGCACTGGCATAAACACAAGGTGAGCGCAGGGCATTTCAATAAATACAAGGCCATGGGCAAGCGCATGCCGGTATCGGTGGTGCTGGGAGGTGATCCGGTGTATACGTATGCAGCCACAGCTCCGCTGCCACCCAATGTGGATGAATATCTGCTGGCGGGTTTCATACGCAAGCGCAAGGTAGAACTCGTGAAATGCATCACCAACGACCTCTACGTGCCTGCCGATGCCGATTTTGTGATCGAAGGCTATGTAGATCCGCAGGAAGAATTTATTTATGAAGGACCCTTTGGCGACCACACCGGTTATTATTCTCTCGCCGACTATTATCCGAAATTCCATATCACCTGCATCACCCATAAAAAACGGGCGATCTATCCCTCCACCATTGTGGGTATCCCGCCGCAGGAAGATGCCTGGATCGGAAAAGCCACGGAAAGGATATTCCTCACCCCCATCAAACTGACCATGCTGCCTGAGGTGGAAGACATGGAATTGCCGATCGAAGGGGTGTTCCACAACCTGACCATCGTGAAGATCAAAAAGGAATACGCCGGCCATGCGCAGAAAGTGATGAATGCCATGTGGGGCGCAGGGCAGATGATGTTCAACAAGATACTGGTGATCTGTGATACGGAAACAGACATCCACGATTATACCGCAGTAGCCAAAGCCATCAGCGCACACGTAGATCCGGCGCAGGATATCTACTTCAGCACAGGCCCGATGGATGTGCTGGACCACAGCTGCAGCAAATTCGCTTTTGGCGGTAAGATGTGCGTGGATGCCACCACCAAATTGCCGGAGGAGCGCACGGCAGCGCACGGTATCTCCACCGGCGATGCCATCGATCGCGAGGCGCTGATGCGCAAGTATCCGGAGATCCGTTACGTAAATGATTCACTGCTGCAGTCAGGCATTTCGTGCGTGACCATTGCCATAGAAAAATCCAGACCCGGGCATGTACGTCAGCTCCATCAGTCGCTTGCCGCAGAACCGGAATTCCGCCACGTGAAGTTCATCGCCTATGTCGATCACATGGTCGAAGCGGCCGATAACGGCGTGGTTACCTGGAACACTTCCAATAATATGGATGCCCGTCGCGATGCCTTTATCGTTCCGGGCTATGACGGCCGCAGCATTTGTGGTATGGATGGCACACGCAAAACGAAGCGACTGGACCAGTTCGAGCGCCCCTGGCCGAACGTGATCGTGATGGATGATGCCACCATAGCGGCAGTAGATGCCAAATGGTCAACGCTCGGACTCGGACCCTTTATTCCCTCGCCATCGCATAAGTATAAGCATCAGATCGTAGGCAGGGGAGCAGTGGTGGAAGAATGATTGCAGGTGTTTGACACGGATCGAGTATCTTAGTGAAAGATCCGTTCACATCCTTTTCAATCCGTTCTATCCGTGTTCCTTTTCATCACACAAATAGAAAATTATTTTTCCACCATTCCTGACCTGCACAGGACACTCATCCTGTGGGGTGGATTGCTCTTTTTTTATGCCATTGAGTATGCTATACCACTCATCCGCTTTTCCTATAATAAAGTGCGGCATGCCGGCATCAACATTTTCTTTACTGTTACCACGATACTCGTGAATGTTTCGCTGGCCTTTGTTCTCCTGCAGGCCTCCGATACGGTTGCGGAGAAAGAGATCGGCCTGCTGTACTTAGTGCCGCTCAGCCCATGGTTGTTCCTCGTGGCCGGACTCCTGTTAATGGACCTGATCGGCGCTTACACCGTGCATTATGTGGAGCATAAGGTGAAATGGATGTGGAAGTTCCACCTTATCCATCATGCCGATACCTATGTAGACACGACAACGGCGAACCGCCATCATCCCGGTGAGAGTGTATTCCGTTTCATTTTTACCACCCTGGCGGTGATCATCACCGGTGCACCCATATGGATCGTGATGCTGTATCAGTCATTGTCCGTGGTATTGTCGCAGTTCAATCACGCCAATATCCGTTTGCCCGAGCGGCTGGATAAGGCCATCAGCTGGGTGTTCATTTCTCCCAACATGCACAAGGTGCACCATCATTTTGTGCAACCCTATACGGATTCAAATTATGGCAATATATTTTCCTTCTGGGACAGATTGTTCGGCACGTATAAAGTTTTGGCTCCTGAAGCCATTACCTATGGTATAGACACACACATGTCACCGGAAGAAAATAACAGGATAGGCAATCTCCTGCAGATTCCGTTCCAGCCATATAGAGCGCCGGGAAATACAAAGGAACGCGGATGACGCGGATTTAACTGATTTGCGCAGATTAGAATTTCAGTTGGCATGCATGTGCAGTCATAATGGTATTTTGCAACCACTCACACACTCACACATGCATCCGCCGCGGCGGAAACACACGAACACCCTAATCCGCCTGATCAATGCGGATATCACCCGCATCTTCAGATTCTATCTGCAGCGTATTGCCGGTAACATTGAACGTGGTGCGGCGATTCAATTGATGCAGATACTCGAAATCATCCTTATTGGACTTGAAGGTGTTAATGTATTTCTCTTCCAGAATGGTGCCTTTGGGCGTTACTTTACCGGAAGGCAGGGTGAGGTCTTTGGTAACCAGACTGGGCGAGGTTTCGCCGTAGCCTTTAGAGGTGAGGCGTGTAGAATCGATGCCTTTGCTTACCAGATAATCCACCACACTTTGTGCGCGTCCGCCCGAGAGTTTAATGTTGTAGGCATCCTTACCGCGGGCATCGGTGTGTGAATTGATCTGAATGGTCATGCCCGGATTCTCGTTGAGCAGTTCCACGAGTTTATCCAACTCAGGGAATGACTCCGGACGTAGAGCGGCAGAATTATAATCGTAATAGATGTTCTCCAGACGGATCTCTGCTGTGGCGGTTCCGGTGGCAACGGGAATTTTATCCAGTACTACTTCTGCGAACACTTCCACGGTATCGCCTGCAGCACCTTTTACTGTTTTGGTAGATACCAGCGTGGAATTGTTGAAGTAGCCTTCTTTCATGCCGGTGATCTTATAATCTTTGAGCGAATCGATCGTGATGCTGAACGCACCATCGGCACCTACCGTGAATTTCCCGAGCAGGGTCAGCAGCTCCGGATAGGCGAGCGTGGCAATGGCCTTTTCCAGCGGCACGGTGTCCAGCACGGCGCTGTTCACGTCATCAGGCACTTCGTATACTTTTTCCATGACGCGCCCCTTGAGTACATATACCGGCGGTGGCAATTTCTTTTTGGTCTTTACATAAACATACAGGTCGTCATCCCCCTTACCGCCTTTTCTGTTGGAGGAAAAATAGCCTGCAGCCAGCGTATCGCTGCCGGCGAATGTTCTTTTATCCAATACCACCAGCCCGAAATCATCGGCGCCGGAATTGATCGGGTATTCCAGATTCTGAATATTGCTGAATTTTCCCGCCTTCCAGGTGGCAGAGAAAATATCGAGTCCGCCCATGCCCGGATGCTTGTCGCTCGAGAAATAAAAGTGGCCCTCTGCATCGAACGCCGGAAATACCTCGTTGCCGTTCGTGTTGATCACCTGCCCGGCATTGACCGCAGCATCCCAGCCTTCCGCATTGCGCTTGCTGTAATAAATGTCTGCACCGCCAAAACCATCGGGATTGGTAGCGGCAAAGAACAGGGTGTTGCCATCGGGTGCCAGACACGGAGTGCCGATGTTCATGGTGTCCTCAAAGAAAGGCAGCGCCACCGGATCGCTCCAGCCGCCGTCGGGTTGCAGTGCACTCACATATAATCCGCAATAATCATCCACTTTTCTGTCGGTGCTGCCGCAGCGGGTGAAATACACCTCGGTGAAATTTTTATTGAAAGTGATGGTGCCGTCGTTGTATTCGGTATTGAAGGGACCAATAAATGGCGCCGGTGAGCCGAAACGATCGATATCCTGTATGTCGGCAACGAACAGATCATAGAATTGATCACCCGTCCAGCTATCGGTATTTTCTCCGGAAGCATCCGACCGCGAACTGGTAAATACAAGCTTGTTATTTTGGAACAGCACCGGTTGAAAATCAGCATCCGATGAGTTGAGGCCGGAAAGCGGTGTCACATAGGTGTCGCGCGCATATTCGTCATCCTGACGTTGCATCCAGTTCAGTGCATTGTTGCAGGCATTGATCTCGAGGGTCATTTCCGGTCTGCGGAAAGGCTCCTCGATAAGATACTGATTGAAATATTTTATTGCCTCAATATATTTTTCCTGTGCCTTCAGCATGAGCGCATATTCCAGCACCGCTTCACTGCCATAGCCCAGGTCGTTGGCCTGAAAGAACCAATCGGCCGCCTGATCATAACGATTATTAAAGGCATAGCTCTGACCGATCTGAAAGGCGATCTTGGCTTTTTCATCCGGCATTTCGGCGCGCGCAAAGTCCTTCTGCAGCAATTCTGCCGCCAGCTGGTACTTCTTGAGGTTATAGGCCGTTTGCCCGTCCTGAATGTTCTCCTGCACCGTACAGGCGCCCAGGAGGGTGATCAGCAAAAGGCCTAGGAGAGAGGTGCGCATATGATCCTTCAAAAGTATAAAACGAAATGGCAACTTGTTTGTTGTGTTTGTCAGTGTTTTGACAAATTGCCCCCGTTTCCGTAATTTACAAACAGCAAATACCCTACTATGCGTTCCCTTTTACCCCTCTTTTGGCTATTTCCCGCGCTGGCCCTTGCGCAGCCGCAGGTGCAGGTGCAACTGGTGTCAGGCGGATTCGAAGAGCCGCTCGATATCGACCATGCCGGCGATGCACGCCTGTTCATCACTGAACGCGCCGGCATCATCCGCATACTCCATCCCGATACCACCATCACCACCTTCCTGGACATCACCGACCGTGTTGGCTCTGCCGGCGGGGAACAGGGGCTGCTCGGACTGGCCTTCCACCCGAATTACGCCCTCAACGGATATTTCTATGTGAATTATACCGATACATTCGGCGATACCCATCTTGCGCGTTTCAACCGCAGCGGTGCGGATCCCGCGGTGGCAGACCCGGCGTCGGAGCTGACCCTCTTCACCATGGACCAGCCGGCAGCCAATCATAATGGCGGCGACCTGAAATTCGGACCTGACGGTTATCTGTATATTTTCATGGGTGATGGCGGTGGTACCGGTCATAATCGTTCGCAGAACCTCAGCAATTTTTTCGGCAAGATCCTGCGCATCGATGTGGATGGCGGCACACCGTATGCTATTCCGCCGGATAATCCTTTTGTTGGCGTGAGCGGTGCCGATGAGATATTTGCCATCGGTTTGCGCAATCCATGGCGCAACAGTTTCGACAGACTCACCGGCGATCTGTATATTGGCGATGTGGGTGGCGACAGCTGGGAGGAGATCGATGTGATCAGAAATGATACCGCCGTGTTCATGAATTTCGGTTGGAAATGTTACGAAGGAAATATGCTGCGTCCGGGTACCCTGTGTGATACCATCGTGCCCGATTTCGATTTTCCTGTGTTTGAATATCCGCACGACATCGCCACCGGCGGTTTTGCCGTCACAGGCGGATTTGTATATCGCGGCACAGAGCATCCCGGTATGTATGGAAAATATTTTTTCTGCGATTATATCAGCGGCAACTGGTGGATGATGCAGCCCGATGGCGCCGGCGGTTACACCACGGAATTATTGGGTTTTATCATCGATCGCGTAACCGGTTTTGGGGAAAATGTAAGCGGAGAGTTATTCGTATGTATCAATGAGACAGGAGAAGTATACCGGGTATCGGATGCCTGCAGTGCGTTCAGTCATTCCGCGTTGGTTACTGATGCTGCGGCCCCGACTGCTCCTAACGGCGCTATCGATATCGTGCTCAGCGGAGAAACACCGCCGGTAACGTACGAGTGGAGCAATGGTGCCACAACACAGGATATATCCGGCGTATTTCCCGGCACATATACATTCACGGCAACGGATGCTACAGGATGTATCACCACAGGTACATACGAGGTAGATGCATTGTGCAACGCAGCTACCGGCATCACCACAGCGCCAACCGCTACAACAGTATTCATCAACTGGGATGATATGGGCGCAAGTGGTTATCGCGTTATGTATAAACCCGTTACAGGCGGTGCATGGATACAGGTGAACACGCCCGTTTCACAGATCACCCTGAGCGGGTTGTCGCCTTCCACAGCGTACACTTTTCGTATACGACATAAATGTCCGGGTGCTCCCGGCACTTTCACCTCCACCGGTAATTTCATCACTTCGCCGTTGCGCACCGGAATGCCGGAATTGGCCGTTTTTCCCAACCCGGCACAAACGCTTGTGCACATTACCGGTGTGCCGGAGAACAGCAGGTGTGTGCTCATGGACCTGCAGGGCAGGGTAGTGGCTGAAACCCGCTGTGGTGGCTCCGATGGCAATACGTGCTCGCTCGATATATCAGCGGTGGCGGAGGGCATTTATGTGGTGTGGTTCCCTGACCTGGAGGCAGCGCCGAAAAAAATACATATCGCACGATAGGTCCGGTTGCCGGATTATGCGTATATTCGATGTATATACAGGCAACTCCTCTGGATCCCACACATTCACCTAAAACTCAAACGTATGCACTTTAACTTACGCAACAGCCTGCTCGCAGCAGGCATGAGCATCACTCTGGCGGCCGTGGCTCAACCGCAACTCGGCGTTCAGCTGATGCCCTCACCGGGATTTGATTCACCTGTGGATATTGCCAATTGCGGCGATGACCGATTATTCATTGTTGAAAAATCCGGATACATCCGCATCCTGAATACCGATGGCACGTCATCGCTGTTCCTCGACATTGATTCCAAGGTCAAAAGCAGCGGCAGCGAACAGGGTTTGCTGGGACTCGCATTTGATCCGAACTATGCGGTGAACGGCTATTTCTATGTGAATTATATCAACAATACCGCCACAGGAAACACGGTGATAGCACGCTATACGCGTAACGCCGTGAATCCGAATATTGCAGATGTGGCCAGTGAGGTGATACTGCTCACCATCACACAACCGTTCAGCAACCACAACGGCGGAAATCTGGAATTCGGTCCTGACGGTTATTTATACATCGGTACCGGTGATGGCGGTTCTGGTGGCGATCCGGGTAACCGCTCACAGGATATCACCGATCAGTTGCTCGGTAAAATGCTACGCATCGATGTGAGCACCGTACCCTATTCCATTCCGGCCGATAATCCGTTCGTGGGTATCACCGGTGATGATCAGATCTGGCAATATGGTTTGCGCAATCCCTGGCGATTTTCTTTTGATCGCATGACCGGCGACCTCTGGATCGCCGATGTGGGACAAGGCGCCTGGGAAGAAGTGAATTTTGTACCCGCATCTTCTACGGGCGGTGAGAATTGGGGGTGGAGATGTTATGAGGGTAATGCTACCTATAACACCACCGGCTGCGGACCCGCAGGAGGTTATGATTTTCCTATCTATGTGTACGATCATACATTTGGCGCCGGTGGTTTTTCCATTACCGGTGGGTATGTGTACCGCGGTAGTGATTATCCGGGTATGCAGGGGTATTATATCTTTTGTGATTATGTGACCGGCAATTGGTGGCATACGGTATCCAATGGTATGGGTGGATGGACAAGCATACTTACCAGCTTCGATTTTGCTGATGTAGCTACTTTTGGAGAAGGCAGTGACGGTGAGCTTTACTGCGCAACGCTGAGCGGAGGACAGATCTACAAGGTGATAGATAATTGCGGGAGTTTCAGCGGCACCACCACCGTCACCAACGCCCAGATCGGTTTTACCAATGGTGCTGTTGATCTCACTGTTGTTAGTGGCACTGCTCCTTTTACGTATGCGTGGAGCAATGGTGCGACGACGCAGGACATCTCAGGACTCGCACCGGGATCCTACTCCGTGACCATTACTGACGCCACAGGTTGTACCACTTCAGCTACTGCAGTGGTTGCAGAAGTGTGCGGTCCGCTGCCGGTCATCACCACAACCGGTGTTACCAGCACAACCGCCAGCTTCGACTGGATCGATGAAGGGGTAGCTTCATACCGTGTACAGTATCGTCCGTCAACCGGCGGTGCATGGACCAACATCAACACACCCGTGAGCAATATCACACTGACCGGACTTACACCGGCTACTTCCTATAAATTGAAAGTGAGCCATACTTGTCCGAGTGGTATGAAATACAGCAAGAACAAAAATTTTGCAACACCGGCCAGGCTGGATGGAACAGAGGACGTGACCGTGCCGATGATCACACCCAATCCGGGCAATGGTCTGTTCAATATCACCGGACTGAATGCGGATACACAGGTGCGCGTGTATGATCTTTCCGGTAAGCAGATAGAAGTATCTGCCGACGTTCATGCCGGCATCCTTGATCTTTCTCAGGCGGCAGAAGGTGTTTACATAGTACATATACTCGAGAACAACATGCTCATCAGCATTGAAAAACTGGTGATCGTGCGTTAAAAAA
>DAIMYJ010000095.1:9275-11495 GCA_036734545.1 Chitinophagales bacterium
CTAGAAATGTTTCTCCGGCGATGCAGGTATTATTATTTGATCAGAGGCTCTACCACCGCATTCCATACTGCATATCCGGAACGGTTCATGTGCAGCATGTCAGAGAAGAAGTGCTGACGGTTCGGGCTGCCATCGGGATTCAGCATGGGCGTGAAGACATCGGCATAGATCATCGATGTGTCTATCAGGCTGTAATCCTGTAAGAGTTTATTGTACGCATATATCTTCTGCATCATATCCAGTTTCGACGGGCTCGGTTTCATGGATACGGCGATCACCGGCGCATCGGGATATTTAGAACGCAGCAATCTGTATAGCTGCATATAGCGGTCAAATACTTCTTCGGCTGTGATGAAAGAGGAGGAAGCGAAATCATTCTCCCCGCAATAGATCACAAACTGTCGGGCCGGATGTGCCAGCAGGATGTCATTGGCATAATGGATCTGGTCCAGCAGGGTAGAACCGCCAAAGCCGCGGTTGATGGCGCCATATTTTCCGAACACGGTATCAAACCCGATCCAGTTCTTCACGGAGGATGAGCCGATAAATACCACAGGGGCATCCGGTAACTGCGCCGTATCATTCAGATGCTTATAATAGGTGATCTCCTCCTCAAAGCGGCCCGGGCCGGACTGTGCCATGGCATCAGGCTGCATCTTGAAAAACAACAGCAGTCCCGCCAGTTTCAATTGCAGATGTTTCATCAGTGTGCGCATACCGGAATACAACGAAAAATGTGTGCCAATTCTTGCAAAGGTAGGGGATGGGCTGCAGTGTTGGCAACCGGACGGGCGTCAGGTACCCAGATTCCTAAATTAACCGTATCTTAGTAAACAAACGAAGATCTATGAGCAAACTCTACATCACACTACTCTTAACTGCAGCCACACTGGTGGTGCACGCGCAGATCGATCCGCCCTGCGGCATCGCCGGCGCTTATCTGTGCGACAATTTTGATGCCTACACTGCCGGTGATGCCGTAGGCCCCGGCGCCTCCTGGTGGACCACCTGGAGCGGAACCGAAGGCGGTGCTGAAGATGGTATCGTTTCTGATGCCTATGCTTTCAGCGGTACCAATTCCATGCTTATTCCCGGCGGCGGCGTTGCCGATGTCGTGTTGAAACTCGGCAACCAAAGCTCCGGTGTCTGGCGTTTGGAATGGATGTGTTACCTGCCCGACGGTGCTACAGGATATCATAACATCCAGGAATCTGAAACACCCGGCGTAGCCTGGAACCTGGAAGTGCTGTATGGCCTGTACGATTATACCACACCTGCACCGTCCGGTGAAGGCGTGATCATGGTACCGGCAGAAGAGAATTTCAGTTACCCGGTTGGTACCTGGTTCAAGGTAGAACATCTGATCGACCTCGATGATAACTCCTTTGAGGTGATCATGGACGGCGTGACCGTTCTCGAATATGACTATACCGGTGATATCGGCGGCGTAGACTTCTATTCGATTGATGCCAACGTCGAGATGTACATCGATGACGTACTGCTGATCGAGGAAGTACTGAATACGTATTTCGAGGATGCCGACGAGGACACTTACGGCAATCCGCTGGAATCCATCGCCGTTGCCGGTCCTGCACCTACCGGTTATGTGGTAGACAATACCGATTGTGATGATACCAACGCAGACATCAACCCGGGCGCCACAGAGATCGCCAATGGTGTGGATGATAATTGTAATGATGAAGTGGATGAAGGTATTGTGAGCATCAGCACAATTGCGGAAGGAGCCTTCTCTGTATTCCCGAATCCGGCCAGCGGACAGGTTACTCTCCAACTGCCTCAAGACCGCGCCGCGAAACCCGGTGTGATCATTTGCATGAACGCCGTAGGACAGGAGGTAATGCGCACATCACTTACCGGTGATGCACAACAGGCGCTGGATATTACCCATCTGGCATCCGGTGTGTATATGATCCTGTTGCAACAGGATGCGGCACAGTGGGTAGAGCGTTTGGTGATCGAAGATTGATATTAAGTGCAAATAACTTACAAGGCTGTCCGATCCGGGCAGCCTTTTTTATTGCCTTAAAAAAAATACAGGTTTAGAATACCGGATCTTCCAATGCCAATGCAACCGCCGGTTCTTATCGTGGATCGATGATTTTCAATAAAGTACACACATCGCCGGTAGATAAAGACCACCTGTATCCACTAAAAAAGCCACCCAAAATTGAGTGGCTTTTTTGTGATTCCGCTGGGACT
>DAIMYJ010000096.1:0-11457 GCA_036734545.1 Chitinophagales bacterium
CCGCCATGCCGCCCTTTGGGATCCGTGCGGTCTACAACCGTTTCCTGCATGGTTGATACCACATCGTTGTTCAGGTCTCCATTGGCAAACCGGTCGGGCATCAGCAGATAGATCATGTCTCCGGCATCAAGGCCGTAGGCAGAACTGCGCGTTGTGCGCGGAAGCAGGGTATAGTTATACGTGAATCCCTTTTTCGGCGCCTGAAATTGTAAAGCGACATTACCGGGCTTCGCCGACGGCTCGATGATGAGATCGACAAAAACATAATTGGGATTTTCCACGCGTGTGGTAGCCACATGGCGCACACCGGGGTAGCTGATCTTCAGATCGTACTGACTGATCCCGGGGCCGTGGATCATGATCTGCAGTGTGCTGTCGCGCATACCCGTGAACCAATTGGGTGGTGCAACATGGGAAATTTGCTGCGCCTGCAGGGCACAAGAAATAAAGAGTAAAAGAGCGGTAAATACGGATCTGTTCATAGGGTAAAAATACGCCAATCAAGTGTTAAAGCCATGTGCATGTGATACGCGCAGGAATGATGTCCTTACACCCTCACAACCGGCTTTACACAACATGCGATCCGGCCAAATACGATTGGATACAACATTCTTTTAAAAAAAGCAGGCCAACAATGCTATGGGATAGTTACAAAAAAAGAAGCCCTTCGATGATCGAAGGGCTTCGGTGTATAATGTCTGGTCGATATCAATAGCCGGGGTTCTGATCCAGATTGGGGTTAGCCACCACATCAGCAGAAGGCAGCGGGAACAGATTCAGGTAATCCGGAACGGACGTGCCGTTATAAGGACCACCTTTGAATGCCCACACATACGTTCCGCCGGTAAAGAGGCCAAAGCGGATGAGGTCTGTACGGCGATAGCCTTCCCATTGCAATTCGCGTGCACGTTCTTCCAGAATGGATTCCGGCGTAATGGAGGCCACGTTGTGTGTGGCATCGCCATAGGCGCGTTCGCGGAGCATATTCACATACATGATACCGGTTCCCACATCGCCATATCCGCGCGCGGCGCACTCGGCATACATCAACAGCACATCCGCATAACGCATGAGCGGGAAGTCGATGTCGGTAAAGTTGCCGGCGGCATCGAGGTTAGTGCCCGGAATGGCGGCGTGAATGGCAGTGGGAGTTTCAACCGTGTCTGACACAGCAATTTTGTATGTGCCGACACCACCAGTTCCTCCAAGGAACTTAACAATTTTATTATCGCCCTTAATTCCCGAAGCAGTAAGATACTGGCCTACCTGTATGGTTCCACTTGTTATTTCAGTAACCAACAGTACCGTGTCGAGCATGGTGCCAGTAAACTCGGCGATCGAAGTAGACATTACATTCCTCCATTTCGCAATGGGCCATCCCACCACATACTGACCGAGCTGGGCATCATCCGTGAATTCCAGCGTTTGTCCGAAGGTCTTGAACATATTGCGTGCGTCATCCGCATCCGGGAAGAATGCAGCGTACTGCGGTGTAGAGCGGTTACCGGCCCAGCCGAATTCAATACCGAAATAGGTCTTGTCGATCTGGCTCAGTGAATCGCCACCAACGGTAGAGTGCGTAAGGAACGTGGTGCCGCCGTATGTCTGTGTGAAAGTTCCGTCGAAAGTGACCGGGAAGATCATTTCGTTGGAGTTATGATTATCAGACATGAACAGGTGTTCGTAATTCGGCTCAAGCGAATAACCACCTTCGTTGATCACCTTGTTGCAATACTCGACGCAATCGGCATAGCGCTGTGTGCCGGTATACACTTCAGCGTTGAGATACAGGCGTGCCAGGAGTGTCCAGGCTGCTGCACGATCAGCACGGCCATACTCATTGGCCTGCGGTACCGGCAGTTCTGTTTCGATCGCTTTCAATTCTGATTCGATGTACCCGAACAGGTCGGCGCGATTGATCTGTTCCGGCAGGAATGCACCAACGAGATCATCTTCTGTGATGAAGGGTACGTTACCGAAGAGGTCGAGCGCATGATAATAGCTCAACGCACGCAGGAAACGCGCTTCGGTGCGGTAGCCGCGTATGCGTGCCTGATCTTCGGAAGAGAAACCGCGCTCATTCATTTTATCATCGGCAGATTCGCGGATGAATTCATTGATGAGTGGCAGCTGAAAATAGATGCGATAGTACATCGCGTTCACAAAAGAGTTGGTGCTTGACCATTGCATTTTATTCAACTCCGGGATACCGGGGTCGTTCCATGCACATTTTGCGGCGTCGGTGGTCACTTCCTGCAGGTTCCACAATACGCGGATATACTGCGAGAAGCCTTCATCGATACCGGCAATATCCGGGTTGCCCGCAGGGCCCTGATTTCCGGAAATGGCGAGGCCGGCATACAACTTGGCCAATACGTGTACGTATTGATCAGGATCTTCATACACCGTGTTGGCGTTGATACCATTCGGTGGTGTAAGATCGAGATCGTTGAAGCACGAGCTTAAGGTCAAACCCGAAATGGCGAGTGCCAGGATGCTTACTAAATATGTCTTTTTCATCGCTATTCGGTTTAGAGTTTCAGACTGAGGTTAAGTGAATAAATGCGCGGACGCGGATAGATCGAGTTGTCGATACCGCCGGCGATCTCCGGATCGAGACCGGAATACGGCGTGATCACAAATACGTTCTGTATAACTGCGCCCACTACCAGAGAAGCATTATCATTGAATACGCGACCCACATCATAGCTTACGCTGATGTTATCCATGCGCACGAAGGAAGCGTTCTCAATATAATAATCGCTCAGCAGCTGATAGGTTTGGAAGCCGGTCTCCAGATAATTCTGTGACAGGTTCTGCATATAGGTGGCAGCGGGAACGTTTTGGAATACGCCGCGGGTAGAGTTGATGTTGTTATACATATACTTGCCGAACTCACCGCGCATGATCGTAGATACCGACCATTTCTTATAGCGGAAGGCTGCATTGAAACCCACGAAGAAATCCGGCACCGGGTTCTCACCCCAGATCAGGTCATCGGCATTGATGATGCTGTCGCCGTTCTGGTCCACATAGGCGCCTTCGATCGGGTTGCCGTCCTCATCATATTCCTGCTCGTAAGCATAGAAGGTGTTGGCAGCATAGCCCACTGACTGGATCTGGATGGTGTTGCCGATACCGCCGGCGATACCGCCAACAAGGATACCGGGGCTGTTCGGATCTTCCACCTTGGTGAGATTGGTGATCTCATTCCTGTTGGCCGTTCCGTTCACGCCGATCTCCAGTGACATTTCCTTGGTGTTGATAGGCAGGTAACTCAGGTTCACTTCGATACCGGTGTTCTCCATGCTACCAACGTTGGTCAGGATCTGGTTGGTGAAGTTGGTACCTGCAGGGATCGGGATAGTGGCAAGCAGGTCGTCGGTGGTCTTCTTATACACATCGATGCTACCGCTGAATTTATCACCGCCGAATCCGAAGTCGATACCGAAGTTGAGTGAAGTGGTCTCCTCCCATTTGATGTTCGGATCATAGCCATCCGGACGAAGCAGATAATAGAACACATCGCCGAACTGATACTGTGCGGTTGATGTGGAGCTGTCGTAGTTAGCGATATACGGATAGTCGTTGAAGATATCCTGCTGACCTGTAACACCCCATCCTGCGCGCACCTTCATATATACGTTGGCGTTTTGCATGAACGGCTCATCGCTCAGCAACCAGGCGGCAGCCACTGACGGGAAAAGACCCCAGCGGTTGTCAGGACTGAAGCGAGAAGAACCGTCTTCGCGCAACGTAGCGGTGATCATGTAACGTTCTTTCAGGTTGTAGTTCAAACGGCCGTAGAAAGAGATGAGCGTGTTCTCGGTCTCGAAATCGATGCCGGCAGGCGTAACAGTGTCGCCATTGAATCCCAGGCTCGCGAAAGCCGGTGCCTGAGTGAGCCAGTTCTGATAAGAATAACCGCCGGTGAAATCGATGCGGCTCTGGATGCCTTCGAGTTCGCGCTTATAGTTGAAATAGGCTTCGAACAGTTTGTTGTCTTTCATCTGTTCGTAGTAGTTGTTGATACCAACGGGGAAGTTGGAAGCAGAAACAGAATCAACCACGATCGTACCGTTTGAGCGGGACAGATCATAACCACCGTTCACAACAGCATGAAAATCTTTGAATAATTCGTAGTCGAGTTTGATGTTACCGATGAAGCGGTTCACATCACTCATGTCGTCGCGCTGTTGCAGCATGCCCACCGGATTCTTAGGAGCCAGCGGAATAAGACCGCCGGATGCATTCACCCATTCCCAATATCCGCCGTAGGCATTGCCCTCATCCATTATTTCCTGAGTAGGGTCAAAGGTGATGGCAGAGCCGATGGCGCCCTGATCGGCAAATACGTTATCGGTATGGAAGAACTTTCCGTTGGCTTCCGTGCGGAGCTTGCCGTTGAGATAACTGGGGTTCAACGAAAGCGTTGCGCCGTAGCGATTAAGCTGAGAGCGGTCGAGTACGCCATTCTCGGTATAACCTTCCAGGTTCAGTCGGTAAGGTAAATTCTTGATACCGCCGGACAGGGTAACATCCAGGTCTTCGGCAATGCCGAGACGGAAAAGTTCGCGCTGCCAGTCGGTATTGGCATCTCCCAGGAGAGCCTGCTGAGTAGCCGTACCATCAGTGCTCAACACATCGCGCAGTTCATCGGCAGAAAGCACATCTACATAATTCGTTACCTGTGAAAAGGATGTGGTGCTGTTCACATCGATGTGCAGTTTGCTATCTGATACACCGCGTTTGGTCGTGATGATGATCACACCGTTGGCGGCACGTGAACCGTAGATGGCAGCCGCCGAAGCGTCTTTCAATACGGTGATGTTCTCAATATCATCCGGGTTGATCAGGCTCAGCGCGTTACCGGAACCGCTGATACCGTTGTTGTCAACCGGTACTCCATCGATCACGATCAGCGGATCGTTGGAGGCGTTCAGCGAGGTGCCGCCGCGGATACGGATGCGGCTACCGGAACCGGGCATACCCGAGTTGGAAGTGATCTGCACCCCGGCCACCTTTCCGGTGATCAGCTGCTCAGGGGTAACCACGTTACCATTCTGGAAGTCTTTAACACCCACATTGGTGATGGAACCGGTGAGGTCTTTCGACTTGACGGTACCATAACCCACCACTACGGCTGTTTCCAGCATCATGGCATCTTCTTCCATGCGGATGTCGAGCTTGAGGTTTTGCCCCGCAGTAACAGTAATGTTTTCCGTGTGTGTTCTGAATCCGATGAAAGTGTAATTCAGTGTGTATGTTCCGGCCTCATCCAGGGCGAGAACATACGTTCCGTCGAAATCAGAAATGGTGCCTTTGCCGGTTCCCCCTATCAACACCGTAACGCCGGGAAGTGTCTCTCCCAGCGGATCGGTAATGACACCGGTTACCGTAGCACCCTGTCCGAACACCAGCGCC
Source organism: Chitinophagales bacterium (assembly GCA_036734545.1). GTDB lineage: Bacteria > Bacteroidota > Bacteroidia > Chitinophagales > BACL12 > UBA7236. The sequence goes on from DAIMYJ010000096.1 coordinate 5,425, forward strand.
GGCAACAGCAGCATCACCGGTAGAGCGGCACGGCGAATGAACGCGTAAACTTGCTTCATGTACGTTTGGATTTTTCGTTTAAGTAATTGTTCATCATTAGTAAAGACGCACTCCTGCCCAATGGGCAAAAGTCCCTGCAAGTTTACTAATTAGTAACCTATATATGCATTTTTCCGTAAGGTTTTCCCTGCGCAGGCTGAGCATTCCATTACCCCGGTCAGTTGGAATCCCGACAGGGTGTTGCCATTACGCCGAAACACATGGCCCGCCTGCAGTTACGCCTGCACCCCCGAGGGGTATGAATAATCCCTAATTTTGGGTGAGCTGATGCGCACCATGTATCATATACGCCTATTGGTATGGCTATACATACTGCTGCAGGTGAACACCCTCGCCGCGCAGCAACCACTGTTCATACCGGTCGCCGCCGAACACACCGGCATCACCTTCTCCAACACCCTCACCGAAACCCCGGAAATGAATGTGCTGCTCTACCAATACCTATACAACGGCGGTGGTGTGGCGGCAGGGGATATCAATAACGACGGACTGTGCGACCTGTTCTTCAGCGGCAACATGGTTCCGGACAAGCTCTACCTTAACAAAGGCGGGCTCCGGTTCGAAGACATCACCGAACAGGCGGGCATTACCGAGCCTATCGGCTGGAGCACCGGTGTAACCATGGCCGATGTGAACGCCGACGGGTATCTTGACATCTATGTTTGCCGCTCAGGGCAGTTCAGCACACGCAACCGGCACAACCTGCTGTGGATCAATAATGGCGATAATTCTTTCAGCGAGCAGGCAAAAGCATTCGGACTGAATGACTCTTCCTTTAGTACACAGGCCGCCTTTTTTGACATGGACCGCGATGGAGATCTCGATATGTTCCTGTTGAATCATGCCGTTACCCAATCGCAGGGTTTTAATATCGGCGACATGCGCACGCGACGCGATGTGTATGCCGGCAATAAATTATATCGCAACGATAATGGGTTTTTCACCGACATCAGTGCCGCGGCAGGCATCAACGGTAGTCCAATGACCTTCGGGCTCGGTATCAGCATCGGCGACATCAACAACGACCGCCTTCCGGATATTTTTGTTACCAATGATTATCAGGAACGCGATTTCCTGTATCTCAACAAAGGGAACGGTACATTCCAGGATATACTGACAACTGCTCTCGGCCACACCTCCAACTTTTCCATGGGCAGCGATCTGGCCGATATCAATAATGATGGACTCCTCGACCTGCTGGTGATGGATATGTTGCCGGAAGATAATTACCGGCAAAAAGTACTCAAAGGGCCCACGCGCTACGATGCGTATCAGATGGCTGCCGATTATGGGTATTTCTTTCAGCATATGCACAACACGCTGCAGCTGAACAATGGCGATAACACTTTCAGCGATATCGCGTGGAGCGCCGGCGTTGCTGCTACGGACTGGAGCTGGGCGCCGCTGTTCGCCGATTTTGATCAGGACGGCATACAGGACCTTTACATCACCAATGGGTATCGCCGCGACTTTACCGATCTGGATTTTTTGAAATACACTTACGGCGATGAAGAACAAAAAGCATTCGCCGAGAACCGGAAAGTGAATACACTGGAAATGGTGTTGCGCATGCCGGAAGTGAAAGTGCCGAATTATATTTTTCGCGGCACCACCGGCACGGCTTTCGATAAGATGAGTGACGCCTGGGGTGTTGACATACCCTCCTTTTCCAATGGCGCAGCGTATGCCGATCTCGACAACGATGGCGACCTCGACCTTGTCGTAAATAACATCAACGACCCGGCGTTCATCCTGAAGAACACCGCTAACGAAATTTCAGCTGCACATTATCTGAAAGTGCGCACCATCGGCGAGCGCGGGAACACGTTTGCGGTCGGCAGCAGGGTGACGGTTCGTTTCGGCGATCAAACGCTGACGCGCGAACTCATGCCCACACGCGGGTACCAAAGCAGTGTGGAGCCGGTGCTACATTTTGGTGTGGGGGATGCGGAGACGGTGGATGTGGAGATCACCTTTCCCTCCGGAAAAATGCGCATACTTACCGATCAGCGAACAGACACCACACTGGTCATCCGCGAAGCCGACGCCTCAGCATTACTGCCGGCCAAGGTGCCTCAGGCGCCGGCATATGTGGATGTAACGGAACAGATGTTGCGCTACACACATGCCGAAGAACGCTATGATGATTTCAAACGCGAACCGCTGCTGCTGCAAAAGCGATCAGATCACGGACCGAAGTTGGCTGCCGGCGATGTGAATGGCGATGGCCTCAGCGACCTGTTCATCACCGGATCAAAAAACAAAAAAGCGCGCCTGTATCTCGGAAGCGAAGAGGGCTGGATACCTTCATTAGGCGGCCCCTGGGAACGCGACTCGGCTTATGAAGACACGGATGCTTTATTTTTCGATGCCGATGGCGATACAGATCTGGACCTGTATGTTGTGAGTGGCAGTAATGAATATCCCGAATCATCACGCTATTATCAGGATCGATTATATATAAATACCGGAACAGGAAAATTCATTGCCGCCGCGCAGGCGTTGCCGGAAAATCTGCACAGTAAGTCCTGTGTCGCCGCCGGAGATTATGACAGTGATGGCGATCTGGACCTGTTCGTGGGCGGAAGTCATGTAGCCGGGCGATATCCCGTTTCTGCCGGCAGCTTTTTGCTGGAGAACCGCAACGGCTATTTTACCGATGTTACGGCATCGCTGGCGCCAGTGCTGCAAAAAACGGGCAATGTAACCGATGCTGTATGGATCAACATCCAGGGTGATACAAAACCGGAACTGGTGATCGCTGGCGAGTGGATGCCGGTGACCATGCTCCGTTTCCATAAAGGCAGATGCACCATCGATACCATACCCGGCTCTTCCGGTTGGTGGAATTGTATTGCCGCTGCCGATCTGGATAACGATGGCGATCAGGACCTGATAGCCGGGAACAGAGGCGAGACCCATCCAATTAAGGTATCAGCCGAACAGCCCGCAATGATCTACGCCTATGACTTCGACCAAAACGGCACGATAGATCCCATTGTAACTGCGTATTCCGTTGATGGAAAAGCATATCCCATTCATTCGCGCGACGACCTGCTGGATCAGATACCGGCATTGAAAAAGAAATATGTCTATTACAAGGATTATGCACCGGCGCAATTACCGGAGATGTTCCCGGAACTGACCATAGAGGCGCTGCCGCATTTTAACGCAACAGAATCCCGTAGCTGCATTTTTCGTAACGACGCAAACGGCACATTTCTGAAAGAGCCGCTGCCGAATGCGGCGCAGTGGTATCCGGTGTATGCCATCGCCGTTGCCGATATCAATACCGATGGTTTCGCTGACATACTTGCCGGTGGCAATCAGTACGGCAGCAGACCGGAACTTACGCGAATGGATGCGGGTAGAGTTGCATTATTGCTGAATGAAAACGGCATAAAATTTCGGTATGCCGACTACCTAAGTGATAACAAGGAGATCCGAGGCATACAAACACTTAAATTAGGTCGCGAATCTTATAACATAATGTTAAAAAAAGGCGGAAACGCGCAGGTTTGGTTGCTTCTTGGTGAATGATCTCTTAGGAAATCAGGCATGACTGCATGCAGGCGTCAGTGTATTGCACTTGAAAACAAATGACCGTCGTGACGGTAAAGCCTCATACAAAACATACAATTGCCTGACAGATCAAAAGGGCTAACTAGAAGAATAATTGCATTTATTCCTCACATCCGGTACCATGACAATTGTAACAGATCTTTGGGTCATATCCCACTGACACACTACCGCTTCCATTACACCGCCAGCAGGGGTTCGATGTGTAATACGTGTAGTCATGCAGATATCCTCCAACAACACTTTTGTCATATCCTCCAGTTCCGGTACCGCCACAATCGGGGCAGTAGTCATATAGTGTTGTGGTCCCGTTCGTTCCAAATCCGAAACAAACACTGCAGATATTACAATTTACACGTGAAACACTTTCCCGCTCTTCCTGCATCTGGGCATTATATAAACGCATGTACTCATCCGTTTTCTGTTGAAAGTAGTCTGAAGTCAGGTACTGTTTTGTCAACCCGCTATAGTCCAGATTGAACGGGTTCGGATCATTTACGATGCTACTCTCCGATTGCGTGTCCCTCCATTCACCTTTTGCAGGCCCCAGCACGCGGAACTCTTTCCCTGGTCTATCCTCGCGCATACACAAAAGGGTCTTATTTGATGCGTCATACCGATAATTATTGAATGCGGTATTTACAACAGGAAGGTTGTCCTGATTAAAGATGTAGAATTTACCCGCTTTTTGGGCGACATAAACATCAAAAGTGTAATAGTAGGCCGGATAATAGACTTTGTAATGCTCTACCTGATCAAATCGTGAAAGGTCGCCTATGGTGATCCCCGATGTAGTATATACCGTTCCCAGGTAATTTCCATAACGATCAATTTTAAAAACGCTATCTACACCATTTTGAATGATCTTTACCTGTGCATATCCCTGTGCATTGAAATCCTTTTCTATCCAATCATATAATGGCGGAATCGCGAATTTACCGGTTGCGTCAATGAACCCCCACCTACCTTTATATTTTACACCCAGATATCCTTCACTGAACGAGCGCACTTCCGTGAAAGTGGGCTTCACCACCCACATACCGTCAGTGTCGATCAACCCCCATAAATACTCTGTAGACCCCATGAATTGGCCAACGCTGTCGCGCACCTCCGCAACTCCGTTTTTAAAATCTGCTGCTACGCTAAACTTGATAGGCAGTATAAACTTTCCCTGTTTATCGATATAACCATATCTGCCTTTACGACGGACCCGCGCAACACCTGAGTGAAAATCGTGCGCGGCGAAGTTGCTTATAGGAATTACCTCTCTGCCTGAATAGTCGATATAACCACATTTTTCGTCAACCAGTCCGCCCTCAACGCATACATAACATCGGCCCTCGTAAAACCTTGACATTTCGGTATATTTATATGGCACGATCAAGGTGTCATTCAGGAGGTCAAAGCAACCCCATAAACCATTCTTTTTTACCGGAGCCATGAATACTGTTGGGTATTTTACAGCTTCATACTCCGTCGGCAAAACCTGCGTTCCGGTGGTGTCGTATAGTCCCCACATGCCGTTGCGCTGAACCTTCATATATCCCCCTTCGTAATGCCAGAAGTTATCATATTCAATAGGGACGATCACCTTTCCATTGGGTCGGATGAAACCCCATTTGCCCTGTTTGTTGACGGCTGCTACCGGTCCCCAGAAGGCTTCCGCCTTGTCATAATCAAATGGGATCATCATTTGCATAGCAGCATTGATATATCCCCATTTGTCCCCTTTTTTAACAGCGGCTATCGGCCTGTTAAAGGGTTCTGCTCCATCGTAGATCAGGGGTATCAGCACTTGACCGTTATCCTGAATATATCCGGCTTTCCCATTTTTATGAATGCTGGCCAGACCATTATAAAAATACCCTATGGAATCATACTCCGGTTCTACTGCCCAGGTTTGGGTGGCCAGATCAATAAAACCCCATTTTCCGGTGAGGTTGTCCTGCTGTTTTTTTAAGGATTGACCCCTGGAAGTTGATGAAAATCCGAACAATAAAACAAGACAAATCACCCGCATGAAGGCTGCGTATGTAAACCAGTTAACTCTTGTAGGCATTCGATTCATTTGATACCGTCGTTCCTGTGTCTGCCCAAAAATATTCATCAACCGCTTTTTGACAAATTAATTAAGCATAATTCAATCCGATTTCCCCATGCCGGATCATTGCGGACAAGTGACATTTAACGGAAAAAAGGATAAGGTTGATACGATTGCCCATAGTGTATTAGCTTTGATGAGATATCATATGCGTACACTGTTTTTGGGATGGCTTTTTGCCTGTTTTGGGTTGCAGGCGCAAACACCGGTGGACCGCGCCCTGCAGGATGTGACCGCAGTGATCGTGCATGATGTGTTCTCGCCGCCGGCAGCTTCGCGTATTTATGCATACA
>DAIMYJ010000097.1:0-11443 GCA_036734545.1 Chitinophagales bacterium
CACTCACCGCTCACCACTCACCACTCACCACTCACCATTCACCACTCACCTTTTTCGTAACTTTACCCCGTGTCGTTTCTGGATGAATTGAATGAGGCGCAGCGCGCAGCCGTTACCCATGTGCATGGTCCTACCATGATCATTGCCGGCCCCGGGTCGGGCAAAACACGTGTGCTCACGTATCGCATCGCTTACCTGATGCAGGAGGGGGCAGATCCCTTTTCCATCCTGGCGCTCACCTTCACCAACAAGGCTGCGCGAGAAATGAAGAACCGCATCGAGCGGGTAATGGGCGGTGATGCCCGCAGTTTGTGGATGGGCACTTTTCACAGTGTGTTCAGCCGCATCCTGCGCAGCGAGGCCGAAAAGCTCGGTTACCCCTCCAATTTCACGATCTACGATACCGAGGATGCCAAGAACCTGCTGAAGAACATCGTGAAGGAGATGGGGCTCAACGACAAGCTCTACAAACCGGGGTATGTGTTGTATCGCATCTCCTTGTCGAAGAACAACCTCATAGGGCCGGAGGCGTATGCCAATAATGCCGATTTTCTGGCGGAGGATGAAGCGAACGGACGTCCCAAGATGGCGGAGGTGTACCGGCAGTATGCCAAGCGTTGCTTCCGCGCCGGAGCCATGGATTTTGATGACCTGCTCCTGAAGACGCATGAGTTATTCGAGCGTTTCCCTGATGCGTTATATAAATATCAGCATCGCTTCAAATATGTGATGATCGATGAGTTCCAGGATACCAACTTCCTGCAGTATGCCATCGTGCGCCGTATTGCCGATGTGTATCAGAATATCGCGGTGGTGGGCGATGATGCCCAGAGTATTTATGCCTTCCGCGGAGCGAACATCGCCAACATCCTGAATTTCGAAAAAGATTTTCCCGAGGTGGTCACCTATCGCCTCGAACAGAATTACCGCAGCACGAAAGTGATCGTGGAAGCGGCCAACCACATCATCAGCAAGAACCGCCATCAGCTCGAAAAAAAGATATGGACCGATAACCTCGAAGGCGATACCATCAAGGTGATCAGGGCCATGAGTGATAATGAGGAAGGCAAGATGGTGGCCGATGCGATATTCGAACAGCGCATGCGCGATCATTTCAAGAACGGTGAGTTCGCCATCCTGTATCGCACCAATGCGCAAAGCCGCTCGTTCGAGGAAGCCCTGCGGCGGTTGAATATCCCTTACCGTATTTATGGCGGACTGTCCTTTTATCAGCGCAAGGAGATCAAGGATCTGATCGCCTATCTCAAGCTGACGGTGAACCCGCACGATGAGGAGTCATTCCGTCGCGTGATCAATTATCCCGCCCGTGGTATCGGCAAAACATCATTTGAAAAGCTGACGGTGTATGCCGCCGATAATGAGAAGAGCTTGTGGACCATGGCAGAGAATATCGACCTGCTGCCGTTCAATGCGGGCACGCGCAAGCTGTTCACCGATTTCGTGACCATGATCAAAAGTTTCCAGGCGATGATGGAAACGAAGGATGCCTATGAGGTGGCCAGTCATGTGGCCAAGTCCACCGGTATCCTCAAAGAATTATATAACGATCAGAGTGTGGAAGGACTTAGCCGGTACGAGAACGTACAGGAATTGCTGAACTCCATCAAGGAGTTTGTGAGTCCGGATGAAGCCAATTCACCTTTCTATCAGGAATTATTGCCCGGCGAGGCAGAGCGCCCCGTGCGCACGCTCGCGGAATATTTACAGGAAGTAGTGCTGCTCACGGATGCGGATCAGGAGGGTAATGAGGATGAGACCGTGAAGCTGATGACCATCCATGCTGCCAAGGGGCTGGAATTCAAGAGTGTGTTCGTGGTGGGGTTGGAGGAGAATTTATTTCCGAGCGGGATGTCGGTGAATTCGCGCGAGGAACTGGAGGAGGAGCGCCGGTTATTCTATGTGGCTGTTACGCGCGCCGAGCGCAAACTCACCATCACACATGCGGCTACACGCTATAAATTCGGCAATCTCGAATATTGCGAACCCAGCCGTTTTCTGGAAGAGATACCGCAGAACCTGCTCACGTTCGTAGGGTATAACCGCAATAAATGGCAGGATGACAAACCTGCCAAAGGATTTGATGCTACACCTGTTACCAAGGCCAAGCCGGTAGCACCGGTACAGCAATATGTTCATGCGCCTTCTGCGAATTTCCAGGCGGCGTTTCCGGAGGAATTAAAAGTGGGGATGGAAGTGGAACATCAAAAATTCGGCTTCGGCACTATTGCGGCGATGGAAGGGCAAAATGAGGGGCTTATGGCTACCATCAATTTCCACCGTTCAGGACAAAAGAAACTACTACTGAAATTCGCCAAGCTCGCGATCGTTACGCAGTGAAGTTTTTGCACGCAAAGGCGCTAAGGCGCAAAGATGAGTGTTTATTGAACGTACGGATATTGTACTTGGATAAGGTAGAGTCCTTGGGCGGGAGCGGAGAGGGCAAGTCTGAAGCGTTCGCCGTTTTTGATACCGGTTTCGAATTCTGACAGTGACATTTTTCCCCGCGCTACCTGCATCATGGCGCCAACTACCAGTCGCACCATGCCGCGAATGAAGCGGTCGGCGCTGATATACAGGATGTAGCGTTCTCCTTCCTTGCGCCAGTAGATCTCTTTCAGATTTACTATTGTTGTCTTAGCGCCCTGTTTGCTTTTGCAGAAGGAAGGGAAGTCGTTGTATTTTTTCATCACACCGCAACAAGCCTGCAGCAGTTCGAAGTCGAGGTCGCGGATGTGCCGCCACAGCACCAGGTCAGTGCCGAAGGGATCTTTGGTGAATGAGATGATGTATTCGTAAGCGCGCAGGGTGGCGTCGAATCGTGCATGTGCTTTTTCTTCCACCGGAAAAAAGCGGATAAAACGAATATCGTCCGGCAACACCGTATTCATCCGCAGGAGAAAATTTTCGGGGATGTCCGCCTGCGTATCATAATGCAGAAAGAACTGTGTGGCATGCACACCTGCATCCGTGCGTCCGCAGCCCACACAGGCGATATCGGCATCGCGCAGGATCGTGCGTAACGTCTGATTGCATACTTCCTGCACGCTGAGTCCGTTGGGCTGTATCTGCCAACCCACGTAGTGTGTGCCCCGGTAAGCGATCTCTGCAAAATACCGCATGGTGCAAAGGTAGGGGAATTGTGCCTGATGCCTATCTTTGCGGCAAAAGTGCACCTATGTGGCAACGGATACAGACCCTTTTTCTCGCGCTGAGCGCCATCATCGCCGTAGCATTCCTTTTTGTGGAGATAGCCGATGGCGTGACCGGAAAAGACAATATCGCCGCCTCCGCCGTGGCAGTGGGCATCGCCTTACTGCAGGGATTCATCATTGCCATGTATAAAGACAGGAAAGTGCAAATGCGCTTTTGCAACACCACTATGTTCCTGGCACTGGTAATGGGTGCATTGGCCTACTTACAAACAGACGGTGAGCACCTGCGCCTGGGCATCATCTTCGGTATACCCGCCGCGATAATAGTTACAGCCTTTCTCGCCCGCTACAACATCAAAAAAGATGAAGACCTGGTAAGGTCGATGGATAGGATGCGGTGATGATGTTTGGAATCAGGAATCAGGAATCAGGAGCCAGGAATCAGGAGCCAGGAGCCAGGAACCAGGGATCAGGGATCAGGACCAAGGTAGCCGGTTATGCACGTATCAATACATGTTCAATAATCTACGCAAGCAGATAGTGTTTCATCTGTTCGATCGGGTGAACAGTTGGGTGTAAGATCTTATCTAACGTTAATGCGACCTTTTTTGCATTCACTCATCAGGACTTGAATTACCTTATCACTATGCTCACTTTAACATCGAGTATCCGTGTTTTATGCATCCAAGCACAAGAGATGGACCATGCAAAAGCCGTAGGCTAGTTTAATTTATGTCCGCGCTTCTGTAATTAAAATTACTGTCGAATAGGCACATCCAAATTTCCCTCACTTTCACACTTTCACACTTCCACACTTCCACACAATCGGCTAATCGGCTAATTCGCTAATCGGCTAATCTCCAGATTATGCATTTCCTTCCGGCCGCATATGCGGGAACAGCAATACATCCTGTATCGCATGCTGGTTGGTCATGATCATCGAGAGACGATCGATGCCGATGCCGATACCTGCTGTTGGCGGCATGCCGAATTCGAGGGCGCGTAGAAAATCTTCGTCCAATTGCATCGCTTCCTCATCACCGCGCTTCCCGAGTTCGAGCTGTGATTCAAAGCGATGGCGCTGGTCTATGGGGTCATTCAATTCAGAGAAAGAGTTCATGATCTCCTTGCCGTTGCAGATCGCTTCAAAGCGTTCCACGAGTCCTTCCTTGCTGCGGTGTTTTTTGGCGAGCGGACTCATTTCTACGGGATAATCCGTAATGAACGTCGGCTGAATCAAATAGGGTTCGCATTTTTCACCGAATATCTCATCGATGATCTTGCCTTTGCCCATGGTGGCGTCGATATGTACACGCATTTCGCGCGCGGTCTTGTAAAGCTGCTGTTCATCCATGGCGGAGATATCCACGCCGGTAAAATGTTCAATGGCTTCGAACATGGTGAAGCGCTTCCAGGGGCGCTTGAAAGAGATCACATGTTCACCCACCTGCACCTCTGTGGAGCCGGTCACTTCTATCGCCACTTTTTCGATCATCTCTTCCACGAAATCCATCATCCACTGATAATCTTTGTAGGCCACATATAGTTCTACCTGCGTGAATTCAGGGTTATGGAAGCGGTCCATGCCCTCGTTGCGGAAGTCTTTAGAAAATTCATACACGCCATCATAACCGCCCACGATCAAGCGCTTGAGGTATAATTCGTTGGCGATGCGCATATACAGGGTCATGTCCAGCGCATTGTGATGCGTTTTGAACGGGCGTGCTGCAGCGCCGCCGTACAGGGGCTGGAGAATCGGTGTTTCCACTTCCAGGAATCCGAACTGGTTCATGAAGTTGCGCATGGTGTTCACCATCTTACTGCGTTTGATGAACACTTCGCGCACCTGCGGATTCACGATCAGATCGACATACCGCATGCGGTAACGCAGTTCCGGATCGGTGAAGGCGTCGTGCACATTGCCGTCGGCATCCGTTTTTACAATGGGCAGTGGCCGCAGGCTCTTGCTGAGCAGGGTCAGGGTTTTCACATGAATGGAGATCTCACCGGTCTTGGTGGTGAACACAAATCCCTGCACGCCGATGATGTCGCCGATATCGAGATGCTTCTTGAACAATTCATCATACAGGCTGAGGTCGCCGGGCGGACAGATGTCCTCTCCGCGCACATAGATCTGGATCTTTCCTGCAGCATCCTGGAGTACGGCAAAAGCGGCCTTGCCCATGATGCGGCGGCTCATGATACGGCCGGCGAAGCTTACCTCCTGAAAAGCTTCCGGGTTGGCCGTGTAGCCCTCGAGGATGGCGGTTGAACTATGGGTGATGGGAAATGCTTCGGCCGGGTAGGGGTTGATGCCCATATTCCGGATCGCTATAAGACTCTCACGACGGATCTGCTCCTGTTCTGATAAATGTTGTGACATAGGGTGCAAAGTTAGAAAAGGTAGCCCGGTAATTGGAACGTCCGTAAAACCCCGCATCAGCGCGTGGCCTGCCTGCCCGTTGCAAGCCCCGACGACCGGTGGCCGGGCAGGCGAAGTGCACAGCAAGTCATTGAGGCACTAAGGTTTGCGGGATTTTTTGTATCTTCGCCGGCGGATCAATTGTTCACCTTTACGGACACGGATTGCTCATATTATCCAACTATATCGGAGGCAAGCAGCTATCGCCTGTAAATGGCCGTTATCTCGATAATTTCGAGCCGGCAACAGGCACCGTGTATGGTAAGATCCCCGATTCCGACGAAAATGATATCGATCAGGCTGTAGCCGCGGCTGCAGCTGCCTTTCCGGCCTGGTCAGTGACCGACCCTGCCACGCGCAGCCGTTTGCTCATGGCCATCGCGAGGGGGATCGAGGCACGCTTCGAGGAGCTCGCTCAGGCAGAGTCCCGCGATTCCGGCAAACCCCTTTCTCTGGCGCGACGTATGGACATCACGCGGGCACGCGACAACTTCGAGTTCTTCGCCTCCGCAGCCCTACAATTTGCCTCAGAAAGCCATCCACAGCCCGGTTTCATCAATTATACCCTGCGACAGCCCATTGGCGTGGTAGGCTGCATATCACCGTGGAACCTTCCACTGTATCTGTTCACCTGGAAGATCGCTCCGGCGCTGGCGGCAGGCAACTGCGTGGTGGCCAAGCCTTCGGAGGTGACACCGGTAACGGCCCATATCCTGGCGGAGATCTGCTCGGAGGCCGGACTTCCGGCAGGGGTGCTCAATATCGTGCACGGAACGGGGCCGGCGTGTGGCGCTGCCATCGTGAAACACCCGGGGATCAAGGCTGTGAGCTTTACCGGGAGCACCCGGGCAGGGCGCGAGATCGCTTCGGTGGCCGCCCCGATGTTCAAAAAGCTGAGTCTGGAGTTGGGGGGTAAGAATCCCGTTGTTATCTTTGCAGACTGCGAGTACGAGGAAATGCTGAACACCACGGTGCGCAGCAGCTTCACCAATCAGGGGCAGATCTGCCTCTGCGGAAGCAGGATCTACGTAGAGCGTCCCCTCTACAACCGTTTCCGGGAAGATTTCACGGCTCGCGTTCAGCAACTTAAAGTTGGCGACCCCGCTGCTGCTGACACCAACATTGGTGCTGTAGTTTCGGAAACACATTACAATAAAATACTGTCCTACATCGCCTTGGCGAAGGAAGAGGGGGGAAGGGTTTTGTGCGGCGGACATGCAGTGCGGATGGAAGGAGATAGGGCAGGCGGCTGGTATATCGCCCCAACCGTGATCGAGAACCTTAGTCCAGAATGCAGGACAAATCAGGAGGAGATCTTTGGTCCGGTTGTGAGTATCCAACCTTTCGACACGGAAGAAGAGGCGGTAACTTTGGCCAATAATACGGATTACGGTCTGGCAGCCGTTATCTGGACCGATCATCTCAGGCGGGCACACCGCTTAGGCGAGCAATTGCAGTCCGGCATCGTCTGGATCAACTGCTGGCTGGAGCGAGACCTGCGCACACCCTTCGGAGGCGTGAAGAACAGCGGAGTAGGACGCGAAGGGGGCTGGGAAGCCATGCGCTTCTTTACGGAGGCAAAAAATATTTGTGTTAAACTGTAAATAAAAACGGAGGACAGTGGTATTGCAAAACATCAAGCTCAACCCCACCACAGGTTTACTTGCGGGCATCGCCGTTATGGTGATGAGCTCCTGCGGGACATACACATCTGCCATCCAAACCCAAACCGAACAACCTGTTGTGTTCCTCGCTGAGGAAACGCCGTTGTTCATCGAAGACTTCTGGACGGATACCGCACGCACCGTGATCGCTCCGCGATTGGAGAATCCTGTGCTTGCAGCAACCGGACTGCGCGGCAACGAACATCATCCTGCCGCCACTCAGTTACCGATGAGCGAACAACTGGCCATACTGGGGGAGAACGCGCGTTTGAAGGAAGAGGCAATGGCGCAGAATATCGGTGGTCTCGATTTTGCCAATCCGGAAGAGGCGGAACATTTTGAATTATACGAGGAATTGTTCCTCGAAAATGAATTAGCCGCTGGCGAGGTATTTGATCCGGCAAAGATGACGGACAGTATTCCGGTATACATGGTAAGCCCGTGGAGCAACTGCTTTACCTTCCCGCTGGAAGAAAGTGTGGTGAACTCCGATTTCGGCTGGCGTCGCAGTCGCTTCCACTCCGGTATCGATCTTGACCTGGAAGTAGGGGCTGATGTATTCTCCTCCTTCGATGGCATCGTGAAGAAATCTGACTATGTATCCGGTTACGGTAACCTGGTGGTAGTGAAGCACTTCAACGGTCTCGAAACTTACTACGCCCACCTGTCGAAGATCCTGGTTGCTGAAGGCGATACCGTGGAAGCCGGTGAAAAGATCGCGCTCGGCGGAAATACCGGACGCAGCACCGGTCCGCACCTGCACTACGAGATCCGTTATCGCGGCGCGGCCATCAACCCGAAATATCTGGTAGACTTTAAAAATCAGGTGCTCACTTCTGAAGTGTTCTATCTGAAGCGCGAGCATTTCAAGCCCACTTCAGAGAACGGCACTACCACGGTTGGCACTAAAAAATACTACACCGTGAAAAAAGGCGATACCTTATCCAAGATCGCCGCACGCAACAACACAACGGTGAGCAAGATCTGTAAACTGAATGGCATCTCTGCCAAGAAGGTGTTACGCCCCGGTATGCGCCTCCGCGTGAAGTAATGCACGCAGAGACGCATAGGCGTACTGATTTTCAGTTTAGCGTTTAACCACCAGCTTTCGGGTGTCTACCGTATGCTCGTTCAGGTCGAGCAGTCGAACGATATATACTCCGGTGGGATAGCTGTCGGTATAGATCGGAATATTGTTATCATGAAATTTCTTTGAGTCGATCAGTTTACCGCTGATGTCGAATATCTCTACCGAATAATCGCCGGTCGCATCCGTTTTCAGCAGTGCAAGGTTGGTGGCCGGATTGGGGTTGAGGGAGGAGATGAGTGTAGCGGACGAAGTTTTTATCACCTCCACTTTTTCGGCTTTCGCCAACGTGCCTTTGATACCGATCACCACCGGATAGAAATTCATCGTCACATCTGCTTCTTTGGTCATGCCGATGATGGTATATAAGTCGTAATCAGAAAGTGGTTTTTCCAATGCCGGCGCATCGCCTATCAGCAGGATCATTCTGCGGCGGTCGGCATCCCAGTTCATTTTTTCAAGTGTCAGTGCAATGCCGTCATATACTGATTCAGGGCCGTCGCCGCCACCGGTAGTGGTAACGTGCTTGATGACCTCCTTGCAGGCAGAGAAGTCATCAGTGAGTTTCGACAGGTGGTACCAGTTCTCATCCACATTTTTATCGCCATAAAAAGCAAAGCCCACACGCGCATCCTCGAACGGTTCGATGGCATCGATGATGGTGGTAACGGAATTCCGGATCTTCAGAATATCATCCGACATACTGCCGGTTTTATCGATCAGAAAAACCAGATCCGTTTTTGCCGTCATGTAGCTGTGAATGATCTCCGTAATGGCGCCCACTACCAGTGCGGCATTATCGATCATGTAGGTTTCTCCGCCGGTGGCACTGGCGATGCCGGAAAATACCTGAACGGTGATGTTGTCATACGCTTCTGAAACGGTCGTGTATTCCGGGAGGTCGGGGTCGATTTTCAGTTGCCGCGCGATCTCGGCTTCTACCTCCGCATCGATCTTTGCAGAGATCATATCCGGCGGCGCAGGTGCGCCATCCTTATCCCTGGCGTTAATGGTCACCACAGGCGGGATCGGGATGGAGTCGGCACTTTCCGTTCGGTCCAGCGTAGTGGAACGCGCCGTGTAGGCCTCGGGGTCAACAGAGTTGTCGCAGTTACTAAAAAGCAGAACGAAGCAAGCAAGAAGCAGTGTAGACGTACTTCTCATATGTTGGTTGATTAAGGAACGATACCGGTGCCCGGCGAGACGCGTTTCAAATGGGTCGGGTGGCGACGAGCATGATCATAAACGCCGAACGGCAGGTAATTCTTATATAAATCTTAATTTCACGTCCAAAATACTGTCATGTCAGATCCTATTCGCACAGACAAAGCGCCGGAACCGGTTGGACTTTATCCGCATGCCCGCAGGGTGGGCAACCTGCTTTTCCTGAGCGGCATAGGACCCCGTATACCGGGCAGCAATGCCATCCCGGGCCTGCAGCAGGACAAGAACGGCAACTTCACCGCCTTCGACTTTGAGGCACAGTGCCGCAGCGTATTTGATAATGTGCGCACGGTGCTGGAGGCTTCCGGTGCGCGCTGGGAGGACCTGGTGGATGTGACCGTTTTCCTGACCGACATGCAGCGCGATTTTGCTACCTATAACCGCATTTACGCCGAGTATTTTCAGGATGCGCAACCCTGCCGCACCACGGTGGGTATCACCTCTCTGCCTACGCCGATCGCCATTGAACTGAAGTGCATCGCCGTAGTGCCCGCCTCCTGAGCCCTGATCGCCCCCATGTGCTAAACTTAACTCCCGGATTTCCTGTTTAGTGGCAGGTAAAAGCCGTACCTTTGCACACTATTTCCGGTGCCTCCGCTCATGGGAAAGACCACTAAACATACCGTTCAAACCAACCTGCATTTGCCGGCCATCAGCGAAAGCGAAGTGGCTTATCTGGAGGTGCAGGGTGCTCGGGTGCACAATCTGCAGAATCTGGATGTGGCCATCCCCCGCAACAGCCTGGTGGTGATCACCGGCGTCAGCGGCTCCGGTAAAAGTTCCCTCGCCTTCGACACGATCTATGCAGAAGGCCAGCGCAGGTATATGGAGAGTTTCTCCTCTTATGCGCGGCAATTCTTCGGCGGTATCGAAAGGCCGGATGTATCCACAATCCTGCCTGACTATTTCATGGCCGACCCAAACGCAGCAGCCGACCGCAACATCACGATCAACATTGAAGGCGGCTTGAGTACGTCAGCCGAAATCGGTGAAGCGGTCGTCAACGCCATCAGGTCGTTCAACACCGTGCACGGGCCAGCCAACATCGCCGTGGCGGTATGAGCACCGTCACCATCCCAAACGCAGGCAACTACGACCTGCTAGTCGACGTCGGGTTCCTAGTTGATGGCTTTACCTTGGATGACCCCGTCAAAGGCGTGCTGAACAGCCCCGACTATGTGCTTGACGGGTCAACCAGTTTTGCCAGCGTCGCCGACGGCACCACCAACGTCAGCGTGCGCCGCGGCCGCCCAGACCCCGACGACC
The DNA here is from genome assembly GCA_036734545.1 of Chitinophagales bacterium. GTDB lineage: Bacteria > Bacteroidota > Bacteroidia > Chitinophagales > BACL12 > UBA7236. The sequence continues at coordinate 10,837 of DAIMYJ010000097.1, forward strand.
AATTCACCGCCGGCACGATGACATTCGTCCTAAACGACACGCTCGCTGACGGCGTATTCAACCCATTCGACGACAGCCCAACCAACCCGTACTACGACCAAGCGTTAGGTGTGCCAGGACTCGCCCCGGGCCGCGCCGTCAAACTCATCCGCTACGACGCATCAAACAACCCCGAACTTTTGTTTTCGGGTTTTATTGTCAATTATGAGTACCAGTTCCGTTTGGGCGGTTTAGACACTGTCGCAGTGTTTTGTGCCGACAACCTGTATCGACTTGCTAACACCGGTATTGAAGCCCAGAACCCGTCACAGCAACTGACGGGGGCGCGAATCAACGCCATCCTTGATTTGCCCGAGGTTGATTACCCGACGGGGGCCGCTCGAGACATCGCCACTGGCACCGTCCAGTTGGGCGGCGGCGGCAATTACTCGATTAGCCAAGGCACAAACGTGCTCAATTATTTCAACCAAATTACATCAACTGCGGAACGCGGCCGTATTTATGTTGTCCGCGAAGGTGGCCTAGTCAGCCAAAACCGCATTGGCAGCACTTTGTCCAACCCGGCTGTCACGTTCAGCGACCAGGGCGACGTGCCTTACAACGATCT
>DAIMYJ010000098.1:0-11299 GCA_036734545.1 Chitinophagales bacterium
AGTTCTAAACAGAACCAAACTTTGACCATATGTTCCACAACAAGCCATCCCTATCCTTCGGAAACCGTATCCGCGAAATGCGTGAGAAAGCCGGATTTACCCAAGAATACCTCGCCTCAGAACTTGGTGTCTCGCAGAGGGCATACAGTAAACTCGAGACTGGCGAGACACAGGTCAAAGGCGAAGTGCTATTCCAGATCGCTAAAGTTCTCAGTGTAGACCTTATCGAGCTCATTCCTCAGGAACCCGCCCTGACTTACTACAACTATAAAACACATAACGGTCATGCAATTGGTCACTTCATTGGAGATGTAGAGAAAATTGAGGAATTGTACAAAACGGTGATAGCTTCGAAAGATCATGAAATTGAGAACCTCAAAGAAATGGTGAGCATGTTGAAACAGCTTTCTGAAATTAAGTGAGAGTTAATTCTATATTATCAGATAAAATTTGATAAATTTGGATTTACATTTAATTTTAGATGTATGAGATTTTATCACCCATTGAACCACAGGATAACTAGGTTATTCTGCGTTCACCTTCCCCAGGTCAACGGGAAATCACCAAATTTTGTAACATTTTTCTCAGCTATTTTCCTTTCATTTTGCAGTTACTATCTGACTTCCTGCAGTAAATCAGAGCCAGTAGACACTATCCCGACTGAAACCTCCGTCATACTAGAAAAAGTGAGAAATTATTCAAGTCTTCACGACATGTACCTAACAACTGGTCGTGTAACCTTCGAGAGTATGAGTGTGGAAGATGGCCTTTGGATAATTGAAGCCACATCGAACTATGATTACAGGAACAGTTATGACAATGCTTATATTGATGATGTGGCGCTCGACACATTTGAAGTAACTGTTGAGAATATCAGTGAGGGGGTAGTTGATGGTAATTCATTAATGAATGCATACAATGATATATATAACTTCATTAATGAAAAATTATCTACAGATCGATATGTCATGGTAAATGATGTTATATTGAAATCAACATCTGCATCTGAAACCATATTCAGTATCGAGTTAATTACATGCACAAGCACGGCTGTTACAACAGGGCGCATTGAACAAACTGATGGGTTTGGCTCTACTGATTATTGGTATCCAATTTGGGATCAAGGAAAATGTGATGTTTATGCTCCCGACTATGCTGGTTCAAAAGATGCCTCAGATAAATTAACAGTAGAGGTAAATAAGTCATTGCCATTACCTGCTTGTGCAGGTAATGCAAGCTTTGGCGTAGATATTGAGTTTGTTTACTATATAGAAGATTATTGGCCAACAAGTCCATATTATTTTGAGTGTTATACAAATAGTTGTTTAGACCCAACTACACTATCAAGCATTCATGGGGAAATTGTGCCAAATGTTCCAACTCACGCTCCTTCAGGCAAACTTGCCAAAAGTGTTATCGTAAGAGCTGACTTTGCCCCTATTTTAGACCCCCCATATCCATGTAAGTTCTACTATGACGCGAAATATGCAAATGTCATTTGCGAACCCAACGAGGAATAAAATAATCTGCAAATTTTATCGTTTGACTAAGGCAGCGGAATTCCCGTTGCCTTAGTTATTTAATTATCTTATATGAAAAATACTGTGTTATTCGTAGCCTTTGTGTTGCTTCTTAATCAGGCTTATTCGCAAACACCATTTATTTCAATAGCGGAACCCAGATACGAAATTGGGGCTAAGCTGATTGAGGTTGATTCCAAAATAGAGCTGATTGGCAAATTCGACAGCTCAGGGCTTCAATATATTTTCCGCAATCAATATGCATCTGACGGCACACTCGAAAGTTCCAACTCAAATGTTAGTCCATTTGAACAAGGTCAATTTTCAATCACTGAGATAGTGATTGACTCGCTTTCCAATTATTATTGCGTGGGAACGTTTTATAGTGATACAACCACAGATCTGCAAATTGGAATTGCCAAGTTTGATAATCTTTTTACATTAGTTGACGCATATGTCTTGGGCCAAGAATCGGTGTCCGAATCAGCTTATGATGTCATTGTAAATTCGAAAGGAAATATTGTAGTTGGAGGCTATGCAGGAAATTTGGATAAGGCATTTTTATATGAATACAGCCTTATTGGTGAAAGTATACAGGAGGTTGTGTTTGTAGAAGATACAACATGGCTGGGAATTCTTGGAATTATTGAGGATACGTCCAATAGTAGATATATTAGCTCTCAGACCAAATTTTCACTGAGCATTATAGACAGTGAATCTTTTGATATTTTGGATGAGAATCCTGGCCAAATTAAAGATTCAAGTTATCTGATACGTTATTTATACAACCTACCCTCGTCAAGCGACTTTTTAGCCTCCTATATTCAGTACAGCAGCTTTGAAACTCCATTTACAAATTACTATATATCGAGAGTTTCCTCAGATTTTGATACATCTTGGACGATTAGTTTTGGGGATGTTGCCAGCGACATTTTGAGCTTTCCAAATTCACTTGCTATGAACGATTCCAATAATATTTGGCAAGCATATATCTCTTGTAATAACTGCGGAAATTTTTTGTATGAGAATGTCTCGCATACAATCAGCATATTGAAATTTAGAAGCGACGGCGCTATAGTAGGAGAATATTACATAAATAGTGACTACAATCTCGGCTACCTCTCAGCATCCTCTGCGTCAGACAATGGGATATATATTGTAGCATCATTATATAATTGGGATTTGCCTGAAAATGACCTTGACATAGTTGTATTCAAACTGGATTCATTAGGAAATATAACTACAAACACATCAGACTTTGAGCCCATTGTAAATCAAATTAATGTCTTTCCAAATCCAGTTAGAGAAAATTTACATTTCCAATCTCAAATTCTCACAACTGGATATCAGATTGAAATATTTCAAATTGACGGCTCAAAAGTAATTAATCATTTATGTAATAGCGGGAATACGAGTGTGGGTGTTTCTCAATTGGAATCAGGGGTTTATATATATCGTATCTTATTTAGAGGAAAAATACTTCAAGCCGGTAAATTCATAAAGCATTAAGTGCATTTGACATACTCCATGGCACTTAAGTAAACTTATCATGGTTAATTCGTTTATTTGGGGTGTCAGATCTTCTACAACAGAGTCGCCTTGCTAGCATGTCAGCTTAAGGAAGTTACCTCACAAGGATCATATAAAAAAAGGACGCCTAAAAAGCGTCCTTCTGTTTGTGGTGTGGGGCGGAATCGAACCGCCGACACAAGGATTTTCAGTCCTTTGCTCTACCAACTGAGCTACCGCACCTCCTTAAATAGCCGTGCTTTCGCAACGGGAACGCAAAGATAACGGGTAGGGGGCTATTTTCCAACAGGATAGTTATTGAGCACGAAGGAGCTGTCTGAAACCACCGCCCGGTAAGCATTCCAGCCGGTGTGCCGCACGGTGAGCTCGTCGAACCAGGCGCGGGAATCGTTGCTGGTGCTGATCACGATGCGCTTCACGTCGGGCCGTATCTCCAGGTCAACGGAGGCCCGCACCCAGCCGTTCTGCACATCGGTGCTCTGGGTGGGGGCGACGCTGGATTCCCAGAGGCGGTTACCCGCCCCATCCAGGAACCGGATGAGCACATAGGGATAGGCCATGTCTTCAGGGTCATTCTTCGCCCAGAGGCTGGTCTCGATCCAGATAGGGGCCTGAATGTCTACCGGAATGTCGGCAATGTCCTGCCAGGGGCCATCTACCCGCAAACTACCCCTGCCCAGGAAGGCTGTTTCCCTTCTTTCGGTATCGTCGAAGCCGTCATAATAGTACAGGGCCAGCGGGTGTGTGCTCAGATACGATCTACCATGATATTCGAAGGTGTGCAGAGAATCCTTTTCTGCCAGATACACTTCCCTGGCCAGGTCAAAGCCTTTTTGGAAAGTTTCCTGCATCTCATACACATGAAAAGTGAAGCCGCCCCGCTCGCTGATCTGTTTGCTGTGGTCAACGATATATTTTTCTCCGGCCGTGAGGGGCTTGTCGGTCTTCACCATCACCAGCAGCCTTTCTGCGCCGAATACACCGATCGCACTGCGATCGGGAACGGATACGGGTATGTAGGGATGTGAAACGAGTTGTACCTGATGCAGGGTCTGTGCAAGCGATGTGCGGCTCATCATATAATTCACCAGCGGCAAACGCGTTTGATACGATAATTCCATTGCCTTGCTCAGGTGTCCGTCGGTGCGGTCGATGTATAATTTTTCAGAGCCCTGAAAAAAGGAGGGGAGAAAGAGTATCGCATCGAAACTGTCGGCAGTGTATCCGGTGCCGAGCAGGGCATCAGAGAAATACGTGGTCTTGCCGTCGAAAGGGTTTTCGGCATTTTGTTTTTGCAGGCCTTTGGCTGTCTGGAAAAAATAGGTGCCCGCATCCGCTGCCAGCAATCCCATGAAGGCGGTGATAAATACATAGGATAATATCCGTTGCCTTTTCTTGATCTTCTTGAACAGCATCCAGGCCAGTACGGCCATGGTTACCATGTACACATAATAAAATCCCCATGCAAAGCGGCCGGGTGAGCGGAACTGCTTCAGCGGTGTGAGCACGTCCAATAAAAATTCCAGTCCCAGGCTGAACGGCAGCGACATGGAGAACAACAACATGCAGATGCCTGTCCACACGAACACATGTAATCGGTTGGGCATGAGTATCTGCGCGCGTCCAATGTTTTTCTTGTGGAGCAGCCGCTTGGTATACACGACCAGCAACACAAAAAGAAAGAGCAAACCGGTATATCCTACGTATGCATAGCCTTCGGGATTGGCATGACCTACGTGCAGATGTTTTTGGAGTTGATTGGTGAGGGTGCCGTGTTTCGGCAGGAATACGGATTGAAAGCTGGCCTTGTACCGGAAAAATCCGTAGGGCGTTTCGGGCCTGTCGGTGACCGGGTCTGACACCTGCATGAACAACAGGATGCTTACGACGGGTGCTCCTGCGATGATCAATAATTTTAATGTCTGTCGCCATGCACGGCGGTCGGTGATAAAGTAGATACAGGCATAGAATCCGATGAACAATGCAGCGATGAGTGCATAGTACATATGGATGAAACCGAAGAACAACACATAGCCTATCAGCAATACACTCTGTGCGAGGTTGAATTTTCTTTCCTGCAGTCGTATCATCTGCCACCAGATCAGCGGTACGAATACGGCATAGCCTAAAGCAAAGTGTCCCCAGAACCGGTCGAGTTGCGGTGTCATAAGCCCCACGCACAAAGCGATCGCTGCCGCATACCAGGCAGGCATGCGATAATAGCGGAGTATGTGAAAGAGCAATAACACCCCGGCCCACAATGAAATGAACATCAGCACATGTAAAACAGCGATGGTATTATTCTGCAGGGGGAACAGGTGGTCATCGATCACATTGATGATCCACGTAAGCATGGGCTGGTCATCTGTGAACACTACGTGTTCACCGAAGGGATAATGCATGCCGGTGAACTGTGTTCCATGATCATTGGCCACGAACCACGCCGGTGTATAATAATTCTTGAAGGCGTCGCCGCCGGTGGTGAGCAGATAATGATTAGGGGAGAAGAGTATCTTTTGCCAGGCGAACAGGATCACGAGCGCTGCTACCAGTGCCAATGTAAAGCCGGGCAAGTTCCGCCTGTTCATCGTGCAAAGATGCTGCGAATAAATATTTTGAAGAAATTCCCGGATTCCTGCAACAGGATGTTCATGCGCATACTGCTGAACTGCACATTATCGCGCAAGGCAATTTCCACGGGCAACATGCGTATCGCCGCATCGCGGGAGGCCAGGAAGATGAATTCCAGGTCAAAGAGATAACGGTCGATGGTCGTGCGGAGGAACAGTTCCCGGCCCCGGGCATTGAAGCCTTTTAACCCGCATTGGGTATCCGACACTTTCAATCGCAGAATAGCAGAAGAGCAGGTGCGCAGCAGTCGGGATATGAACCTGCGGAAAGGCGGAACATGTGCATAATACTCCCGGTTCTTGACGCCTACTGCCATATCCGCCTCATCGCGCAGCAGAACACCGTAAATATGCAGCAGGCTTTCTGTGGTATACGGAAGATCGATATCGGTATAGATGGTAAAGGGTGCATCGGAGTGGCGGATGCCTTCGCGCAGGGCATATCCCTTTCCGCGATTTTTTGTGTACGGTATATAACGAAAATGCGCAATGTGTTTTTCCAGCAGTTGAATGTCTTGCGGTGTTACTCCACGCAGACTACCATCGTTCACCACCAGGATGCGCACCTGTGTGTCGGGCAGTGCCTGCGAGATGGCGGAATACCCGCGCACGATATGCTCCGCCCAGCCGGGAGCGGGGTTGTAACAGGGGAGTACGATATCCAGTGCGGTGTGTGTCAATGCTTATCGGAAGATTCCGTATTTAAAAATACACCAAAGCGCATAGACGCCATCTGTCCAGCGGATCTTTTTTCCTTCGGCATAGGTGCGGCCGTGATAGGATATGCCAACTTCATAGAATCGGATATTGGGAATGGCGGCAAGCTTTAGTGTGATCTCGGGTTCAAAGCCAAAACGTTTTTCTTTCAATCGAAGTGCGCGCGCGTGGTCGGTGCGCATGAGCTTGTAGCAGGTCTCCATGTCGGTCAGGTTGAGATTGCCGAACATGTTGGTGAGTGTGGTGAGCAGGCGGTTGCCTACATGATGCCAGTAATACAACACGCGGTGCGGACGCTCGCTGCTGAAGCGCGTGCCGTACACCACATCGGCGTCGCGTTCGAGTGCGGGTTGCAGTAAGGTGTTCAGATCGCGCGGATCGTATTCCAGATCGGCGTCCTGTATCACCAGCATTTCGCCGTTCACATGTGGTATGGCGGAATGGATGGCGCTGCCTTTGCCGGTGTTGCGGGGATGTGTGAGCACGCGTATCTGCGGATGTTGTGCTGCCAGCGTGGCAACTTTTGCTGCCGTGTTATCGGTGCTGCCGTCATCGATCACGATGATCTCCATGGCAATGCCTCCGTTGAGCTTGACCTGCAGCAGTGACAGCAGGACCTGTTCTATGGTTGCCTCCTCATTGAATACCGGCACCAACACACTCAGCGTACTGATCTGCATACAGGGTAAAGCTATGCAATTTCCCTCATTCACATGCCTATAAGGCTAGTCATTCGGGCATCTGATCATATTTCAACGGATGTGTTGATCGTTTCCTATAATCGAATACGTGCAGCCTGATCAGGGTTGTTTGACTGCAGTTTTATTGCCACGATGACGCTAGGACGCAATGGGGGGCACAAAGTTTTATGGTGCCGGGGGAATTACTAAATAGAGACAAACACCTTCGTGCAGCCATTGCGCCATCGCGCCATAGTGGCTTAGGCTGTTTGGTGCGACTGAAAATGTTTAGGCAGGTATCTTGATCGAATACTTTTGGCCGGGTTTGACGGTGAGCATGTCGGAGCGGAGCCAGGGGTTGTAGTATTTGAGGAGCTTGTAATTGGTGTTATGCTCCTTGGCGAATGCTGCGAGATTGCTGATCGTTGCAGTCACCTCCACGGTGGTATATGCCAGCGGTTCATACAGGTCTTCCTTCGTCAGGAAGAAACCGTATTCCTGTGTATGCTCGTAAATGATCTTGAATGCCAGTGCGCGGAATACATAGCGCGACGTCTCTTCACGGAAATACAGATCGTAATAGGAATTCTGATCCTGATAATTCACCGCACCTTCGATGGCACCCATACCGGCATTATAGGAAGCAGCAGCAAGCGTCCAGTTGCCGAAGCGTTTGTATGCATCCTTTAAATAGGCACACGCTGCCTGCGTGCTTTTTTCCATGTCGTAGCGTTCATCCACTTCACCATTCACCACCAGATCATAATGTTCGGCCGTAGCTTCCAGAAACTGCCAGTAGCCGTGTGCGTTGGAAGGAGAGATCACATTGCGCAATCCGCTTTCGGCCATGGCGAGATATTTAAAATCATCGGGAACGCCGTTCGCTTTTAATGTACCTTCAATGATGGGGAACCAGCGATTCGCCAGCTTGAGATTTTGAATCGTGTTCGAATGCCAGTAACCCGTAACGGTGAGTTCTCTGTCGAGACGCTCACGCACTTCCGGATCATCGAGCGGAACGGTCTCGCCGGCAAAGGTGAGTTGTTCGGGCAGTCGGGCGGCAAAATATTTGATCGTGCGAATATCATCTGCCAGTGACCGCAAGGTGTCGGTAGCCACCGGTTCTGCTGTCGCGTGTTTATCGGCAGAAGCATTTCCTTTTACCGCCAGCACCACGATGCAGCCGATGCCCAGAAAGGCGCCGATCAGGATATAATGGATCTTCTTCAAGCGTTCTCTTTTTTCTTGTAAACGGGCACTGTAGAGCAGGGCTCACCGTACATGATACTTTTAGCGATGGGGCGCAGGCGCTGCGTGATCTCGAGATAGGCTTCCGCAGGCACGTCCTTGTCGCTGCATCCTTTGATGACCACGCGCTGGTCGGTGTAGGCCGACAGGTCCATTTTCGCGAGCGCATCGCTGTAATATCTGCGCAGGGCTAATGCGGGATCGCCCATGATCACCTGTTCGGCGTAGGGTTCGGCGTTGGCCGCTACGAGCATCCAGGCCCAGTTGGGGATGATGGCATCGGCCGAGCAATGCACGGCCAGTATCTTGCCGGCATATTGCGACCAGTCGGTGGCGGCGAGTGCTTCGCGAAAATCCTTTTCCCGCAGGATGAGCCCGCGGAACAAATGATCCTTCAGATCGAATGCGGCGATCTTACCTGCTGCAGGATAGATATCTTCGAGGTTGAAGGTGAGCAATCCGCTCTGCGCTACTTTATTTACCAGTTCCACGATCGATGCTTTTAGTAAAATTACACAAAATGCGATTGGCCTGAAACAACAAACCCGCAATCGGAGCTGCCGGCTGCGGGTTTGTGTTGCGGCATCAGGAGAGTAACGATACCGCGGTATAAAAAGTTTTAATCGCCGTAGATATAGCGGTTATCCTCCACTTTGGCTTTCTCCTTCAGTTCAACGAACATGCTCTGTCCCTGGAATTTATTCTGCATGGAGTAGGTGAGCTGGTTCTTGTTGAGGGTATAATCCTGTGTTTCAGGTGCCGGGATGGTTTCGAAATTCTCGATCACATATACACCGCGCAATCCGGAGATAGGTCCGCTTACCTTGCCGTTCTCGGCAGCGAATACGGCGCCGATCACTTTCGGTTCACGACCCAGGATAGGAGCGCTGGGTGACGACATGCTGGCGTTGCGCACAGAGTCTACACGCACATTCAGTTTAGCGGCAATGGCATCCAGTCCGGCGCCGCCCTGCATGGCTTCGTTGATCTGCTTGGTGAGCTGTTCAGCCTTCTTTTCCATGATCACTTCCTGCTCAACCATCTCGCGCACATATTCGAGGTCAGCGATACCGTTCACACGGATCTCCTTCACATAGCACACCACCACATACTCGGTGAGGTTGAAGAATTTGAAGTCGTTGAGTTCGGCATCATAAGCCCAGGTAATGATCTCGCGTGAGTTCGGGAGACCCGGAACCTCATACATGTTTTTCTGCAGCGGCTGTGTGGTGCGCTTGAAGAGTCTGGCAGCGGTCACAGCGGCTTCGAAAGCTTCGGGTGTCTGATTGGATTCATAGAAACCGGTAGCGGTCTTTTCGATCTCTGCAATGGTTTCCTTGCCGGGGCCGATGGTCTTGCTCAGGAAGGCCACATTCACGAATTCCTTCCTGTTCTTCATTTCGGTGATCTCGATCAGGTGGTAGCCATACATGGTCTTCACCAGACCCACTTTTCCGGTGGTGCCTGTCTTGAAGATATATTCTTTGAATTCGGGTACGAAGTTCACAGAGGGTGTAGACCATCCCAGGTCACCGCCCTGAGCGGCAGAACCCTGATCTTCAGACACCTCACCGGCGATCTTACCGAAGTCGCCACCGGACTTCAGCAGTCCCTGGATACTGTCAACGATACGGAGGGCAGCAACGCTGTCGCGGCCTTCATTGATGCCGATCAGGATATGACGCGCCTTCACGGAGTCGGGCATGGTGCTGCGGCTTTTCAGTTTAGCCACTTTATAGTATTCACCTACCTGGAAAGGACCAACCAGTGAACCGGCAGGCTTGGTGAAGAAAGAATCCACGAAATTGGCCGGAATGCCCTGGGTTTGCAGGTCGGTGCGGCTGTAGTTGGAGTTGCCCAGACGATCCGGGTCTTCAGAACGGGTGGCGATGTATACGCTGTCGTTCTTGGCAACGCGCATCTTAGCCACAGATTCCATCAGCGCGGCAACGGTAGCGGCGCTGTCGGCAGCCGACGGCGTGAACTCCCAGCTCACATACTCAAGAACCCGGCCTTCGGTCTGCTTGTATTTGTTCTTATTCTTGTTGTAATAAGCTTCCAGGTCCTTGTCAGACACGGTGATGGTGCTATCGGCGATCTGGCCGTAGGGGAGGCTTACCATGCGGAATGACCGGCGCGTGTTGGCTACGGTATAGTTGCGCTTCGCCATCCACTCCGGCACATAGGCGGCCTTGCTGAACAGACTCATATACTTGGTCTGCTTGTAGTCGCGCTTGGCAACCTGCTCGCGGCAGATGAACTGATAATATTCCTGACGCAGCTGCGGGTTGTTCTGCTGCGCTTCGGCATTGGATATCTGGGTAACGAAGTTGGGGAGCAGACTGGCGTCATACTGACCGTTCTGCGAAAGGCCTACGTAGTAGTTCTTGATGGCAGGGTGCGGATCGGGGCCGTAGATGATGTTGCTGAACTCCTCTTCGGTAACGGCCAGGCCGAGTTCGGCCATCTGTTCCTCGATGATACGCTCATTCACAAACTCATTCCAGGCCTGCTCGCCGATCTGGAAGTCGGTTTGCGGGTCCAGCTGGAACTGACCCTGTTCAAAGGCCAGCACCTGGTTGTTGAAGGTCAGGTATTCGAGCAGCGACTTACCCCTGCGCTCGGCAAAGGCATCGCGGGAAACCTCTTCACCATAAATGGTAGCGTATTCCGGCGCCCGGTTGTTATTGAAGATACCGGTATTGGAATTGGTGGCATCCTGCACCAGAAAACCGATCAAACACAAGGTTATAAGGCCAACTGCAAGCCAGGAATACTGACGGATCTTGGAAATAAGCATAAAACTCTCTGAGTGATTTTAAAATATAGGGGATGCAAAGGTAGTGGAATGACTGTGGAAAACCAAGAGGGTGGGGGTAGGTGCGTAAGTGCTTGGGTTAGCAGATGTGTAGCTATACTGATGACTAGTGTATGGTGGGTGTTGGGCTTGAAACTAACACCCCGCCATCTACAT